>CAJANN010000071.1 GCA_903941095.1 uncultured Rhodospirillaceae bacterium | reverse complement strand
TCCAGGCCGGCGATGCGGCCGGCATCCTTGGTGGCCTGGCGCTGGGCGTCGTTGAAATAGGCCGGAACGGTGATCACCGCCTGGGTCACGGCCTCGCCCAGATACGCTTCGGCGGTTTCCTTCATCTTCATCAGGATGAAGGCGGAAATCTGGCTGGGGCTCTGCTTCTTGCCGCCGCTCTCGACCCAGGCATCGCCGTTGTCGCCGTTGACGATGTGGTAGGGGACCAGATTCATGTCCTTCCTGGTGATCGGATCGTCGAAGCGGCGGCCGATCAGGCGCTTGATGGCGAACAAGGTGTTGGTCGGATTGGTCACCGCCTGACGCTTGGCCGGCTGGCCGACCAGCCGTTCGCCGGAATCGGCGAAGGCCACCATCGACGGCGTGGTGCGCATGCCCTCGGCGTTCTCGATGACGCGGGCGGTCTTGCCCTCCATCACCGCGACGCAGGAATTGGTGGTGCCCAAGTCGATGCCGATTACTTTGCTCATGTCGTCCTCTCGCGTTCAGGCCGCAGGGTGCGGTCCGAAAAATCCGTCGGCGCCCGAAAGCGCCATCCCGGGCCTTATATAGGGTGGGAGCGGGGGCCTGCAACATCGCAAAGCCTTGCCGCCGCGGCGAAGGGGGCCGACAATCGCCGGATGATCGTTTCGGCCAGCTTCCGCACCGACATTCCGGCTTTTTACGGGCCGTGGTTCGTCAACCGTTTCCGGGCCGGCCACGCCAGGGTCCGCAACCCCTATGGCGGGCCGGATTCCACGGTTTCCCTGCGCGACGGCGTCGACGGATTCGTGTTCTGGACCCGCAATGTCCAGCCGTTCCTGCCGGCCTTGCGGCTGGTGCGCGAGGCCGGCATCCCCTTCGTGGTCAGCCATACGGTCACCGGCTATCCGCGGGCGCTGGAGCGGTCGGTGATCGAGCCCGCCCGGGCGGTGGCGGCCGTGCGGGACCTGGCCGCCGAATTCGGGCCGCGCGCCGTGGTCTGGCGCTATGATCCCATCTTGTTTTCCTCGCTCACTCCGGCCGCCTTTCATCGGGACGGCTTCGCCCGGCTGGCCGGGGACCTGGCCGGGGCGGTGGACGAATGCCAGATGTCCTTCGCCACCATCTACCGCAAAAGCATCCGCAACCTGGATGCCGCCGCCCGGGCGCACGGTTTGTGCTGGAACGATCCGCCGCTGGCGGACAAGCGCGCCCTGGCCGAAGACCTGGCCGCGCTGGCCGGGCGCTTCGGCCTGCGGCTGAGCGTCTGTTCGCAAAGCGCGGTCATCGTGCCCGGAACCGGCCCGGCGGCCTGCGTCGACGCCCGCCGTCTGGAAGACGTCGCCGCCGGCTGGGGCCTGCCCCGGACGATCAAGGCCCGGGTCAAGGGCAACCGGCCCGATTGCGGCTGTCACGAAAGCCGCGACATCGGCGAGTACGACAGCTGCCCGCACGGGTGCGCCTATTGCTACGCGGTCGGCACGCCGGCCCTGGCGCGGCGGCGCCACCGCGCCCACGATCCCGGGGGAGAGTTTCTCGTCACCCCTCGCCCGGGGCCTTGACGACCAGGGCCAGGGCATGAACCGGACCGGCCAGTTCCTCGGCCAGCAGGCCGTTGACCAGCCGGTGGCGCTCGACCCGCGATTTGCCGGCGAAGGCCTGGGCCACCACTTCGACGCTGAAATGGCTCTCGCCGCCGGGACGGTGGCCGGCATGGCCGGCGTGACGGTGCGAATCGTCGGTCACCACCAGTTTCTGCGGGGTCAGGGCTTCGCTCAGTTTGCGCTCGATGGTGTCGCGCACCGTCATGGTCATGTCTCCGGGAATGGGCTGTCGGTCCGCCCCAGGTGGGGGTGTCCGCGGCATCCGTCAAGAGCGGCCCGCTGCGGCAGTGCCTTGAAACGGGGCGCGCCAGCCCTCATTATGGCCGGAATGCGTTCGACCAGCACCAAACGCTCCTGGCACCAGCTGCATGATCATGCCGAGGAGCGGCCCGCCACGCGGGCCTGCGACCATCCCGGCTGTTCCCATGCGGGCGAATACCGGGCACCGCAGGCGCGCGACCGCCTGAACCAGTATTACTGGTTCTGTCTGGATCATGTTCGCGCCTACAACGCCGCCTGGGATTTCTACAAGGGCATGAGTCCCGACCAGATCGAGGACGAGATCCGCCGTTCGACCACCTGGCAGCGCCAGACCTGGCCGCTGGGGGCCAAGACCGGGAACCGCCGCTTTTCCTTCGGCATCGACGATCCGCTGGGGGTGTTCGAAGACGTCGCCGAGGATCTGGAAAAGGCCCGCACCCGTCCGCCGACCCCGGAAGAAGAGGCCATGACCGTCCTGGAACTGACCGGCCCGGTGACGCTGGCCGAACTGAAGGCCCATTACAAGAAACTGGTCAAACGTCACCATCCCGACGCCAACAACGGCGACAAGGATGCCGAAGAACGCTTCAAACGCATCGGCCAGGCCTATAAGGTTCTGCTCGACGCCTTTTCCGCCTAAAGCCCCGACCACAGGGATGTTCTCGATATGAAAGCCACTTCCGCCAGCCCGTTCGCCTCGGACCATCCGCTTGCCCTGCCCGATACCCGGGTCAAGGTGCGCGAGGCCTTCGGCATCGACATGGACCTGGAGGTCCCGGCCTTCTCCACGGGGTCCGAGCATGTCCCCGACATCGACGGCGCCTATCGCTTCGACCGCGACACCACCCTGGCCATCGTCGCCGGCTTCGCCTTCAACCGCCGCGTCATGGTGCAGGGCTATCACGGCACCGGCAAGTCCACCCATATCGAGCAGGTGGCGGCACGGCTGAACTGGCCGTGCATCCGCGTCAACCTGGACAGCCACGTCAGCCGTATCGACCTGATCGGCAAGGACGCCATCGTGCTGAAGGACGGCCAGCAGGTCACCGAGTTCCGCGAGGGCATCCTGCCCTGGGCGCTGCAGCACCCCTGCGCCCTGGTGTTCGACGAATACGACGCCGGCCGCCCCGACGTGATGTTCGTCATCCAGCGCGTGCTGGAGGTCGAAGGCAAGCTGACCCTGCTGGACCAGAACCGGGTGATCCGGCCGCACCCGGCCTTCCGCCTGTTCGCCACCACCAACACCGTCGGCCTGGGCGACACCACCGGCCTGTATCACGGCACCCAGCAGATCAACCAGGGCCAGATGGACCGCTGGAACATCGTCGCCACCCTGAACTATCTGGAGCACGACGCCGAATGCGCCATCGTCGCCGCCAAGCTGCCCGACTACCGCACGCCCGAGGGGCTTGAGACCATCGGCCGCATGGTGTCGCTGGCCGACCTGTCGCGCCAGGGATTCATGAATGGCGACATCTCGACGGTGATGAGCCCGCGCACGGTCATCACCTGGGCGGAAAACGCCAGCATCTTCAACGACGTCGCCTTTGCCTTCCGGCTGACCTTCCTGAACAAGTGCGACGAGGTCGAACGTCCGGTCCTGGCCGAATATTACCAACGCTGCTTCGGCACCGAACTGCCCGAAACCCCCGCCCGCGTGGTGATGTAAAGGATCCGGCCGGTGTCGTCCGAGCGCCCTTCCGCTTCCGGCAACGAAGAATCGCCGGTCGACCTGATGAAACGCTGCACCGGCAGCGTTCTGCGGGCCGTCGCCGGCCGCGGCGACCTGGACGTCGCCTTCGCCGCCGCCGGATCGTCGGTGCGCGGCACCGAAGTGCGCCTGCCTGCCCCGCCGCGCACCCTGGGACCGGCCGACCTGATCCGGCTGCGCGGCACCGCCGATGCGGTGGCGTTGCGCTTCCGCTATCACACCGAGGCGCTGCACGGGCGGTACATGCCGCCGGGACCCGAAGCCCGCAAGGTCTACGAGGCGGTGGAGCAGGCCCGCATCGAGGCGCTGGGGGCCAGGCGCATGGCCGGCGTCGCCGCCAATATCGCCGGCGTCCTGGAACAGCGGTGCCGGGCCGAAGGACTGGACCGCGTCACCCGCCGGGAAGAGGTGCCGCTGGCCGAGGCCATGCGCCTGATCGCCCGCGAACATTTCCTGGGGGCGCCGCCGCCGCCGTCCGCCGCCCATGCGGTGTCGCTGTGGCGGCCCTATGTCGAGGAAAAGATCGGCGGCACCCTGGACCGCCTGAAGGACCTGATCGCCGACGAGGAAACCTTTTCCGGTGGTCTGAAGGATCTGCTGGCGGCGCTGGAGCTGTTCGCCGACAACGAACTGGAAGACGAGCGCGAAGAGACCGAGGAAAGCGGCGAAGAGGCCCGCGAGGGCCAGTCCGCCGGCGACAGCGACAGCGACCAGGACGGACAGGGCAGCCAGAGCGACGGCCAGCCGCAGGCCGCGCCCGGCGCCGCCGAGGGCGATGGCCAGCAGCAGGGGATGGAAAGCGGCGAGGAACTGACGATGGCCGGGGCCGGGACCGAAGAGCCCGGCGGCCCCAGCCGGCGCAATTCGAAGTTCGCCGGCGAGGGCCGCGACCCGCAGGACCGTCCCTATCGCCCCTTCACCACCAAGTTCGATCAGGTGGTGCCGGCGGAAGAGCTGTGCGAGCCGGAAGAACTGACCCGCCTGCGCACCCAGCTGGACCAGCAGCTGGCCCATCTGCAGGGCGTGGTCGCCAAGCTGGCCAACCGCCTGCAGCGCAAGCTGATGGCCCAGCAGACCCGGTCCTGGGATTTCGATCTGGAGGAAGGGATTCTCGATACCGGGCGGCTGGCCCGCATCGTCGCCAATCCCACCCATTCGCTGTCCTTCAAGATCGAGAAGGAAACCGATTTCCGCGACACCGTGGTCACCTTGCTGATCGACAATTCCGGCTCGATGCGCGGACGCCCCATCACCGTGGCGGCGATGAGCGCGGAAATCCTGGCCCGCACCCTGGAACGCTGCGGCGTCAAGGTCGAGGTGCTGGGCTTCACCACCCGTGCCTGGAAGGGCGGCCAGGCCCGCGAGATGTGGCAGGCCGCCGGCAAGCCGGTCCAGCCCGGCCGCCTGAACGACCTGCGTCATATCATCTACAAGGCGGCCGACGCGCCGTGGCGGCGGACCCGGCGCAACATGGGCCTGATGCTGCGCGAAGGCATCCTGAAGGAGAACATCGACGGCGAGGCGCTGTTGTGGGCGCATGAGCGCCTGCTGGGGCGGCCGGAGCAGCGGCGCATCCTGATGGTGATTTCCGACGGGGCGCCGGTCGACGATTCCACCTTGTCGGTCAATCCCGGCAACACCTTGGAAAAGCATCTGCGCGAAGTCATCGACTTCATCGAAACCCGTTCGACCGTCGAGCTGATCGCCATCGGCATCGGCCACGACGTCACCCGCTATTACCGCCGCGCCGTCACCATCATGGATGCCGAGGAACTGGGCGGGACCGTCATGCGCCAGCTGACCGCCCTGTTCGACGAGGACGGGCAGGACCCGGCCGCCGCGCGGCCGGGCCGGCGGCCCGGCTGACGGGGTTTCCGGTCACGGCCACAGCCGCAGGCCCAGGTCCCGGACGATCCGGCGGGCCGCGGCGATTTCGGCGGCGGTGGGCGCCCGGTTCAGGCGGGGGTGACGGTCGGCGCGGAAATGCGGCCGGTAATCGTCCAGGACCTGCACCGGGGTCCCTTCCGGCAATGCCGCCAGGGCCCGGGCCGTTCCCGCCAGCCCGTCGGGCAGGACCCGATGGCGGACCAGAACGCCGCGGTCGGGAGTTTCCGGACGCATCGGCCCGACCTGACGCAGCATCTCGGCGACGGCCGCCCGGTTGGCGGCACCGTAGCCGGCGACGCCGGCCACCGTCCGCGCCACGACATCATCGCCGAACTTCATTTCCGGCCGATAGGCGGCGATGCGGCCGTCCAGCAGGGCCAGGGCCGGGACGCCGTCGAACCCCGCCGACACCCACACCAGCGGCAGGCGGAAATCCGGCGCCAGGACCAGGGCTTCCAGGATCTGTTCGGCGACGTGGGACGGATGGACCAGCGCCACGCGGGCGGCGCCGGCGGCCTGTTGCGCCAGCAGCGCGTCGGCCAGGGCCCGGGGGCCGGCTTCGCTGCCCTGGCCCTGCCGGTTGGCGGCCGGGGTCGGGCAGAACAGGCAGCCCAGCGGACAGCCGGCGAATTCCAGCCGTTCGGGGCCGGTCGCCGCCAGCCGGGCCACCCGGCCGATATGACAGCCGGTCCTGGGGGGCAGACGGGTGCGGTCGGCGCCGCAGCGTCTGGCGCAGGTGGTGCAGCGGGTAAAGCTCATGCGGGATCATAGCAACGGCGGCCGGTCTCTGCATGAATCCCTTTACAGCGCCGCCCGGTCGCGCCAATAGTCAGGCGCATCAGGGGGAAACACCGCGTGATCGACATCCGGCCGGTCATTTACGTCAATGGCATTCTGCTGCTGGTTCTGGCCGGGGCGATGGGGGTGCCCGCCCTGGTCGATTGGGTCGGCCATGATCCCGATTGGCGGGTTTTCGTCACCTCGGCCTTCATCACCGCCCTGGTCGGGGCCGGCATGATGCTGGCCACCCAGCGGGACGGCCCGCCGAAGATCACCACCCGCCAGGCCTTCCTGCTGACCACGGCCGCATGGTTGCTGATGGCCGCTTTCGGGGCGTTGCCCTTTGCCCTGTCCAGCCTGAAGATGAGCTATGCCGACAGTTTCTTCGAAGCGTCGTCGGGGCTGACCACCACCGGGTCGACGGTGATCATCGGCCTGGATGCCGCGCCGCGCGGCATCTTGCTGTGGCGGGCCTTGCTGAACTGGCTGGGCGGTGTCGGCATCATCGTGCTGGCGGTGGCCGTGCTGCCCTTTCTCGGCATCGGCGGCATGCAGCTGTTCAAGATGGAAAGCTCCGACAAGTCCGACAAGGTCCGGGCCAGGACATCGGCGGTGGCGGCGGGGATCGTCCAGGTCTATGCGGTTCTGACGCTGATCTGCGCCGTCTTGCTGTGGTGGGCCGGGATGTCCTTCTTCGACGCGGTCTGCCACGCGATGGCGGCCCTGGCCACCGGCGGCTTTTCCACGTCGGACTCGTCCCTGGGCCACTGGGACAGCGCCGCCATCCAGTGGATCCTGACCCTGTTCATGACCCTGGGCGGCGCCACCCTGGCCCTGTTCGTGGCGCCGTGGCGCCGCGGCGGCTGGGAATTGCTGCGCGACAGCCAGACCCAATGGTACCTGAGCTTCCTGGTCTTTTTTTCCGCCCTGCTGACCCTGTGGCAATGGGGGGTCAACGACATGGAGCCGGCCGACGCCCTGCGCCATGCCAGTTTCAACGTTGTGTCCATCGTCACCACCACCGGCTTCGCCTCGACCGACTATACCCAGTGGGGCGGTTTTCCGGTGGTGGTGTTCTTCTTTCTGACCTTCATCGGCGGCAGTACCGGATCGACGTCCGGCGCGGTCAAGGTGTTCCGCTGGGAAGTGCTGTTCGGCATGGCCGGGGTCCATCTGAAGCGCCTGCTGCATCCCCACGGCATCTTCGTCATCAACTTCAACCGGCGGCGGATTTCCGAGACGGTGGTCGATTCGGTGCTGGGTTTCGTGGTGATGTACTTCCTGTCCTTCGCCGTCTTCGCCTTTCTGCTGACCATGACCGGGCTTGATTTCGTCACCGCCCTGTCCGGGTCGGCGACGGCGCTGGGCAATGTCGGCCCCGGCCTGGGCGACATCATCGGTCCGGCCGGGACCTTCAGGCCGCTGCCGGATTCCGCCAAGTGGCTGTTGTCCTTCGAGATGATCCTGGGCCGGCTGGAGCTGTTCACCGTCATCGCCCTGTTCTCGCGTTCGTTCTGGCGGGAGTGAGCGGCGATGTTCGACCTGCGCCCCGTCCTGTTCCTGATCGGCAACGTCCTGTGCCTGCTGGCGCTGGCCATGCTGATTCCCGCCGCCTTCGACTGGCGGGCCGGACATGCGGAATGGCAGGCCTTCGTGGTCTCGGCCGGCGTGACCGCCACCTGCGGGCTGGCGCTGGTGCTGGGGATGCGGTCGGGCTGGCGTCATCTGGCGATCCGGCAGGCCTATCTGACCACGGCGCTGTGCTGGGTCGTTCCGTGCCTGTTCGCCGCCCTGCCGTTTCTGTGGGGGGCGCCCGACCTGGGCCTGGTCGATGCCCTGTTCGAGGCGACCAGCGGCGTCACCGGCACCGCCTCGACGGTCCTGACCGGCCTGGAGCGTCTGCCGCCGGGGCTGTTGCTGTGGCGCGGCCTGCTGCAATGGCTGGGCGGCATCGGCATGATCGTCATGGCGGTGGCGGTTCTGCCCATGCTCAATATCGGCGGCATGCAGATGTTCCGCATCGAGGTCATCTCGGCGCAGGACCGGGCCACGCCGCGGGCGGCCCGCATCGGCAGCACCATCGTCGGCGTCTACGTCGTCCTGACCGTGGTCCTGTATCTGGCCCTGTGGGCGGCGGGCATGGGGCGTTTCGACGCCCTGGTCCATGCCATGACCAGCATTTCCACCGGCGGCTTCGGAACCCACGACACGTCGCTGGCGCCCTTCGACCAGGCCGGCATCGACTTCATCCTGTGCGTCGGCATGCTGCTGGGGGGGCTGCCCTTCCTGCACTTCTTCTATCTGGCCCAGGGCGACTGGCGACGGGTGGCCCGCAACCAGCAGGTCCACTGGTATCTGGGCCTGATGCTGCTGGGCGGGCTGGCCATCACCCTGTGGCTGATCAACAGCCGCGGGTTCGGGGTCGCCACGGCGGTCCGCCACGGCTTTTTCACGGTGGTTTCGGTGATGACCGGCACCGGCCTGACGTCGATCGATTACAGCGGCTGGGCCGGCATGCCGGTGGCGATCTTGTTCCTGCTGACCTTCGTGGGCGGCTGCGCCGGTTCGACGGCGGCCGGCATCAAGGTGTTCCGCTTTCAGTTCCTGTTCGCCAACGCCATCATGCAGGTGCGCCAGCTGTTGCGGCCGCACGCGGTGCTGGTGCCGTCCTTCAACGGCAAGCCGATCGCCCGCGAGGTGCTGGGCTCGGTGATGGGCTTCCTGTTCGTCTACGCCCTGTCCTTCGCCGTGCTGGCGATGCTGCTGGCCCTGCTGGGGCTGGATCTGATGACCTCGCTGTCGGCGGCCGCCTCGGCGATTTCCAACGTCGGGCTGGGCCTGGGCGAGGTCATCGGTCCCGGCGGCAGCTATGCCGTCCTGCCCGATCTCGGCAAGCTGCTGCTGGCCGCCGGCATGCTGCTGGGCCGGCTGGAGATGTTCGTGCTGCTGGTGCTGGTGCTGCCCGGCTTCTGGGACGAATGACGCCGCCTACGGCATCATCCGGTCCGCACCCAGCAGGGTGTCGCTCAGCACCGGATAGCGGCCGCGTGGGCTGAACAGCTGATAATGCCACCATTCATTGCGGTAGAAGTCCCAGCCGGCGCAGGTCATGATCCCCATCAGCAGATGGCGGTTGGCCTGGGCGGCGGCGGGGATGTCCTGGGCGCCGTGGTGCGAGCGCGGGGTGAAGGCGTCGAAGGCGGTTCCCATGTCCAGTTCGGCGCCGCCGGCATCCGACAGGGTCAGGTCGACCGCCGCCCCCATCGAATGCGGCGAGCCGCGGCGCGGGTCGGCCAGGAAGCCGGGGTCGGGCGTATGGGTCCACAGCACCCATTGGGCCTCGGCCGGACGGAAGGCATCCAGCACCTTCAGGCGCAACCCCAGCGGCCGGGCCAGCTGGGCGGCGCGGGCCAGCAATCCGGCTGCGTCGGCATGCAGGAAGCAGCCGGCACCGGCGCGGTAGACCGGCCTGCCGGTGAAATTGTCCGGCGTCGCGTAGGCCAGGGCGATATCCAGGTCCAGGGCGGCGGCGTCGATGCGGACCAGGGGATGCATGGCTTTTCCTTTTCATGACCGTGTTTGCGGCGCAGTATAGCCGCCCCGTTCCCAAGTCCGTAAGGTCATGCTGGTTCTTGCCCTTGATTCCACCACCTCCGCCTGCTCCGCTGCCCTGTGGCGCGACGGCGGCGTGCTGGCCCGGCGCTTCGCCGCGATGACCCGCGGCCAGTCCGAGGTCCTGGTGCCGATGATCGGGGCGGTGCTGGACGAAGCCGGCCTGACTGTCGCCGATGCCGATCTGCTGGCGGTGACCGTCGGGCCGGGGGCCTTCACCGGCATCCGCATCGGCCTGGCGACGGCCCGTGCCCTGGCCCTGGCCGCCGGCAAGCCGCTGGCCGGCATCGCCACCCCCGAGGCGGTGGCCGCCGCCGTGCCGCCGGCCCAGCGCCACGACCGCACCGTTCTGGCCATCGTCGATTCCCGCCGGGAAGAGCTGTGGGTGCAGGCTTTCGCCCCCGACCTGACGGCGCTGGGCCAGCCCCAGGCGCTGGCGCCGGCGGCCATTGCCGTCCGCTATGGCGGACAGGCGCTGGTTCTGGCCGGCGACGGCGCCGCCCAGGTGCTGCCGCTGCTGGCCGGCGCCATCCTGGCCGACGCTGCACCGTCGCCCGACGCCGCCATCGTCGCCGCCCTGGCCGCCGGCCGCTGGGCCGCCGGCACCGCCCTGCCGCCCGAGCCCCTGTATCTGCGCCCGGCCGATGTGACCATGCCCGCATGTCCATCGTCCTGACCCCGGCGGCCCAGGTGCATGCGGCGCTGCTGTCGGGCATGCACGGAATCTGCTTTGCCGAGCCGTGGTCGCCGGATTCGATGGCGGGCATTCTGGACATGCCCGGAACCGTCGGCCTGATCGCCGTGGACGGTGATTCCCTGGCCCCGGCCCTGCGGCCGCCCGGCCCTGCGGGCTATGTGCTGTGGCGGGTGATGGCCGACGAGGCGGAAATCCTGTCGGTGGCGGTCTTGCCGCCGTGGCGCCGCACGGGCCTGGGTCGCCGTCTGATGGCCGCGGCGCTGGAGCAGGCGCGGGCCGCCGCGGCGACGGTGATGTTCCTCGAAGTCGCGATCGACAATCATGCCGCCCAGGCCCTGTATCGCGGGTTGGGTTTTGTCGGAGCCGGCATACGAAAGAAATACTATGCCGATCTCGATGCACTGGTCATGCGCTGCGAACTGGCCATTTCCTGACGGGCTATTTCTTGCGGATGATCAAACGATGGACGCCCTCGGCATCTTCGCCATCTTCGGCGTGCAGTCCCAGAATTTCATGTCCCAGTTCCGCAACCGAGCGGGGGACATTGCCCAAAGGCTCTTTGCCTTTCAGGCGCAGTTCCAGGATTTCGCCATGTGCCATCCGCTCTACCTGCAACTTGGCCCGGACGAAGGTCATCGGGCAGACATCGCCAGTGATGTCAAGGTAGTAGTTTATCTTTTCAGTCATGCCTGCTTCGCCATTTCTAATTTGGTAATGGATATTGCCAGATCATGGCAAAACAACTATATAGCACAGCATTCTTGTCCCAGGAGGTTTCCTGTCTCATGTCGGAGCGTTCCCCCTCCAGCGATCTGCTGGGTCTGACCACCGAAATCGTTGCCGCCCACGTCGCCAACAACACCGTTGCCGTCAGTGATCTGCCGCAGCTGATCAACGAGGTCTACCGCACCCTGGCGTCCGTCGGCAGCGCCCCGGCCGCCCCCGAACGGCCGCAGCCGGCCGTGGCGGTGAAGAAGTCGGTTCATCCCGACTACATCATCTGCCTGGAAGACGGCAAGAAGCTGAAGATGCTGAAGCGGCATCTGAAGACCGCCTACAACATGACGCCCGAAGAATATCGCGACCGTTGGGGCCTGCCGGCCGACTATCCGATGGTGGCGCCGAACTATGCCGCCCATCGGTCGACCCTGGCCAAGAAGATCGGCCTGGGCACCAAGCCGCGCAAGCGCCCGGTCCGGCGGACCTGACGGTCCGGGGCCGATGAAAAACAGGCGCCGCAGGCGGTTTCGCTTGCGGCGCCTTTCGTTTATCATGCGCCGCGGAGCGACGTGAAGGACTGCCATGATTTCACGAATTGAACAGGCCTGCATCGACAAGGGCATGAAGATGACCGACCAGCGGCGCATCATCGCCCGCGTGCTGTCGGAATCCGCCGACCATCCGGATGTCGAGGAAGTCTACCGGCGTTCGACAGCCATCGATCCGCGGATATCGATCGCCACCGTTTACCGCACGGTGCGCCTGTTCGAAGAGGCTTCGATCCTGGAGCGCCACGATTTCGGCGATGGCCGCGCCCGCTACGAGGAAGCGCCCGACGAACATCACGACCATCTGATCGACATGCAGTCAGGCCGGGTGATCGAGTTCACCAGTACCGAGATCGAGGCGCTGCAACGCGAGATCGCCAGACGTTTCGGCTTTCGGCTGGTGGGCCATCGCCTGGAACTTTACGGTGTCGCGTTAACGTCCGAGCACGAGGAAGCATGAATTCCGAGGAAACCGGGGCTGAAGCCGGGGGGGCCCGCCTGGAGGTCCGGCTGGCGGCCAGCGCCGAGGAGATCGCCGCCGCCCAGGCCCTGCGCTATCGGGTCTTCTACGAGGAAATGGGGGCCAAGCCGACGGCCGAGATGGCGGCCCGGCATTCGGACTTCGATTCCTTCGACGACATCTGCGACCACCTGCTGGTCCTGGATCATGCCCGTGGCGCCGGCGGCAAGGCGGTGGTCGGCACCTATCGTCTGATCCGCCGGGACGTGGGCGAGGCCTGCGGCCGCTTCTATACCGCCGGTGAATACGATATCGCCAAGATCCTGGACAAGGGCGGCAAGTTCATGGAACTGGGCCGGTCCTGCGTCGATGCCGGATACCGCACCGGCTCGACCATGCAGTTCATGTGGTCGGGAATCGCCAATTATGTGTGGGAGCACGGCATCGAACTGATGTTCGGCTGCGCCTCGCTGCCCGGCACCGACCCCGCCGCCCTGGCGACCCAGCTGGCCTATCTGCACCATTTTCACCGGGCGCCGGACGAGATCTGCCCGCGTGCCCTGCCCGGTCTGTATGTCGACATGAACCTGGCCGACAAGGAGCAGCTCAACCCGCGCCGCGCGCTGGCCTCGCTGCCGCCGCTGATCAAGGGCTATCTGCGTCTGGGCGGTTTCGTCGGCGACGGTGCGGTGATCGATCATCAGTTCAACACCACCGACGTCTGCGTCATGGTCAAGACCGAGCTGGTCACCGCCAAATACGCCAAACATTACGACCGCACGGCCCGCGACGTGCAGCCGGCATCATGATCGTCGCCCGATGACCAGCGCATTCCTGTCCGTTGCCCGCCTGTCGGCCTTCGTGCTGTGGACCCTGCTGGCTCTGCCGCCCTATCTGGTGCTGCTGGCGGTGGGCTGGCGCGGCTATATCCGTTATGTGCGCGCCTATTTCCGCATCCTCAACCGGCTGGTGGGATTTCAGGTCGTGGTCCGGGGCCGGATCGAAACGCGCCGTCCGACCCTGTTCATCGCCAACCATGCCAGCTATCTCGACATCCAGGTGCTGGGGTCCCTGATCGACGCCAACTTCGTCGCCAAAAGCGAGGTGGCGCACTGGCCGGGTTTCGGCTTTCTGTCCAAGGTGGCGCAAACCGTGTTCGTCGACCGCCGCCGCGGCGGCACCGGCCGCGAGCGCGAGCTGCTGCGCTCGTGCCTGGAAGCCGGGCGGTCGCTGGTCCTGTTCCCCGAGGGCACGTCCAACGACGGCAACCATGTCATGCCGTTCAAGAGCTCGTTCTTCTCGGTGGCCGAGGGCGAGGTCAGAGGGGCCGACGGGACGCCTCGTCCCGTGGCGGTCCAG
>CAJANN010000070.1 GCA_903941095.1 uncultured Rhodospirillaceae bacterium | reverse complement strand
CGGCTCAAGGGCTTCCAGCCCAGCCGCGCCCACGTCAACACCCTGATCGCCGCCGCCGGGCCGGACATCACCGCCCGTGCGCGCCATCTGGTCCGCAACAACGGTTATGCCGCCAACGCCATCGAAAGCTGGGCGGGCAACGTGGTTGGCGCCGGGATCAAGCCGTCCTCACTGATCGCCGATCCCACCCTGAAGACGAAGGTGCAGAAACTGTGGCTGACCTGGACCGACGAGGCCGACGCCGAGGGACTGACCGATTTCTACGGCCTGCAGCGACGGGCGGCACGAGAGGTCTTCATCGCTGGCGAGGTGTTCTTCCGCTTCCGTCCGCGCCGTCCCGAGGATGGCCTGTCGGTACCGCTGCAATTGCAGATGCTGCCATCGGAAATGCTGCCGCTGACCCGCAACGAGACACTGCCCTCCGGCAATGTCATCCGGCAGGGGATCGAGTTCGACCGCATCGGCCGCCGCGTTGCCTATCATTTCCTGCGCCGCCATCCCGGCGACAGCACTGATCCCGGCCTGGCCGGCGAAACCGTGCGCGTTCCGGTCGCCGAAATCATCCACGTCCTCGACCCGGTGGATGCCGGGCAGTTGCGCGGCGTGTCGCGGTTTGCCCCGGCCATCGTCAAGCTGTTCCTGCTCGACCAGTATGACGACGCCGAACTGGACCGCAAGAAGGTGGCGGCCATGTACGCGCTGTTCGTCACCACGCCTTCGCCGGGCGAGCCGTTCGATATCGCCGAGGACGGCGGGACCGGCGACCGGGTGATGGACGTCCAGCCCGGCCAGGTGGTGATGCTGGAACCGGGCGAGGAGATCCAGACCTCGGCCCCGGCCGATGTGGGCGGCTCCTACGAGGCGTTCCAGTACCGCACCTTGTTGCAGATCTCCGCTGCCCTGGGGGTGCCCTACGCCTATTTGTCCAACGACATGCTGAAGGCCAATTACTCCAACTCGCGCCTGGCCCTGCTGGAATTCCGCCGCCGCATCGACGCCTGGCAGCACGCCGTCATGGTCTACCAGCTTTGCCGGGCCGTCTGGCAGCGCTGGATGGACACCGCCGTGATGGCGGGTGCCCTGGCCATCAAGGGCTATGAGCCCAACCGGGCCGGTTTTATCGCCTGTTCCTGGCTGCCGCCCAAATGGGACTGGGTCGATCCGCTGAAGGACGCCCGCGCAGAGATCGAGCAGATCGAGGCGGGCCTCAAGAGCCGCACCCAGGCTCTGGCCGAGCGCGGCTTCGACGCCGAGCAGGTGGATGCCGAAATCGCGGCCGACCGGGACCGGGAACAGCGGCTGGGGTTGAGTTTTGGCTCCCCGCCGTCACCGCCTCCTGGGGGCGGCGCTCCTATTCAAACGGATCAATGAGCGCGACGCCGGTAGGTTCGAAATGCCGGATGTTGCGGGTGACCACGGTCAGCCCATGCTCCAGGGCGGTGGCGGCGATCAGTAGATCGGCTCCGTCATTGCCGATGCGGGCGCTCAGGCTGCCCCATCGGCGGGCGATCCCGGTGTCCACCGGCAGGATGCGGTCACCGTAGATTTGAATGGTGCGGTCGAGCCAGGATTCCAAGGCTTCGGCGAAGGCGGGGTCTTTTCCCCGCTGGCGGACAATGCCCCGTTCGATCTCGCCGATGGTCACCGCGCTCAGGAAGATGTCGTCGGCCGCCTGGCCGGTCAGCCAGCGGACCACGTTGGGGTTCCGGTCCCGCTTGCGCAGTTCGGACAGGACCACGGTATCGAGCAGAAACATCAGAACTCGACCTCACGGAGCGTGACCGGCTGACGTTCGAATTCCACATCGCCCTGCGGCATGGCCAGCAGATGGTCGACGAACGACGGTGTGCCTGCGTCATGGCGCTGATGCAGCCGCTCGTATTCCTGAACCGACAGGACGATTACGGCGGGCTTGCCACGCTTGGTGACGGTCTGCGGACGCCCGTGCAGGGCCGCATCGACCACGGCACTGAAACTGTTTTTGGCATCCTGAAGGGACCAGCGCGGTTCCGGCATAGCAATCATCCTGGCCAGATTAACTGGCTAGATAGTGGGGGCTGCGGCCCCGTTCTGTCAAGGCAACCTCCCTCCATGCACGATCTGCCTCATCTAGCGGCCCGTCTGTACGGGACGCCGCTGCTGGTCGCCCGCGCCAAGCTGGACGTGATCCTGGGCGCCCTCGGCCCCCGGCTGGCCGGACAGGGTACCTTCCTGGACGCGGATGCAGCTCCCTCCGCCGAAACGGCTGTGACGCCCGATGGCATTGCCATCGTGCCGGTGATCGGCACCCTGGTGGCGCGGTCGGGCTATCTTGGCGCCGCCAGCGGCCTGACAGCCTATTCCGACATCGCCGATGCCGTCGAGGCGGCGGCCACCGACCCCGGTGTCCGCGCCATCCTGTTGGATGTGGATTCCTCCGGCGGCGAGGTCGGCGGCCTGTTTGATCTGGTCGACCACATCCAGGCCATCCGCGCCCAATGCGGCAAGCCCATTTGGGCGGTGGCCGAAGAAGCCGCCTTGTCGGCGGCCTATGCCATCGCGTGTGTCGCCGACCGCCTTTACGTCACCCAGACCGGCGAGATCGGCTCCATCGGTGTGGTGGCGGTTCACCGCGACGAATCCGGGGCCGATGCCCAGGCCGGGCTGGCCTGGAGCTTCATTCATGCCGGGGCG
>CAJANN010000069.1 GCA_903941095.1 uncultured Rhodospirillaceae bacterium | reverse complement strand
TGACCCACGATCTGTGGGAGGAACTGGGCAACCAGATCTATCTGTACCTGTCGTCGGTGTCGCTGGCCGATGTGTGCGAACGCCGCATCCTGGGCAGCTCGGGCATGTTCCACGGCGCCTCGGGCTCGTCCGTGGCGGCGCAATAGCTAAGGGATGGATGTGGACGTGACGGCTTCCGCCTACCTCGATCATAACGCCGGCAGTCCGCCGCGCCCCGAGGTGGTTGCCGCCGTCGCCGAGGTGCTGTGCGAGGCGGGCAATCCGTCGTCGGTGCATGCCTGGGGGCGGCGCGCCCGCGCCCGCATGGAAGCGGCCCGTGCCGCCGTGGCCCGGCTGCTCGATGCCGATCCCGCCGGCCTGGTCTTCACCTCGGGCGGGACCGAGGCCAACGCCCTGGCCCTGGCCGGCTGCCGCCGTCCCCGCATCCTGGTCTCGGCCGTCGAGCATGCCTCGGTGCTGGTTCACGCCACCGGGACGGTGCCGGTCGACGGCGACGGCCGTGTCGATCTGGCGGCGCTGGACCGGATGCTGGCCGACGGCGGCGACCCCGCCGTGGTTTCGGTGATGCTGGCCAACAACGAGACCGGGGTCATCCAGCCGGTGGCCGATGTCGCCGCCGTCGCCCATGCCCACGGGGCCCTGGTTCATTGCGACGCGGCCCAGGCGCCGGGGCGCATGGCGCTGTCGCTGTCGGGGCTGGGGGTCGATTTCCTGACCTTGTCGGCCCACAAGCTGGGGGGGCTGCCGGGAGCCGGCGCCCTGCTGTCGGCTGATCCAGACTTCACCCTGACGCCGGTTCTGCCGGGGGGCGGACAGGAGCGCCGCCGTCGTGCCGGCACGGAAAATCTGCCGGGAATCGTCGGATTCGGCGTGGCGGCCGATGACATCCGGCGCCGGAATGCCATATTAGAAACAGGTGATTTGCGGGACCGTCTGGAGGCCCGGGCACAGGCCCTGGTGCCGGCGGCCCGCATCGTCGGACGGTCGGCGCCACGTCTGTGCAACACCAGTTGCATCGCCTTGCCGGGCGTGCCGGCGTCGGTGCAGGTGATGGCGCTGGATCTGGCCGGGGTGATGGTCAGCGCGGGTGCCGCCTGTTCCTCGGGCAGGGTGACGGAAAGCGCGGTATTGCGGGCGATGGGGCTGGCGGCGGACATTGCCGGGTCGGCCATCCGGGTCAGCCTGGGGCCGGACAGCAGGCCGGCGGAAATCGAGTTGTTCCTGACGCATTGGGCCGAACTGGCCCGGCGCAAGGGGCTGGATGTCAAGGAAGCGGCGCAGGCCGCGTGAAGAAAAAAGGATCGAACGGATGACCAACATGACCATCAGCCGGGCTCCGGGACAGCCGATCTATCTGGATTATCAGGCCACGACCCCCTGCGATCCGCGGGTGGTGGAAAAGATGCTGCCCTACTTCACCGAGAAATTCGGCAATCCCCATTCGCGCAACCACCGCTACGGCTGGGAGGCCGAGGAAGCGGTGGAGATCGCCCGCGAGCAGGTGGCCGACATCATCGGCGCCGATGCCAAGGAGATCATCTTCACCTCGGGCGCCACCGAGTCCAACAATCTGGCCATCAAGGGCGTGGCGCATTTCTACAAGGACAAGCGCGACCACATCGTCACCGTGGTCACCGAGCACAAATGCGTGCTGGACACCTGCCGCCACCTTGAGCAGGAAGGGTTCCGCGTCACCTATCTGCCGGTCGGGCCGGACGGGCTGATCGATCTGGCCGAACTGGAGGCCGCCGTCACCGACAAGACCGTCCTGGTGTCGGTGATGGGCGTCAACAACGAGATCGGGGTGATCCAGCCGATGGCGGAAATCGGCGCCATCTGTCGCAAGAAGGGCGCTTTCTTCCATACCGACTGCGCCCAGGCGGTGGGCAAGATCCCGCTGGACGTCAACGCCATGAACATCGACCTGATGTCGATTTCCGGGCACAAGCTTTACGGTCCCAAGGGCGTCGGCGCCCTTTATGTCCGTCGCCGTCCGCGGGTGCGGCTGGTGCCGCTGATCAATGGCGGCGGCCAGGAGCGCGGCATGCGTTCCGGCACCTTGTCGACGCCGCTGTGCGTCGGCCTGGGCGAGGCCTGCCGGCTGGCCAAGGCCGAGATGGGCGCCGAGTCCGAGCGCCTGCACATGCTGCGCGACCGTCTGTTGAACGGCCTGAGGCAGCGGTTGCCGGAAATCTATGTCAACGGCGACCTGGACCGCCGCATCCCCGGCAACATCAACATCTCGTTCGCCTTCGTCGAGGGCGAGGGGCTGATGATGGGGGTCAAGGATCTGGCGGTGTCGTCGGGTTCGGCCTGCACGTCCGCCTCGCTGGAGCCGTCCTATGTGCTGCGGGCCTTGGGACTGGACGCCGAAATGGCCCATACCTCGCTGCGGTTCGGCCTGGGCCGCTTCACCACCGAGGCGGAAATCGACTATGCCGTCAATCATGTCGCCGAGGCGGTGGAACATCTTCGCGCCATGAGCCCCCTGTGGGAGATGCATTTGGACGGCGTCGACATCAAGTCTATCGAGTGGGCCGAGCATTGAGCCGGAGACCCGGTCTGTTTTAGAATGATTCCGGCAAGTGCCGGACCCGGTTGGAGGATCACATGGCTTACAGCGACAAGGTTATCGACCATTACGAGCATCCGCGCAATGTCGGGGCGCTGGACAAGGATTCCGGCGATGTCGGCACCGGGCTGGTGGGGGCTCCGGCCTGCGGCGACGTCATGAAGCTGCAGATCAAGGTGTCGGCGGAAGGCATCATCGAGGACGCCAAGTTCAAGACCTTCGGCTGCGGGTCGGCCATCGCGTCCAGCTCGCTGGTCACCGAGTGGGTCAAGGGCAAGACCCTGGACGAGGCCGCCGCCATCAAGAATACCGACATCGCCCAGGAACTGGCCCTGCCGCCGGTCAAGATCCATTGTTCGGTGCTGGCCGAGGATGCTATCAAGGCCGCCATCGCCGATTACCGCAAGAAGTCCGGCCAGTCCGGCGACGATGCGGACCAGGCGGCCGGTTGAGCCCAGGCGGAGAGAGGGGACAGGTCATGGACATGAAGGGGCCCATCACTTTGACCGATGCCGCGGCCGACCGGGTCAAGGCCATGCTGGCCAAGCGCGGCAAGCCGTCGGCCGGCATCCGCATCGGCGTGCGCTCGAAGGGCTGTTCCGGGATGCAGTACACCCTGGAATATGCCGACGAGAAAAGCCAGTTCGACGAAGTGGTCGAACAGAAGGGCGTCACCGTCCTGATCGATCCCAAGGCGGCGATGTTCGTCTTCGGCACCGAAATGGACTGGGTGGAAGAGCAGATGAAATCCGGTTTCGTCTTCCGCAATCCCAACGAGAAAGGGCGTTGCGGCTGCGGCGAATCCTTCCACATCTGATGACGATGACCGCTGCCGCCATGCCCGCCCTGGTGCCGTGCTGGTCCTGCAAGGGACCCGTGGCGACGCGCGCCCTGTTCTGTTCCGTCTGCGGGGCGGTGCAGGGGCCGGGCGCCTTGGACCATTTCACCCGCCTGGGGCTCCGCCCGACCTTCGACCTGGACATGGATGAACTGGAACGCCAGTATTTCGGCTTCCAGCGCCGCCTGCATCCCGATCGCTTCGCGTCGAAATCGCCCAGGGAACGGGCCTTGTCGCAAGGCCAGGCCACCGCCCTGAACGAAGCCTACGAAACCCTGAAGGACCCGCTGAAGCGGGCCGTCGCCTTGCTGGAGATGCAGGGCCGCAAGGTCGACCTGACCGCCTGCGGCACCATCAACGACAAGGACTTGCTGATGGAGCAGATGGAAAAGCGCGAGGCCATCGCCGACGCCGATTCCGTCGAGGCCATCACCCGGCTGTCGGCGGCGGCCGATTCCGACGTGCTGTCCTGCCAGTGCCACATCTCGGCGGCGTTCAACGGCAGCGACCTGGAAGAAGCCGTGCATCTGACCATTCGCCTGAAATATCTGGTCAAGCTGGCCGACGAGGCCCGCGCCAAAAAGGTGCGCATGATGCGCGCGGTTCGCTGATCGACCTTCAGAAGGAAACTCTCCCATGTCCGACGACGGACTCGTCATGCTGCAACTGCACGAGCCGGGCGAAACCCCCGCCCCCCACGATTCCGAGCGGGGAGCCGCCGTCGGCATCGACCTGGGGACCACCAATTCGGTGGTGGCCCTGTCGTTCGAGGGCTCTGTCGAGGTCCTGCGCTCGGCCGATGGCCGGGGCCTGATCCCCTCGGTGGTGCATTACCGCGACGACGGCGGGGTCGAGGTGGGGGCCAAGGCCCGCGAGGCCATTCTGGAGACCCCCGACCACGTGGTGTCGTCCATCAAGCGGCTGATGGGGCGCGGCATCGAGGACGTCAAGGCGCTGGCCGGCACCTTGCCCTATGCCGTCGAGCCCAATCCCGATGGCGGCATGGTCCGGCTGCGCGTTGCCGGCCGGGTGCTGACCCCGGTGGAAATCTCGGCCGACATCCTGCGCGCCATCAAGGCCCGCGCCGAAGAGGCGCTGCTGGGCAAGATGGTCAGCCGGGCGGTGGTGACGGTACCGGCCTATTTCGACGATGCCGCCCGCACCGCCACCAAGGACGCCGCCCGCCTGGCCGGCCTGGAAGTGCTGCGCCTGGTCAACGAGCCGACGGCCGCCGCCCTGGCCTATGGTCTGGATAATGCCGTCGAGGGGCTGTACGCCGTCTATGATCTGGGCGGCGGCACCTTCGACATTTCCGTCCTGAAGATGGAAAAGGGCGTGTTCCAGGTCAAGGCCACCGGCGGCGACGCCGTTCTGGGCGGCGACGACATCGACCATGCCATCGCCGAACATTTCCTGGCCGACCGCAAGGCGGCGGTGGGCGAGCATCCCATCAGCGCCGGCGAGGTCAAGCAGGCCCTGATGACCGCCCGCGTCGCCAAGGAATGCCTGACCGGCCGGACCGAAGGCGAATGGATGATCGAGGTGGATGGCCGGCCGTCGCGCCACAGCCTGACCCGCGAACAGCTCGAGTTCCTGGCCGCGCCGTTCGTCGAGCGCACCATCGCCATCTGCCGCGAGGTGGTCGAGGATGCCGGCATCGACGTCGCCGACATCCGGGGCGTCGTGCTGGTGGGTGGTTCGACCCGCATGCCGCTGGTACGCGCCCGCGTCGCCGATTTCTTCGGCCGCCCGCCGCTGGCCGACATCAATCCGGATGAAGTGGTGGCGGTCGGCGCCGCCCTGCAGGCCGAGGCGCTGACCGCCGGTTCCGACACCCTGCTGCTGGACGTCACGCCGCTGTCCCTGGGCATCGAGACGATGGGCGGCATCGTCGAAAAGGTCATTCCGCGCAACACCCCGATCCCGGTGGCGATGGCCCAGGAATTCACCACCTATCAGGACGGCCAGTCGGCCATGTCCATCCATGTGGTACAGGGCGAGCGCGAGATGGTCGACCAGAACCGCTCGCTGGCCCGTTTCGTGCTGCGCGGCATTCCGCCGATGACCGCCGGGGCCGCCCGCATCCGCGTGTCGTTCCAGGTCGATGCCGACGGCCTGCTGACGGTGGCCGCCACCGAGATGACCACCGGAATCGAGCAGCAGGTGGCGGTCAAGCCGTCCTATGGCCTGAACGACGACGAGATGGCCGACATGCTGCGCGATTCGCTGGTCCATGCCCGCGACGACATGCAGCAAAGGTTGCTGACCGAGTCGGTGGTCGAGGCCAGGCGGTCGCTGCTGGCGGTACAATCTGCGCTGGGAGTCGACGGAGACCTCTTGTCGGCGGACGAACGACAGGCTATCGATGCGGCCATCGAGCAGGTGAAGGCGGCCTGTGCCGGTTCCGACCGCGACGCCGTCACCGCATCGGTCGAGAGCCTGGAGACCGCCACCAAGTCCTTTGCCGAGAAGCGCATGGACCGCGGCATCCGCCAGGCCCTGGCCGGCATGTCGGTGGACCGGCTCGACGGCGCCCTGGGGGGCGGCGAATAATTCGGCTGAACAAAGGTTGTGCTGATCATGCCCAAGATGACGTTTATTGCTCCCGACGGGAACCGCCACGAGGTCGAAGCCCCCGAGGGTCTGTCCATTCTGGAAATCGCCCACCGCAACAAGCTGGAACTGGAAGGCGCCTGCGAGGGCTCGCTGGCCTGCTCGACCTGCCATATCGTGGTGGCTCCGGAATGGTTCGACAAGCTGGCCACCGCCAGCGAGGACGAAGAGGACATGCTGGACCTGGCGTTCGGCCTGACCGCCACCTCGCGCCTGGGGTGCCAGGTGATCATGAAGAAGGAATTCGACGGACTGGTGGTCACGCTGCCGGCCGCCACCCGCAACATGCAGGTCGACAAGAAGTGACGCGATGAAGTGGGCCGACGTTCACGACATCGCCATCGCCCTGGAAGAGCATCACGCCGATGCCGACAACGTGAACCTGCGGTTCACCGATCTGCATGCCTGGGTGTGCGCGCTTCCCGGCTTCGACGACGATCCGGCCAAATCCGGCGAAAAGATCCTGGAAGCCATCCAGATGGCCTGGATCGACGAGCGGGATTGATGACGAAGGGAGCCGCGACGGCTCCCTTTCCGTTCTGGTGAGCCCATGATCCACGGTATTCCGGCTGTCGACATCATCGCCTTTGCCGCCTTCATCGCCCTGTGGGTCGGCTATACCCTGGCGGCCGACCATTACACCGCCCGCGGCCGGTCGCTGTCGGCGGTGATGGGGCGGCACCGGCTGGTGTGGATGCGCAGCCTGTGCGACCGCGACAACCGTGTCGCCGATACCGCCATCATCGGCAATCTGATGCGCTCGGTGGCGTTCTTCGCCTCGGCCAGCCTGCTGGTGGTCGGCGGTCTGGCGGCGCTGATGGGATCGGCCGAGCGCGGCTACGAGGTCTATCGCGGCATGCCGTTCGCCGGGGACGGCGGCATCGCCGCCTTCGAGATGAAGGTGGTGCTGCTGGCCTGCGTGTTCGTCTATACCTTCTTCCAGATCACCTGGTCGCTGCGGCAATTCAATTACTGCTGCATCCTGATGGGATCGGCCCCCATGCCCGGCGCCTCGCCCGGCGACAAGGAGGCGTTCGCCCGCCATGCCGCCCGGCTGCAGGCCCTGGCCGCCAATTCCTTCAACCGTGGCCTGCGGGCCTATTATTTCGCCCTGGCCATGCTGGGCTGGTTCGTCAACACCTGGGTGTTCGTCGTTGCCGCCGCGGCGGTGGCGGCGGTGCTGTTCCGCCGCGAGTTCCGTTCCAAGACCATGAAGTCGCTGAGCGCCATCCTGGACGAGGAGGCCGCGCCGTGAAGGGACGGATCGTCGTCGCCATGTCGGGAGGGGTCGATTCCTCGGCCACGGCGGCGTTGCTGCAAGATGACGGCTGGGAGGTGGTGGGCGTCACCTTGCAGCTTTACGACCACGGACAGGCGGTGTGCCGGCCCAACACCTGCTGCGCCGGCAAGGATATCCACGATGCCCGGGCGGTCGCCGACGCGCTGGGGATCGCCCATTACGTCATCGACATGGAAGCCACCTTCCGCACCGAGGTGGTCGAGGCCTTCGCCCGCACCTATGCCGAGGGGCGCACCCCGATTCCCTGCATCGACTGTAACCGCACCGTCAAATTCCGAGATCTGCTGGGGGTGGCCCGTGACCTGGGAGCCTGTGCCCTGGCGACCGGCCATTACGTCCGGCGGGTCGAGGAACGGGGCCGCCCGGCGCTGCTGAAGGGGTTCGACCCCGCCCGCGACCAGAGTTATTTCCTGTTCGCCACCACCGTGGAACAGCTGGATTTCCTGCGCTTTCCGCTGGGGGGGATGGCAGGCAAGGACGAGACCCGCGCCATAGCCGCCCGCCATGATCTGCCGGTGGCGGCCAAGCGGGACAGCCAGGATATCTGTTTCGTGCCCGATGGCGATTATGCCGGTCTGGTCCAACGGCTGCGGCCCGAGGCAATCCGTCCCGGCCGCATCGTCCATCTGGATGGCCGGGTTCTGGGCCGTCATGCCGGGATCGTTCACTACACCATCGGCCAAAGGCGGGGGCTGGGACTGGGGGGCGGCGATCCGCTGTATGTCGTCGGACTGGATGCCGCCCAGGCCCTGGTCATCGTCGGGCCGCGGTCGGCCCTGGGGCGGCGGCGCATCGTGCTGCGCGACGTCAATTGGCTGGGAGACGGAGACGCCGGGCCGGAGCGCGTGGAGGTGCGTGTCCGCTCCACCAGGCCGCCGCAGCCGGCAATCCTGGAGCGCAACGCCGATGGTGGCGCCCGCGTGCTCCTGGACGATCCGGAACAAGGCGTAGCCCCCGGCCAGGCCTGCGTCTTCTATCGCGGCGAGCGGGTGCTGGGCGGCGGCTGGATCGTCGCCGCCGATTAAACCGCCAAACCCCAAAGGACATTCTTCCTGAAACAAAGAAAAACCCCTGCCAAGTCAGTGACTCGACAGGGGTTCTGTATTGGTAGCAGGAGAGGGACTTGAACCCCAGACCCCAGGATTATGATTCCTCCCGAGACACGAAATATGGCGGAACATCGCCGCTCATGCAACCGCTAAAAACGCCG
>CAJANN010000068.1 GCA_903941095.1 uncultured Rhodospirillaceae bacterium | reverse complement strand
GGCCGCCGGCAGCGGCGGCGGGCGGTTGCGCCGACGCGCCCGCCATCCGGGGCTGGCCCGGCGAGGGGGAAGACAGCAGGCCGGCCATCGCCGGGCCGCCGGGCAGCATCGGCAGGGCGCCGCCGCCGCCACCCCCGCCGGGAAGCGGGCCGGCCATCAGCGGCCGTCCGTTGACCGACACCAGCGACAGGCGAAGGTCGCCGCCCACGGCCAGCATCTGGAACATCAGCCGCGCCCCCTCGGGGATCGGCGGCAGGGTCTGGCCGGGCAGCGCCTTCAGCAGCAGGGGGCCTTGCGGGGTCATGGCCTCGATCAGGCCACGGGTGGCGCGGGCCTGGGCGACGGCTTCCAGAACCGCGCCGGCGGCCAGGCCGTCCACCGACGGCCCGCTGCCGATGACGGCCACCGCCACCGCGCCGCCGCCGCCCGGACCGGCGGCCGGCAGCGGAGCCGGCGGCGGGGCGATGCTGGCCATCGCCGCCTCAGCGGCTGCCGTGCAGCAGTCGTTCGACGATGGCTTCGACGTCGGCGGCGGCTTCGGAATTGGGCGAGCGGATCAGAATCGGCGTCTGGTTGCGGATGGCCTCGCGGACCTTCAGGTCGCGGCGGATCACCCCGGCCAGCGGCGGGCTGATCTTCAGGAAGCCCTCGCAGGCCTTCAGCAGGGTGTTGTAGATGCGCTCGCCCTCGCGCGTCGAGTTGGCCATGTTGACCACGACGCGCATGTCGGTGCCCGGCCGCTCCATCTGGGTGACCTTGATGAAGGCATAGGCGTCGGTCAGCGAGGTCGGCTCGTCGGTCGTCACCACCAGGATGGTGCCGGCCTGGGTGGCGAAGTTGCGGGTGGTCTTTTCGACGCCGGCCCCCAGGTCGACCACCACCTTGTCGTAGGTTCCCGACAGCACCACCAGATCGTCGCCCAGCAATTGCAGGCGCGACAGCGGAATGTTGGCCAGCGTGCCCGAGCCCGAGCGGCCGGCGATGATGTCGAAGCCGCCCTCGGGGAACGGGACCAGGGCCTGGTTCAGGGTCAGCCGGCCGGCGACCACGCTGCCCAGGTCGGTCTTGGGCATCAGGCCCAGCTGGATGTCGACGTTGGCCAGTCCCAGGTCGCCGTCGAACAGCAGGACCTTGCGGCCGGCCTTCGCCAGGGCGTGGGCCAGGGTGATGGAAAACCACGTCTTGCCGACGCCGCCCTTGCCCGACGCCACGGCGACGAGGTTGCGCCCCTTGGCGCGCTGTACCGGGCGGGGAGCCAGGGTCGGAGCTTCGGATGCCGTCGTCATGATGCAGGTGCCTCGTCGGTCCAGAAAGTTTGGTCGGGGATCGGCTCGGGAGCCTGGGGAAGGATCAGGCGAGCCAGGGATATGGCGGAAATCGGCGACAGCCCGTTGGCGACATGGGGGCTGGCCGAAACGTCGCACAGGGCCAGTTGGCCTGCCTCGGCGGCCGACAGCATGCCGCCCAGACGCCGGGTGGTGTCCAGCCGGGTGGTGAACAGGCGGGTGGCGCCGATGGCGGCGAAGGCCTCGGCGGCTTCCGCCGCCTCGCCGGCATCGCCGCCGGCGGCCATCACCAGGATCGGCTCGACGTCGGCGGCCTCGACCAGCGCCTGCAGGTAATCCATGTCCGAGCCGCGGAACGGGTTGAGGCCGGGGCTGTCGACCAGGATCAGGTCGAACAGGCCGGCGGCGTCGTCGACGGCCTGGCGCAGCGATTCCGGGCCGCGCGCCCTGACCAGATCGATGCCCAGGATACGGGTGAAGGCGGCCAGCTGTTCGACGGCGCCGGCGCGGATGTTGTCGCAGGTGATGATGCCGACGTGGCGCTGCTTCAGGACCGACCGCGCCGCCAGCTTGGCCACCGCCATCGACTTGCCCGAGCCGGGGGCGCCGATCAGCATGAACGGGCGCGGGGCGCCGTGGTCGGGCAGGTGGGCGAAGGCGAAGCCGGCCTCCAGGGCGGCGGCGCAGGCCAGGGTCGGATCGGCGATGTCCGAGGTGCGGGCGGCGTTGGCCAGCCGCTCGGCCAGCCGGGCCGGCACGCCGTGGCTGCCCAGGGCGGTCTTCACCGCCTCGGCGGCCGATGACGGGGCGCTTTCCTCGAACAGTTCGGCGACCGCCAGGTCGGCGTCGGCCGGTTCCAGGGCGGCGGTGATGCGCACGCCCTTGGCGCCGGCGGCGCGCTGGGTCGAGACGATGATGGCCTCGTCGCCCAGTTCGACGCGGACCATTTCCATCGCCTCGGCCATCGTGGGCGCGGTGAAGGATTTCAGCCTCATGGTTCAGACGCCCCCCCGGTCATATCTGCCCCATCGTCTTGATCTTGGCCTTGGGATGGATCTCGGCCTGGCTCATCACCACGGTGACCGGGCGGAACCGCTCGATGATCGAACGGACATAGGGCCTGACCATCGGACTGGTCAGCAGGACCGGCGTCTCGCCCTGCATGGCGAAGCGTTCGAAGGTCTGGCGGGTGCGGGTGATGAAGTCCTGCAATTGCGAGGGCGGCATCGACAGCTGCTTTTCCTCGCCCTGGCCGACCAGCGCCTCGGCGAAGGCCTGTTCCCATTCCGGCGACAGCGTGATCAGGGGGATGAAGCCCTGATGGCCGGTGTTGTTGTCGGAAATCTGCCGGGCCAGCCGGGCGCGCACATGTTCGGTGATCATGGTGACGTTGCGGGTATGGCCGCAGGCTTCCGAAACCCCTTCCAGGATGGTCGGCAGGTCGCGGATCGAGATGCGCTCGGCCAGCAGGTTCTGCAGGACCCGCTGCAGGCCGCCGATGGTGATCAGGGTCGGGACCAGTTCGCCGGCCAGCTTCTGGTGTTCCTTGTCCATCTCGTCCAGAAGCTTCTGGGTTTCCGAGTGGGACAGCATCTCGGCCATGTTGTCCTTGATGACCTCGGTCAGGTGGGTGGTGACCACGGTGGGCGGATCGACCACGGTATAGCCGCGGAACAGCGCCTCTTCCCGGCTGGTCGGCTCGACCCACATGGCCGGCAGGCCGAAGGTGGGTTCCTTGGTCTTCTCGCCGGGCAGGGTGATGTCGTCGCCCCTGGGGTCCATGATCAGCAGGTGGTTGGGGCGCAGGTCGCCGCGGCCGGATTCCACTTCCTTGATGTAGATGACATAGGCGTTGGCCGGCAGCTGCATGTTGTCCTGGATGCGCACGCTGGGCATGACGAAGCCGATTTCCGAGGCCATCGCCCGGCGCAGGCTCTTGATCTGGTCGGTCAGCTTGACGCCCTTGGGATTGTTGATCATCTGCAGCAGGCCATAGCCCAGTTCCAGGCGGACGGTGTCGATGCGCAGCGCCGTCGAGATCGGCTCTTCCGCCACCGGGGTGGTCTGGCGGGCGCGTTCCTCGGCCTCGATGGCTTCGCGCTCGGCGCGCACGCGCTGCTGCTTCTCGATGAAATAGGCGGCCACGCCCATGCCGCCGCCCAGCAGGGCGAAGGGCACGAAGGGCATGCCCGGCACCACCGCCATCATGAAGATCAGCCCGGCGGCGGTGCCCATCGCCCGGGGATAGCCGCCCAGCTGGGCCGACAGGGCCTTGTCGACGGTATCCTGGACGCCGGCCTTGGTCACCAGGATGCCGGCGGCCACCGACACCAGCAGGGCCGGGACCTGGGTGACCAGACCGTCGCCGACGGTCAGCTTGGTGTAGATGTCGGCAGCCTGCGAGAAGGTCAGGCCGTTCTGGGCCATGCCGATGATCATGCCGGCGATGACGTTGATGCCGGTGATCAGCAGGCCGGCGATGGCGTCGCCGCGCACGAATTTCGAGGCGCCGTCCATCGCGCCGAAGAACTGGCTTTCCTGTTCCAGTTCCGAGCGGCGCTTCTTGGCGGTCTGTTCGTCGATCAGGCCGGCCGACAGGTCGGCGTCGATGGCCATCTGCTTGCCGGGCAGGCCGTCCAGGGTGAAGCGGGCCGCCACTTCGGCGATACGCCCAGAACCCTTGGTGATGACCACGAAATTGACGATCACCAGAATGGCGAAGACGATGATGCCGATGACGAAATTGCCGCTCATGATGAAGGTCGAGAAGGCGGCGATCACCTGGCCGGCGCCCTCCAGCCCTTCGTGGCCGTGCCCCAGGATCAGGCGGGTCGAGGCCAGGTTGAGCGACAGCCGGATCAGCGTGGTCAGCAGCAGGACCGTCGGGAACGAGGAAAATTGCAGCGGCTTTTCGATGAACAGCGACACCATCAGGATCAGCACGCTGACGGTGACCGAGATCGCCAGCCCCATGTCCAGCAGCCAGGTCGGCAGGGGCAGGATCAGCATCAGCATGATGGTGACGACGCCCAGCGCCAGGATGACGTCGCCGCGGCGCATGGCCGTGTGCAGACGCGTCCAGGCGTCGCGGGCGGTGTCCACCCCTGCCGTGCTGCCCTGGGGCTGTGCGCCGTCGGCCATGTGCTAGCTCCGGCCGGTCACAGCGCCACGCGGTCCGGGCCGGCTTCGCCGGCCGGCGGCGGCACCGGGACGCCTTCCTCGGAATATTGCTTCAGCTTGTTCCTGAGGGTGCGGATGGAAATGCCCAGAATGTTGGCGGCATGGGTGCGGTTGCCCAGGCAATGCGACAGGGTGTCGATGATCAGGTCGCGTTCGACCTCGGCCACCGTCTTGCCCACCAGCCCCATGCCGGTTCCGGCCCCCGACATCACCGCCGCCGCGGTGTTGGCCACCTGCGACACCACCGGGTCGGCGGGGCTCGGCAAGCCTCCCGACAGGATGATCGCCTCGGGGCCGATGCTGTTGCCGGTGGCCAGCAGGACGGCACGGTGCATGGTGTTCTCCAGCTCGCGCACGTTGCCGCGCCAGGAATGGCGGACCAGCATCGGCCGGACTTCGGGGGCCAGGGGGCGCACCGGAATGGCGTTGGCTTCGGAATATTTGCGGATGAAATGCTCGGCCAGGACGGGGATGTCCAACGGACGTTCGCGCAGGGACGGCAGGGCCAGGTTGACCACGTTCAGCCGGTAATACAGATCCTCGCGGAAGCCGCCCTGGCGGACATAATCCTCCAGGTTGCGGTTCGAGGTGGCGACGATGCGGCAATCGACCTTGACCGGCTGCTTGCCGCCGACGCGGTCGATTTCCTTTTCCTGGATGGCGCGCAGCAGCTTGGCCTGCAGGCGGATGTCCATTTCCGAGATTTCGTCCAGCAGCAGCGTGCCGCCGCTGGCTTCCTCGAACTTGCCGATGCGCCGGGCGACGGCGCCGGTGAAGGCACCCTTCTCGTGGCCGAACAGTTCGGATTCCAGCAGGTTTTCCGGGATGGCGGCGCAATTGACGGCGACGAAGCGGGCCTTGGCCCGCGGGCTTTTGTCGTGGATGAAGCGGGCCATCAGTTCCTTGCCGGTACCCGATTCCCCGGTGATCAGGATCGAGGCGTGCGAACCGGCCACCTGTTCGGCCAGCTTCATGGCCTGGGCCATGCGCGGGTCCTTGTGAAGGATGGCGTGGCTTTCCTCGGTGACGGCGGCCAGGACGGCGGCGATCAGCTCGGCATCGGGCGGCAGCGGGATGTATTCCTTGGCGCCGGCCTTGATGGCGCGCACCGCCGCCGAGGCGTCCGAGGCGATGCCGCAGGCGATCACCGGCACGACGATCCGTTCGGCTTCCAGGCTTTCCACCAGCTTCAGGACGTCGCGGCGGACGTCGATCATCACCAGATCCGAACCCTGGCCGCGCAGGACATCCAGTCCCTGGTCGACGTCGTCGGCGATGGCGACCTTGGCGCCCCGGGACATGGCGATCTTGCTGGCCGCTCCGATCTGCCCGTCCATCGCCCCGATGATCAACAATCGCATGGTTCGATACTCCCCGTGTCGCGGCCGGTCAGCCGCGGTCGGTCTTGATGATTTCGGTCATGGTCACGCCCAGTCTGTCTTCCACCACCACCACCTCGCCGCGGGCGACCAGCCGGTTGTTGACATAGATGTCGATGGCCTCGCCGACCTTGCGGTCCAGTTCCACCACCGCGCCCCGGCCCAGCTTCAGCAGCTGGTTGACCTGCATGCTGGATTTGCCCAGCACGGCGGAAACCTGGACGGGGATGTCGTAGACCGCTTCCAGGTCGCGGGCCGACCGCGGGATATCGGGGGTGTCGTCCCGCATGTCCCCGCCTTCCGGCACGAAATCGTTCAGTTCAAAGTCGGCCATTTCGTCACCTCATCCCAGGAAGGGTCTGTCCTAGACCGGATTCGTCTCGGCATCATGGGCCGCACTGACCTCGGCCCGGCGTTCGGGCGGGGCCAAGGCCCGCTCCACCGCCAGTTCGATTTCCTCGAGCAGGCGGGCCTGGTCGCGTTCGGCACCGCCATCGGTCCATTCGACGCGGGCGTCGCCGATGGTCAGGCGCGGGTCCGCCTGGACCACGACGCGGCCCTCGAAGCCCTGGCCTTCGGCGGCGGCTTCCAGGCGTTCGCGCACAGGTTCGACCAGCGGCTGGGCGACGCGCACGATGATGCGCGGTTCGTCCAGGATGTGGGCGACCACGTCCCCGACGACGCGGGCGACCTCGTCGAAGGCGTGTTTCTCGCAGGCGGCCGGCAGCATCTTCTTCAGCACCGCCATCGCCACCCGCACGGCGCTGCGGGCGTTGGCGTCGTTGTCCTCTTCCTGCTGGCGGAACACCTGTTCCATGCGGCCGGTCAGCGCCGCCAGGGATTGGGCGATGGCCCGGCTGTCGGTCTCGGCGGCCTCGGCGGTGCCGACCTGATGGCCCTCGGCGAAAGCCGCCTCGCGGACCATGTTCAGCTCTTCCTCGGTGAACATGGGGGGCGGCGGCGGCTCTTCCTCGGGCGGCAGTTCCTCGGCCCGGGCTTCCTCCTCGGACTTGACCGGGCGCGGCGGCGGCGGCGGCTGGCCGAAATCCAGGTCGAACATGTACTTGCGGTACGACATCGCTTAGTAGACCAGCTCGTCTTCTTCGCGGCCTTCCGAGATGACCAGCTGACCCGAAGCCGCCAGTTCCTTGGCCATGACCACGATGATCGACTGCGCCTGGTCGACGTCGCGCAGGCGGACCGGCCCCTGGGCCTCCATGTCGTCCCGCAGCATCTTGCCGGCACGTTCGGACATGTTCTTGAAGAACAGATCCTTGATGGCGTCCGAGGCCCCCTTGAGGGCCAGGGCCAGCTTGTCCTTCTCGACCTGACGCAGCAGGGTCTGAACGCCCGAGGCGTCCAGGCGGACCAGATCCTCGAAGGTGAACATCAGCGCCTTGATCTTTTCCGCCGATTCGCGGTTGCGCTCTTCCAGGGCCGACATGAAGCGGTTTTCGGCGTTGCGGTCGAGATTGTTGAAGATGTCGGCCATCATTTCGTGGGCGTCGCGGCGCTGGGTGCGGGCCAGATTGGTCATGAACTCGGTCCGCAGGGTCTTTTCCACGCCGTCCAGCACTTCCTTCTGCACCGCCTCCATGCGCAGCATGCGCATGATCACTTCCATCGCGAAGTTTTCCGGCAGGATCGACAGCACGCGGGCGCCGTGGTCGGCCTTGATCTTGGCCAGCACCACCGCGACGGTCTGCGGGTATTCGTTCTTCAGATAGTTGGCCAGCACCGCTTCGTTGACGTTGCCCAGCTTGTCCCACATGGTGCGGCCGGCGGGGCCGCGGATTTCTTCCATGATGGTCGAGACGCGATCCTTGGGCAGCGACTTCATCAGCAGCCGCTCGGTGCTTTCCATCGAGCCGACCAGCGAGCCGGTCGAGGACAGCTGGTCGGCGAACTCGACGAACAGGCGTTCGATCAGGTTGGCCGACACCGTGCCCAGATTGGCCATGATCTGGGACAGTTCCTTGATTTCCTCGTCATCCATCATGCCGAACAGCTTGGACGAATGCTCCTCGCCCAGCGACAGCATCAGCATCGCCGCCTTCTGCGGGCCGGTCAGCGAGCGGTAGTCCTCTTTCATGCGGGCCATGACGGGGGGCTCCTAGCCTAGATTTCCTGGTACAGCCAGTTGCGGATGATGGACAGCGCCTCTTCCGGATGCTTTTCGACGATCTCGCCGATCTTCCTGATGGACGAGGCCTTGACGCGGCCCTCGACCTTGTCGATGTCGATCAGTTCGTCGGCGATGACCTCTTCCTCGCCGCCCAGGGCGGGGGCGGGCATGGCCGGGGCGCCGGGGCCGGTCAGCTGCGGGATGCCCGAGCCGTCGGCGGTCAGCAGGCGGCGGCCGTCGGGGCCGACCTGGCCCTGCATGCTTTCGATGGCGCGGCCGATCAGCGGCCGCAGCACCAGCAGCAGGAACAGGATGGCGACGATGGACAGGCCCAGGTTCGAGGCGATCTTCTCGACGAAGTCGCGGCGCATGCCGAAGATGAACTCGCCCGGGTCTTCCGCCTGGTACTGTTCGTCGCCGCCGGCGAACTGCATGGTGTGGACCTTGACCTGATCGCCGCGGCTCTTGTCGAAGCCGATGGCGTTCTTGACCAGCTCTTCCAGCTTGGCCAGCTCTTCCGGGCTGCGGTCGCGATAGGTCTTCTTGCCGTCGGCGGCGACGTCATAGATGCCGTCGACCAGAACCGCCGCCGAGACGCGGCGGATTTCGCCCATTTCGCGGACGATGTTCCTGGTCTTCTTGGAAATCTCGTAATTGACGGTTTCCTGGGTCTTGGTCGCCTTGGCCGATGATTTGCTGGAACCCGAGGAACTGGCGTTGGGGTCGGGCAGATTGTTGGTCACCGAGACGTTGGACGGATCGCCCTCGCTGGACGATTCGTCTTCGTTGACGGTGACCTGGCTGCGCACCACCCGGCTTTCCGGGTCGTAGGTTTCCTCGGTGGTGACGGCGCGCGACAGGTCCATCTCGATGTTGACCTCGGCGCGCACCCGGCCCGGCCCCAGCGACCGTTCCAGCATGCCCTCGACGACGCGGGCCATGCGGTTCTCGGTGTTCAGCTTCAGTTCGTCGGCATTCTGGGCGGCGACTTCCTGGTCATTTTCGAACCCCTTGGCCAGCAGCGTGCCCTTGTCGTCGACGATCGAGATGCGGCTGGGCTTCATCTTCGGAACGGCGGCGGCGATCAGGTGCTGGATGGCGATGACCTGGCTGCGCTCCAGGCGCGAGGCGCCCTGCATGCGCAAGATGACCGAGGCCGACGGCTCGTTGGCCTCGCGGGCGAAGGCCTCGCGCTTGGGCAGCACCAGATGAACGCGGGCGTTTTTCACCTTGTCGATCGAGCGGATGGTGCGCGAGATTTCGCCTTCCAGCGCCCGGACGTAATTGATGTTCTGCTGGAAACTGGTGGACGACAGGGCGTCTTGCTTGTCGAACAGCTCGTAGCCGGCGACGCGGCCCGAGGACGGCATCGCCTGTTCGGCCATGCGCACCCGCAATTCGTTCTTCTTGTCCTTGGGAACCCAGATCTCGTGGCCGTCGCGGCGGACCTCGAACGGGGTCTTGTCGGAGGTCAGCTTTTCGATGATGGCCTTGGAATCGGCCATCTCCAGATCGCCGTACAGCAATTCCATCTGCGGCGCGGCGACGCGGCTCATCAGATAGATGAAAAAGCCCAGGATCGAGACGCCGACACCGGCAATGGCCGCCAGCCGCATCGGGCCAAGGCCGCGCATCATCTGCAGGAACGCGTTCACGTCGGTGTCACCCAGAGCCGCTTGCGAAAAGGACGTGACCCCGCGGACGCAGGACCACAGCCGGCAGGGTACGCCGGGCAAGCTTTAAGGAAGGTTAAGGCCCGGCAAGTTTTGCCGGGTCGCCGGCGCTCAGGCCTTGCGCAGGACCACCACCAGACCGGGAACCGGCAGGCCGGCGTCGTGGCGGGTGACGGCGTCTTCCATCAGGGCGACGTCGAATCCGGCGGCGGCGGCGGCCTGGCCCAGATAGGCGGCCGAGTGGGCATAACGTTGCTTCGGCCCCAGGATCCAAGCCCTTGCATCCGTCTTCTCGACGGTGAAGGCGAAGGCGCCGCGCGGGGCCAGGACGGCGTGCGCCGCCGTCAGCAGGGGGGCAAGGTCGCCCAGATAGACCAGGACGTCGGCGGCGACGATCAGGTCGTAGCGGATGCCGCCGGCGGCCAGGGCGGCGACGATGTCGCCGGTCTGCAGATGATCGTACAGGCCGCGTTCGCCGGCCTTGGCGATCATGGCCGGCGACAGGTCGATTCCGTCCAGCCGGGCGGCCAGGGGGCGCAACATGCCGGCGGCCAGTCCGGTGCCGCAGCCGGCATCCAGGACGGTCAACCCGCCCACCGGCCCCAACGCCGCCGCCAGCGCCTGGGCCAGCAGGGCCGGGGCGCGATAGTCCAGACCGCCGATCAGGGCTTCGTCGAAGCGGTCGGCGTAATCGTCGAACAATTGCCGGACATAGGCTGCCGGCGCCCGGTCGGGTGCCGCCGTGCCGACGGCCAGGGCCAGCCCCAGGGCGGCGCCGAAGCGATCGGCGGGATCCAGGGTCAGGCAGCGGTCATAGGCCTTGCGGGCCTGATCGGCCAGCCCCCGCGAGCGGCGGATCTCGCCCAGGCAGAACCAGGCGCGCACATTCTTGGGGGCGATGGCCACCGCCCGTTCGAAGGCGGCGGCGGCGCCGTCGGGATACCCTTCCGCCTGCCGGGCCAGTCCCAGTTCAAGCCAGGCGTCGGGATTGCGCGGTTCGGCCCGGGTGCCGGCCTCGGCCTGGGCCCGGGCGTCGTCCAACCGGCCCAGGGCGCGGTAGACGGCCGCCAGGTTGGCCCGGCTGCCGCCGTGGGCGGGGCGCAGACCGACGGCTCCCTCCAGGATGGTGGCGGCCTCGTCCAGCCGGCCCAGATCCTTCAGGGCGACGCCGTAATTGTTCAGCGCCGCCGGCCAGTCGGGGCGCAGGGCCAGGGCGCGGCGCAGGCAATCGGCGGCTTCCGCCGGCTGGCCGGTTTCCTGCAGCAGGCCGCCCAGACTGTTCCAGGCCTCGGCGTGGGCCGGGTCCAGGGCGACGGCGCGGCGGCAGTGGGAAACGGCCTCGCCCGGCTTGCCCAGCCGGCGCAATCCCTGGCCCAGCCGGGCGTGGGCCTCGGCGTGGTCGGGCGTCAGCGACAGGGCGGTGCGGTAATGCAGGCAGGCCTCGGCGTGGTTGCCCGACAGATCCAGGGCTCGTCCCATCGTCAGGTGCAGCACGGCCTGGCCGGGGGTGATGGTGATGGCCCGGGCCAGATGTCCGGCGGCGGCCTTGCCCTGGCCGTGGTCCAGGGCCAGTAGGCCCAGCAGATAATGCGCGCCGCCGAAATCGGGGTGGCGTTCGACCAGCTTGCGGGTCAGCCGGCGGGCCTCGGCGGTTTTGCCGTCCTGGTAGGCCGACATGGCCTCGGCAAAGGTTTCGGCAACACTTTTTCCCTGGCTCTCGCGCATTGTCGTCCCACCCCGTCGGTGCGGCCACGATAAGCTTCCGGGCAGGGCCATGACAAGGCCGTCGGCCGGCGCTATCCTGTCGGCCGGGGTGCGAACACCGTGCCGCGATGACCATCCGGGCCGCGTTGGGCATCCGGGCCGCGCTGGGCATCCGGGCGGACCCGGCTTACCGGACCGCCGTTCCCCCCACCGTCAGGCCATCCAGCCGCAGGGTCGGCTGGCCGACCCCGACGGGGACGCCCTGGCCGTCCTTGCCGCAGGTGCCGATGCCGGGATCCAGTTGCAGGTCGCTTCCGATCATGGTGACGCGGGTCAGGGCGTCGGGGCCGTTGCCGATCAGGGTGGCGCCCTTGACCGGGGCGCCGATGCGGCCCTTGTCGATCAGATAGGCCTCGGTGGCGGCGAAGACGAACTTGCCCGAGGTGATGTCCACCTGGCCGCCGCCGAAATTGACGGCATAGATGCCCTTGTCCACCGACGCGACGATCTCGGCCGGGTCCTTGTCGCCGGCCTCCATGAAGGTGTTGGTCATGCGTGGGATCGGGGCGTGGGCATAGGATTGGCGCCGGCCGTTGCCGGTGGGCTTGACGCCGGTCAGCCGGGCGTTCAGGCGGTCCTGCAGATAGCCGACCAGGATGCCGTCCTCGATCAGCACGGTGCGGCCCGAGGGCGTGCCTTCGTCGTCGATGGTGATCGAACCGCGGCGGTCGGGCAGGGCGCCGTCGTCGACCACCGTGACGCCGGGGGCGGCCACCCGTTCGCCGATGCGGCCCGAGAAGGCCGACGTGCCCTTGCGGTTGAAGTCGCCTTCCAGCCCGTGGCCGACCGCCTCGTGCAGCATGACGCCGGGCCATCCCGGTCCCAGCACCACGCTCATCTCGCCGGCCGGGGCGGGGATCGATGTCAGGTTGACCGATGCCTGGCGAATGGCTTCGTCGACGCAGGTGCGCCATTGGGCTTCGTCCATCATGCCGTCATAGGTGACGCGGCCGCCGATGCCGAAACTGCCGGTTTCCATGCGGTCGCCCTCGCCCAGCACCACCGAGACGTTCAGGCGGACCAGCGGGCGGATGTCGGCGGCGTGGCTGCCGTCGGCGCGCAGGATGAACACCGCCTGCCAGGACCCGGAAATCGACGCCGATGATTGCCGGATGCGGCCGTCCCGGCCGCGGGCGTAGGCGTCGATCCGCTCCAGCAGCCGGACCTTGGCCTCGAACGGGACCAGGGCCAGCGGGTTCATGTCGGTGTAAAGGCTGGCGTTGGTGCCGGCCGGCGGCAGGGCCAGGGTGCCGGAATGGTTGCCGCGCACCGCCTTGACGGTGGCGCCGCCGCGGCGGATGGCCTGTTCCGACAGTTCCGATCCGTGGGCGTAGCCCTGGGCCCCGCCGACCACCGAGCGCAGGCCGAACCCCTGGGTGGTGTCGAAGCTGGCGGACTTGATCTGGCGGTCGTCCAGAACCACGCTTTCCGACTGCCGGTATTCCAGGAACAGTTCCCCGTCGTCGGCTCCGGCCAGGGCGTCGGCGACGATACCGGCGACGGCGTCGCGGTCAAGGCCGGCGCGGGCGAAGAACAGCTCATGGGCTTGAGTATCGTGCGGCATCGGGGCTCCTTGGCAGGCAACACGCGGCAGTGTACACCAATGTGGTCACTTGCGAAGAGGTGGGCAATGGCCGATCCGGCGCCGCTGCGGTCTGCGATCGTCAAAGAGCATGCGTTGCGCCGCCCGCTGGCCGGCGAGGTCCATGCGCGCCCCTACGAGATCGTGCCGGCTCCGGTGCGGGCCAGCCATCTTGCCATCCTGCATGACGGGCTGGACGCCTCTGCCGAGCGGGCCTACCTGATCGAGCTTCTGGGCAGCCACGGCGCCGAGCCCCCGGGCGAGGGGGCCAATCATTTCGCCCGCGATCTGGGCGGGCTGCGGCTGAAGTGGGAGCGCCACAGCGAGTTCTCCACCTATACCTTCCTGCGTCTCGACGGTTTCGCCGACCCGTTCGCCGCTTCGGCCCTGGATCTGGTGCCGCGCGACTGGCTGGACCGCATGCCCGGCGCGGTGATCAGCGCCGTGCATGTGGCCATCGTCCCCCGGGGGGATGCCCCCGGCGACCTGGCCGGCCCGTTCGCCGGCAATCCGCTGGTCGGCTCGACGGTGGTCGGCCGCGCCGCCGAGGTCTGGACCGACCTGCGCCTGCATGCCGACGGCTTCGGCCGCATCCTGGTGCTGGACCAGGGGCTGAGCCGCGGCCAGACCGGCCGGCTGATGCAGCGGCTGCTGGAGATCGAGACCTACCGCATGATGGCCCTGCTGGCCTTTCCCGAGGCCCGGCGCATCCATGCCGAGGTGGCGCGGATGGACCGGGCCCTGGCGGCCATCGTCACCGAACTGGCCGACCCGGCCATCGTCCAGAACGACCGTGAATTGCTGGAGCGCCTGACCGCCCTGGCCGCCGAGATCGAGCGGCTGGATTCCGCCGCCGGTTTCCGGCTGGTCGCCGCCCGGGCCTATTACGCCATCGTCAACCAGCGCATCGCCGAATTGCGCGAGGAACGCATCGCCGGAACCCAGACCCTGGCCGAATTCATGGACCGCCGGCTGGCTCCGGCCATGAAGACCTGCGAATCGGCGGCCGACCGCCGCGAATTGCTGGCCGGGCGGGCGGCCAGGGCCGGCGACCTGCTGCGCACCCGAGTCGACATCGCCCTGGAGGAAAAGAACCGCGACCTGCTGAAATCCATGAACCGCCGCGCCCGGATGCAGCTGCGCCTGCAGGAAACCGTCGAAGGGCTGTCGGTGGTGGCGATTTCCTATTATCTGCTGGGGCTGGTCCTGTATGCCGCCAAGGGGCTGAAGGCGGCCGGTCTGCCCGTGGACCCCGACGTCGCCGCCCTGGCGTCGCTGCCGGTGATCATCGGCGCGGTGATCCTGGGCGTGAAGCGGTTGCGGCGGGCATTGCTGCACGAGGAATAGCCGTTACCCCCTGTGGACAAGTCTGTTGCCAAATTCCCCGCCGGGCCGCGTCCGGCCTGTGGAGAAGGGGGATAACCGGCTGGCCTACTGGGATCACTTTGGCCATATCTTATGCGCTCCCTTCAATCTCACTTTCTATTATCAGGCGAGCCTCTCGCTCAAGACGCAGTGCATCACTTCTCAGCTCTGAAACTCGAAGGCCTGCCCTGCCGATGCGCGCTGCAACATCTTGATCTAGCTCCGGCAAGAGACATTCACCGATTTGCCGAACGTCCAGGTGCGGGATGGAAGATCCAAAAGCACGAGCCTTCAATTGCCTCAGGCCGTAATCTGAAGTCAAAAACACAAACAACAGACCCGCTTCGACCGGGGTGTGACAGTTGATGCGAATTGCGTCCTCAGAGACAGCGCCACCAATGATGTCGCCGTAAGGCAAAACTGGACGGCCGATCACCCGGCTTGAGCCATTTGATGCAACGTTCAATGAACAGCACCTCGGGCGACACGGCAGGCTTGATGGCGTTGGTCATCACGAAGCCATCGCCTTGCCGTTCCCGGCGGCGGGCCAGCTCGTACTGCTCCAGGATGGTCTTTTCGGTGACCGGAATGTCGGAGCCGAACGGCGGGTTGGTCATCAAGACATCGATGGTGCCGAGCGGGATGGCGGCCTTCGCAGCAGGCACACCAGGTAGGTGGCCTGCCGGGAATTCCAGCGAATTCATGTGATAGAGGTGGCCGAGCGAATTGCCGGCCATTATCACGTTCATCTGTGCGGCACGAACCAGGAAGGGGTCAAAGTCAGCGCCAAACAGGTTTTTGGCTGCGAAGTTGGCCAGGCGGTCACGGATGATGGCTCAGTGCCGCCGATCCTGACGCGCAGAACTTCCAGCCGCCATCAGGACGGCGAGCGCGAATGAAGTTTCCGTGATGGAATCCATCACGGCAATGGCGAAATCCGGGTTCCGCGCCGCCAGCGCCAGAACCCCGGCTCCGATGACAACCTTGCGCCGGGTGTCCGCCTTGCGGCGGTCGGCGGCGGCACGGGCGTCGAGAGCGGCGAGGCGCGCGTCAAGGTACTGCTCGGTGACGAAGGCCTTGAAGGTATTGTCTTCCACCCAGAGATTCTTGGGTTAATTCTACTGTGTCACAAGTTGACTGGATTGGGGTGCCGGCCGTTGGCAGCAGGGGCACCGTGGTAATTTCCGTGCGAGTGCCCGGGTCAATCTGAGGCGGATGGTGGTTGTCGAGGTTGTGACATGGCGCTCAGGCCGAACGGGTGGATCCGCGGGGTCGGTAACTGTCGGGTAGGGCAGTCGCCTTGCAGATCGGGTGGCAGCGTGGTCCTGAGGGGGGAACCAGACTCCTCTCGGTGATGAGGAATCCGTAGGC
>CAJANN010000067.1 GCA_903941095.1 uncultured Rhodospirillaceae bacterium | reverse complement strand
TGCTGGGTGTACTGCATCATCTCCCAGCTCATGTCCTGGACGCCCTTGGCCAGTTTGGTGCCGCTCTGCATCAGGGCGTCCACGTCATCCTTGGAATCGTCGGTGATTTCCCGATAAGCCCGCATCCCGGCGCCCGCCACCGATTGGAACTGGTCGGTGGAGCGGCGGCCGAATTCGGCGACGTTGGAGATGGTTTCATTCGCCATGCGGCCCGTGGTGTCGCCGCCGTTGCTGCCCGAGCGGGAGCCGGATTCGTCCTTCCTGGTCGCCATGTATGATCCTCGCTTTTGATGGTCCCCTGGTGGAAATCGACACTGGGCACAACACCGGCCCCGATGCCGGGTTCCCACAACCGGTCGCAAAACGACAATCGCCCCGGCCTTGCGGCCGGGGCGACGTGTATTTGCCGTCAGTGGCCGGCGAACTACTCGTTCGCGCCGCCGACCGAAGCCAGATACATCACCACGCTGGTGAACACCGCGGTCAGCAGCAGGCCCAGATAGATCATGAAGTTCATCGGGCTGGCACCGCCGAACAGGGCGCCAAGAACCGGGGCAGCCAGGTAAAGGACGATGACCAGCACGCCGGCCACGGTGAGTCCCAGAACCTTCGGAAGGACGTCCATCATGCGCTCCTTGAAAAGTCTTGCCAGCCTCGCGAGCCGGCCCCCTCGGCGGAGAGCATTACCATATCTGGTGGCTCCACGGAAGGAGATCGTTTAACGCTTCTAAGGTAAGGAGTATTTCAGTTGCGTCTTTCGGGGCATTGAAAGGCCCCGGCCGGGTGGAAAGATGGGGAGGCTGACGGAACGTTTGGAGAGGTTCGACCGTGCAGCGCGGCCCCCGGATCTACAACCTGTTCCCGCCACTGGCCGGCTCGGTGAGCCGCTGGATCGAAGACCTGCCGCGGATCTCCGCCATGGGCTTCGATTGGATATGGCTGAATCCCGTTCATTATCCCGGCTTTTCGGGCAGCGTGTACGCGGTCAAGGACTACGGCCGCATGAACCCGCTGTTCTCGGACGCCGACCCGGACGAGGCACTGGGGGAATTCGCGGCTGCGGCAAATGGTCACGGGCTGCGGGTGATGATGGATCTGGTGGTCAACCACACCTCGCGCGACGCCCTGCTGACTGCCGAGCATCCCGACTGGTTCCTGCGCCGGCCGGATGGTGAACCGGCCTCACCCTCGGTGGTGGATCCCGACGACCCCTCCAAGGTGACGGAATGGGGCGACTTGGCCGAGATCGACTACGGCCGGGCCGAGCTGCATCCGGCGATGGTCGCCCATTGGGGCGGCCTGGTGCGGCATTGGGCTTCGCTGGGCATCGCCGGGTTCCGCTGCGACGCCGCCACCAAGGTGCCGGCCGACCTGTGGGCCGGGGTGATCGCCGAGGGCAGGCGGCAGGACCCCGGCCTGGTCTTCGCCGCCGAAACCCTGGGCTGCCCCACCGAGGACATCATCGGCTTGCGCCGCGCCGGCTTCGACCTGCTGTTCAACAGCGCCAAGTGGTGGGATTTTCATGCCCCCTGGCTGCTGGAGCAATACGACCTGCTGCGCGGCATCGCGCCCTCCATCGCCTTTCCCGAAAGCCACGACACCGAGCGGCTGGCCGCCGAGGTGGCGGGGC
>CAJANN010000066.1 GCA_903941095.1 uncultured Rhodospirillaceae bacterium | reverse complement strand
GACTGGACCCGCCGCGACCCCGCGATCTCCGAATATCTGCGTGCCATGGGCCGCGACGGTGTGCCACTCTACGTCCTCTACCCCCCGCGCGGCGCCCCTCCGGTGATCCTGCCGCAGATCCTGACCGAACAACGCCTGCTGGCATTGTTTTGCGAAGGCAAACTGTATGGCACCGTCCACACCTGCATAGGCCAAGAATTCGTCGGCCCTTCTGTCGTGGCCTGGCTGCGCGAGAGCGATACGGTGTTTTCCAACCACCGCTGCCACGGGCATTTCATCGCCTATTGCGACCAAGTCGAGGGGCTGTTGGCAGAGATCATGGGCAAGGTAAGCGGTGTCTGCGCAGGCCTAGGCGGCAGCCAGCATTTGCATTACGGGCGGTTTTTCTCCAATGGTATCCAAGGCGGGATCGTGCCTGTGGCGGCGGGAATGGCGATGGCGCACAAACTCGATGCGGACGGCGGCATCGCCGTGGTCTTCATCGGTGATGGTACCTTGGGCCAGGGCGTTGTCTACGAAACCCTCAACCTCGCCTCAAAATGGGAGCTACCCCTGCTGGTGGTGTTGGAAAACAACCACTACGCCCAATCCACGCACCAGGGCAAAACCCTCGCCGGCGGCATCGAAGAACGCTTTGCCTCCTTCGGCATTGAGACGGCTCGAAGCTCCACCTGGCAATGGCATAGCCTGGTGGAAGAGATGGGGGCGAGCGTGGCGAAAGTCCGCTCGACCGGAAAGCCCTTGTTCCACCGCGTGGACACCTATCGGTTGATGGCGCATTCCAAAGGCGACGATAACCGGCCCTCCGAAACCGTCGAACCTTATGTCCGCTGCGATCCTTTGAATTTGCTTTTGCAGCGCCACGCGCGCCACCCCTGGCTAGAACATCTGCTGGAAGGCATTGAAAACCGGCTTGACCTAGCGGTGGCTGCTGCCGACGCCGCGCCTTTCGGCCCGCCGCCCAAGGGTGCGGCCCCTGCCACCCCGCCAAGCTGGGCGCCGCTCACTTTCAATAAAGAGCGGGGCCTCGCGGCCGTACGCCTAGGCTTGGACACAGCCTTGCGCGAAAATCCCAAGGCGCTTTTGATCGGCGAGGATGTCGAATCGCCTTATGGCGGCGCGTTCAAAGCCAGCCTGGGCCTAAGCGACAGTCATCCGGGTAGGGTGCTTAACACCCCCATCAGCGAGCACGCGCTGGTAGGCCTTGGCAATGGCCTGGCCCTGGGGGGCTACCATCCTATGGTGGAGATCATGTTCGGCGACTTCCTCACCCTGGCCACCGATCAGTGGGTCAACCACGCGGCGAAATTCGCCGGCATGTATGGCGGGCAGGTCAAGACGCCCTTACTCATCCGCACCCCCATGGGCGGTAAGCGCGGCTACGGCCCCACCCACAGCCAAAGCCTGGAGCGGCTGTTTTTGGCCCAGCCCGGTACGCGGGTCCTCGCCCTGCACCACCGCTACAACCCGGAGCGGGTCTATGCCATGGCGCTGGCGGCAGGCGAGCCTACTTTGTTGGTGGAAAATAAGATACTTTATGGCGCGATGGCAAATCCCGAACCACTGCCGGGGTACCGCCTGCTAACCAGCCCAGGCCCATTCCCCTGGGTGCGCATGAAGCCGGAAAGCCGGCCCGACCTAACCCTGGTCGCCATCGGCGGCATGTCCGTCGAAGCCGAGCAAGCTGTCCAGTTACTGTTTGAAGAACACGAAGTTTTAGTGGATTTGTTCCTGCCACTGCAGCTTTATCCCTTGGACGCCTCCTGCCTACATGACAGCCTGGCACAGACCCGCCGCCTGTTGGTGGTCGAAGAAGGCCAGGGTTTTGCCTCGGTAGGCAGCGAAATCATCGCCCAGGCGGCAGAGGCCCAAAACCTCCTCGCCGTCGGGCGAGTTTTCGCCGAAGCATCCATTATCCCCTCGGCGCGGCCCCTGGAGGGGCAATGCCTTCCCGACTGCGCCCGCATTGTCAGCAGAGCATTGGAGTTGTCACTTGGATAACAACCTTTCCGTAACCATCCCCCGCGAGACCGTCAATGACGACAAGGTAAGGATCATTAAATGGCTCAAAGCCGCTGGCGCCCAAGTGTGCAAGGGCGACGAACTGCTGGAGGTGGAAACATCGAAAGCCAACATCACGGTGGAGGCTGAAGCCGATGGATATGTCGAGATCCTCTGCCAAGCCGGCGAGGAAGTCGCGGT
>CAJANN010000065.1 GCA_903941095.1 uncultured Rhodospirillaceae bacterium | reverse complement strand
TTGAGAAAATGGCGTCCCGGAAGGGATTCGAACCCCTGACCTACGGTTTAGGAAACCGTTGCTCTATCCTGCTGAGCTACCGGGACGCTGACGCCGGAACCAGCGCGATGCGGGTTATAACACTGTCGGTGGCGGGAACAAACATCCAAACAATGGTGCTTGCCAGGGGGGAAGGGTTCGGGCATGGTCCGCGGCCCTGTTTCTTGTGCCATCGAAAGGAGGAACATCCATGAGTGGCTTTCGCAGTCATGCCGGACAGCATTCGGACCGCATGCCGATCAAGCGGTCGCTGGACGAGAAGAAGCGCCTGCTGGTGCAATTGAAAGAGCAGCAATCGTCGATGAAGCCTTGGGTCGCCGAGACCGTCAAGGCCTCCCTGGCCAAGCGCATCCAGGATCTCGAAACGGAACTGAAGGCGGCGCGCGCTTAGGCGTTCAGCTTCGCGGCCAGGGCCTTGGTCAGGTCGTAGACCCCGCGACGGATGGTTTCGTCCCCGATGCGGTGATAGTTGCGCATCATCTCCAGCCCTTCGCGGCCGGCATCGGGCGGCGCCAGCGGGGGGGCGGGGTCTTCCGACAGACCGGACAGTCCTTTGTGCGGCATGTCGTCGAAGAAAAAGCTGACCGGCACGTCCAGGGCCTCGGAAATGTGGTACAGGCGGCTGGCGCTGATACGGTTGGCGCCGCTTTCATATTTCTGCACCTGCTGAAAGGTCAGGCCGACCGCCTTGGCCAGTTCGGTCTGGCTGAGCCCCATCAGGGTCCGGCGCAGGCGCAGGCGGGCACCGACATGCTTGTCGATGGGGTCCGGTTCCCCTTCCTCGGTCCGAGCCCGGTAGACACGCTTCTCGTTATTCTTGTCGGCCATTTTTCCTGCCACCCCGCGACGGAACCGTCTGCATACAATACTCGCCAAGGTAATTGTATGCAATGGCGCATCCCGTTCTGTCCGATGACCTGCCTATGCGGTTCTACTTGCTATCCTTGTCCGTCCAGCCGCATCCTGCCAGCAGCTTGCCCATATGCCCGGGGACCGGAGCGGTTGCGGTGATGGGCGGCTTGCGGGGGTGGAACGGCACCGAGATGTGCCGGGCGTGCAGATGCAGCCGGGGGGCGGCAAGATCGCCGGTGCCGCGCCCATAGATGCTGTCGCCGGCCAGCGGGCAGCCGATCGAGGCCAGGTGCACGCGGATCTGGTGGGTCCGTCCGGTCAGCGGTTTGGCCTCGATCCAGGTCAGGCGCTGGTCCTGGCCCAGAACCCGCCAGCGGGTGGCCGAGGGCAGGCCCTTGCAATCCGTCACCATGCGCCAGCCGTGGCGGCGCTCCAGTTTCTTCAGCGGCGTTTCGATCAGGCCGGCTTCCCCCGGCGGACGGCCGACCACCACGGCCCAGTAGGTTTTCTCGACCTGGCCGCCGGCGAACAGTTCCCCCAGCCGGGCCAGGGCCTTGCGATGGCGGCCCAGCACCAGACAGCCCGATGTGTCGCGGTCCAGGCGGTGGGCCAGTTCCGGCGGGCGGGGCAGCCCGAAGCGCAACTGGTCCAGCATCTGCATCAGGTTGGCGCTGCCGTCCCGCGGCCCGGCATGCACCGCCAGCCCGGCCGGCTTGTCGATGATCAGCACCATGCCGTCGCGGTAGAGCAGGCGGGAAACCAGATCGGTCTGGTCCGGGTCTGTCGCCGGGGTCATTGGGGGAAGGGGGTCGCCTGGCATGTCTGTCCTTTGGCGCGGATATCGGCGCACAGCTTTTCGGCGGTGGCGGAATCGGTGGGGCCGGCGATCAGCCGGTAGGTTGCGCCCAGGTCGCCCAGGTCGGCCTTCGAGACCTTGTAGGATAGCGGAGCCAGTTCTGGAAATTCCTTTTTCAGGGCTTCGAAGGCCTTTTCGGCATGGGCGGCGGTTCCCATCGACAGCAGATGCAGCCCCGCCGGGGCGTTCGACCCGGCCGGCAGTTTGGGCGCGCTCAGCTGCGGCGGCGACGGGATGACCTCGAACCGGCCGCGGACGCCGCCTTCCATCCGGCCGGCCGGCCGTGCCGGTCCGGCTTTCTTGACGGGCTTCTTCTGTATCTCGGGTTCGGGCGGCGGGGGCAGGGGAGCCGTGAGTATTTCCGGCAAGGCGCCGGAGCCCATCAAGGTCTGCAACTCGCGCGCCTCTTCGTCGCGCTCGGGGCGGGTGATCAGGCCGGCATCCTTCAGGCGGTCCAGCCGGGCCAGGGACTGGCGCGCCGCGGTCTGGTCGGCGGGAACGGGCAATGCCGCCCGCGGCGCCGTCGCCGGCGGCATCAACCCATCCAGCAGGAAGTCGCGTTCGGCCTTGCGGGCCTGCGGGGTGCTGCGGGTCTTGTCGTAGAGCTGGCTGAAACGCTGCTCCACCCCGTCGCTGGGAGGAACCGGGCGATCCAGTCCGGCGGCCGGGGGATGGGGGCGGGTCAGGGGCAGCAGCGCCCCCAGGTTGTCGTCCCGGCGGGCGGTGGCGTCGTCCAGGGGCACCAGGCCGCGGGCGGCCAGGCGTTTCAGGGCGAAGAAGTGCTGGGCCACCGGATCGCCGGCCAGCATGGCCTCGGCCAGAGCCCAGGGGATGCCGACGGTGGGAAACGGCAGGACCGATTCCGGCGGAATCATCGGCCGTTCGGCCGGTTCGGCCTGCGGCGGCGGCTGGCGGTTCTGCAACGGCTCCAGGCCCGGGCGTACGCCGGCGGGGCGGCCGGTCATGTCGGCTTCGATCCGGCTGGTTTCCATCTCTTCCGCCAGCCTGGTGCAGCCGGCCGTCAGCGCCAGCAGCGCCGTTATGACCACCAATCGGGAACCGGGTCGCATGACCGCCTCGGGACAATCTCGGAGCTGGCGCCATTTTCACCGCCTTGACGGGAAGCGCAACACCTAAGCTACCATGTACCGATGGATACCGTTCTTGAATCCGCCCGGGGTCTGATCCGGGCCAGCGCCCCGCATCGGGCGATCCACCTGCTGGAGCCTTATTCGGCCCGGCCCGAGGCTGCCCGCCTGCTGGCGGCGGCCTATCGTCGCGATGCCCGTTATGCCGATTGCGTCCGGCTGGTCGACGCCGGACCGGCCTGCGTGCAGATGCTGTACGAAAAGGCGATGAGCCTGGCCCAGTTGAGCGATGGCCCGGCCGCCCTGGCGGCATTCGACGCCGTCCTGCAGCGCGATCCGGACCGGGCCGCGGCGTGGTTCGGCAGTCACGGCCCGGCCCTGGAACTCGAAGGCATCGATGCCGCCCTGGACCGGCTGGGGCGGGCGTCGGCCTGTCCCGGGGCCAACGGCAAGTATCGCGCCCATGCCTATGCCCTGCTGCGCCTGTCGGGGGCCGGCGACCGGGCGCGGCGGCTGTTCGACCGGGATCTGGCCGCCCATCCCCGTCGCCGTGCCCTGGCCGACGGCGTCGACGCGCTGCTGCCGGCCCTGGATTGCGGCGTCCGGCTGTTCGGCCTGTCGGCCAGCCTGCTGGGGCACGCCCTGGATCGGGCCGACCGGCCCGGTCTGGTGCTGGAATTCGGGGTGCGGCGCGGCACCTCCATCCGTCATCTGGCGGCGCTGTCCGGCCAGCAGGTCCACGGTTTCGATTCTTTCGAAGGATTGCCCGAGGATTGGGGGGGCGAACAGGGCGGCGTCCTGACCACCGAGGCCGAACTGCCCGAGGTGCCGGACAATGTCCGCCTGCATCCGGGCTGGTTTTCCGACACGGTGGCGCCGTTTCTCGCCGCTCATCCGCAGCCGGTGCGGCTGGCCAACATCGACAGCGATATCTATTCCTCGGCCTGTCAGGTCCTGTCGGCCCTGGCGCCGCGCATCGGCCCGGGCACCGTGCTGGTGTTCGACGAGTTCATCGGCAACCGGACCTGGGCCGACGACGAATACAGGGCCTTCGCCGAGTTCATCGATCGCCATCCGATGTCCTGGCGGGTCATCGCCGTCGGTCCGGCCACCAAACAGGTGGCCATCCGCATCCTATAGCGCCGTTCCCAGGACGATCATGCCGTTGGGCCGGCCGGCGGAGACCAGGGCCTGCAGCAGGCCTGCCTGGGCATGGCCATAGATGCCGTGCTGGGCGGCCAGCATGGGAATGCGCACCGGCTGGCCGTCGAAGGATTGGCGGCAGACGGCGGCATCGGCCGAGTTCATGGCGCGGCAGGGCAGGGGACGGTCGGCATGGATGCGGCAGCCGCCGTCATCGGCCAGCAGCGGACAGGCCAGCCGGGCCTGCCACCAGCCGGCCGGGTCCAGCGTTCCGGCGCGATCGCGCAACCGGGCCGAGGCCGCGGCGACGCTGTCGCGCCCGGCGGCGGGCAGGGCGGCGACGGCCTGACGGACCAGGGACAGCTCGGCCTCGGTGACGCCGACCATCTGATGGCAGCAGATGCTGCATCCCCGGGCACAGGCCAGGGCGTTCAGCGAGGCGGCCAGTCCGATGGCGGCACCGGCTTCGGCCAGGGTGGCGTCCGCTGTGGCGATGGCGGCGCGGGCCGCGCCGGTCAGGTCGCGGCCGGCCAAGGCGACGGCGGCGGCATCGCGGGATCGGGCCTGAGCTTGGCTGAAGGTCGGGGCGGCCATCAATGGAAGGCCAGGGCCAGGGCTTCGGTCAGCGCCATCGGAGCCGGCGGCATGCCGGCCTCGCCCAGGGCCTGGGCCAGCCCGGCCTGGGCATGGCTGTAGATGCCGCGCTGGATGGCGATCAGCGGGATACGGGCGCCTTCGTCGCCGTCGTGCCAGGCCCGGCAGGCCCCGGCATCGGCCGACAGCACGGCCCGGCAGGGCAGCGGCCGGTCGGCGTGGATGACGCAACGCCGCTCGTCCAGCAGCGGGCAGGGGACGCGGGCGGCCTGCCATTGCTCGACCGGGAGCGATCCCAGGCGGCATTCGGCCTGGGCCTGGCGGGTGCGGACCCGGGCGCGCAGGTCGGCGGGCAGGTTCTGGACGGCGGCCAGAACCAGTTCTTCCTCGGCGGCGGTGATGCCCACCACCTGATGGCAACACCAGGAACAGCCTTCCGCGCAGGCAGCCCCGCTCAGGGCCTGGGCGACGGCCGGTTCCCCGGCGGCTTCGGCGGCGATGGAATCGGCCAGACGAATGACGGCGCGGGCGGCCGCGGGCAATCCCTTGCGCAGGGCCTTGGCGGCCTCGGCACGGGCGCGGTCCTGGACGTCGCCGAAGGTGATGGGGGCGGCCATCTCAGCCGGCCGCCTCGGCCGGCGGTGCATCTTCGGGGTCGATGGGCACCAGCCGCAGCCGGCGGCCATCGGTGCAAAAGCCCAACCCCAGGCGGCCATGCTTCAGCTTCAGGGCATCGTCGCCGAACAGGTCGCGGCGCCAGCCGTGCAAGGCGGCGACATTGGCGTTGTCGTCGGCGGCGATGGCCTCGATGTCGGCGGAATTGGCCACCAGCTTGCTGGCGACGTCGTGTTCGTCGCACTTCATCTTCAGCAGGACCTTCAGCAGGTCGACCACCGGCCCCAGGCCGCGCGGCACCTCGACCCGTTCGGGCGGGCGGGGGATATCCTCGGCCGGCATCTCCAGGCCGCGCCTGACCGCGTCCAGCAGGGCGGCGCCCATGCGGCCCTCGACCATGCCCTTGCTCATGCCGCGGGTGCGGGCCAGCTCGTCGGCGGAAGCGGGATGGTGGGCGGCGATTTCCATCAGGGTTTCGTCGCGCAGCATGCGCTGGCGGGGGATGTCGCGTTCCTGCGCCTCGCGCTCGCGCCAGGCCGCCAGTTCCTTCAGCACGGCCAGGAACTTCGGGCTGGTCGAACGGGGCTTCAGGCGCCGCCAGGCCTGATCGGGGACGGTCCGGTAGGTGCCGGGATCGGCCAGTTCGGCCATCTCCTCGGACAGCCACTCGATCCGGCCGTTCTTTTCCAGCTTGCGCACCAGCTTCTCATAGGCCACCCGCAGATGGGTGACGTCGGCCAGGGCGTATTGGATCTGCTTTTCGGTCAGCGGCCGCAACGACCAGTCGGTGAAACGCTGGGTCTTGTCGATGCGGGCCTTGGCCAGTTGGGTGGCCAGGGTCTCGTAGCCCACCGAATCGCCGAAGCCGCACACCATCGCGGCGACCTGGGTGTCGAACAGCGGCGTCGGCACGGCGCCGGACAGGTGCAGGAAGATTTCGATATCCTGGCGGGCCGCGTGGAACACCTTCAGGACGCGGGTATCGGCCAGCAGTTCGAACAGCGGGGCCAGGTCGATGCCCGGCGCCAGCGGGTCGACGGCGCGGGCTTCGTCGGGGCCGGCCAGCTGGACCAGACACAGCTGCGGGTAGTAGGTTTTCTCCCGCATGAACTCGGTGTCGACGGTGACGAAGCTTGCCTGCGACAGGCGCTGGCAGAAGCGGGCGAGTTCGGCGGAATCGGTGATCATCGGCATGGCTGGTTTGATACACCGCCAACCGCCGCCGGGCAAGCGATTGCCGATTACGCCACCACTCCCAGACGGCGCAGGCGGTCGATTTCCGTCCGGTCCAGACCGAATTCGTCCAGAATCTCGTCGGTATGCTGCCCCAGGGTCGGCGGGGCACGGGTCAGGGCGGGGGGGGTCTCCGACAGGCGCATCGGGCTGGTCAGCAACGGCACCGGATCGGGGCTGCCGGGGTGGGACGCCTGCCGCACCAGGCCGCGGTGGCCGATCTGCGGGTCGGCCAGGGCCTGGGGCAGGGTGTTGACCGGCCCGGCGGGGACGCCCAGCGGTTCCAGCCCGTCCAGCCAATGGGCGCGGGGCCGCGCGGCGATCAGAGGGGTCAGTTCGGCCAGCAGAATCTCGCGGTGGCCCACGCGGGCGGCATTGGTGCGGAAACGCCCGTCCGCCGCCAGGTCGGGGCGGCCGGCGAAGGCGCAGAACTTGGCGAACTGCGAATCGTTGCCCACCGCCAGGATCAGGTGCCCGTCGGCGGCGGCGAACACCTGATAGGGAACGATGGTGGGATGCCCGTTGCCCAGCCGTTGCGGTTCGGCCCCGGATACCAGAACGTTTTCGGCGGCATAGCACATCCAGGCCACCTGACAGTCCAGCAGGGCCATGTCGACATGCTGGCCCCGGCCGGTGGCGTCGCGGTGGCGCAGCGCCGCCAGGATGGCGACGGCGGCGTACATGCCGGTGACCAGATCGGCGTTGGCCACGGGAATCTTCATCGGCGGGCCGTCGGGTTCGCCGGTCAGGCTCATCATGCCGCCCATGCCCTGGGCCAGATAGTCGTAGCCGGCCCGGGCGGCATAGGGGCCGTCCTGACCGAAGCCGGTGATCGAGCAATAGACCAGCCCGGGAAAGTCATCCTTCAGCTGGGCATAGGACAGCCCGTGGCGGATCAGGTCGCCGACCTTGAAGTTTTCCACCAGGACGTCGCAGCCGCGCAGCAGCCGGCGGATCAGCGCCTGCCCCTCGGGGGCGGCGATGTCCACCGCCAGCGACCGCTTGTTGCGGTTGGCCGACAGGTAATAGGCGCTTTCGGCGGTGTCCGCCCCGCTGCCGTCCTTCAGGAAGGGCGGCCCCCACTTGCGGGTGTCGTCGCCCGCGCCCGGCCGTTCGATCTTGACGACGTCGGCCCCCAGGTCGGCCAGGGTCTGGGTGCACCACGGTCCGGCCAGCACCCGCGACAGGTCCAGAACCTTTATTCCGCTCAACGCGCCCGTGCTCATCCTGGTCACAATCCTTTCGCCAAGGTCCCCCACAGGGGCAGGGTGGCTCCGGCCAGCAGCGTGGTCAAGCTGATCATCGCCGCCATCAGCCGGGCGTCGCCGCCCATCTGGCGGGCCAGCACATAGGCGTTGGGAGCCACCGGCAGGCCGGCATACATCACCGTCACCGCCAGTTCGACGTTCCGCAGTCCGAAGGCGAAGGCCAGTCCGCCGGTCAGCAGCGGCAGCACGACCAGCTTGCCCAGGGCGGCGACGGTCAGGACCCGGCCGCCGCCGCGGATGGCGGCCGGGTCCAGTCCGGCCCCCACCGCCAGCAGGCCGATGGGCAAGGCCGCCTGTCCCAGGATCTTCAGGAACGGGCCGATGATCGGCGGCAGCCCGGCATCCCCGGCATTCAGGGCGATGCCGGTCAGGCAGGCCAGGATCAGCGGGTTTTTCAGCAACGGAACGATCGTCCGCCAGCCGGTCTGCCGGTTGCCGTCGATCCAGTGCAGCATGGCCAGCACGCACAGCACGTTGACCAGCGGCACCACCAGGGCGATGCCGATGGCGGTCAGGGTGACGCCGGCCGCCCCGAACAGCCCGGCGGCGGCGGCCAGCCCGACATAGGTGTTGGGACGGATCAGCGACTGGAACAGCGAAGTGAAGGCCGGTCCGCCCAGACGGGCCCGCCAGCCCAGTCCGGCGGCGATTGCCGCAGCCGTCGCCACCGCCAGGATGGCCAGGCCGTGCGCCCCGGCGATGGCCGCCACCGGCAGGCCGGCCAGCCGGGCTTCGGCCAGATTGGCGACCAGCAGCGAAGGAAACAGGATGAAGTAGGTCAGCTTTTCCGCCGACACCCAGAAAGCGGTGGTGACGAATTCGCTGCGGCGCAGCGCATATCCCAGCAAAATCAACAGGAACGTGGGCGCCAGGGCGCCAGGGATCTGGTCCATGCCGCCAGTATAGCAAGTCCGCTTGCCGTTGCCCAATCGGCGGCGTTGGCGTAGCCTTCAGGGAATAATAATTTTAAAAAGGAGGCTCACGATGGCACGGCAGATCGCATTGGCCCTGCAGGGCGGCGGCGCGCATGGCGCATTCACCTGGGGCGTGCTGGAAGGCCTGTTGGCAGAGATGGCCGACGGCCGCGTGGAACTGGCGGGAATTTCCGGGGCGTCGGCCGGGGCGCTGAACGCCACGGCCCTGGCCTACGGCATGCGCCAGGGTGCCGAATTGCCCGGTCCGGCGACGGCGCGCACGAAGCGGATGGCCCAGTCTGCACGCAGCAAGATCGAGCATTTGTGGTCGACCATCGCCCAGGCGGCGTTCTGGGGCGGCAACCCGTTCGTCGTCACCATCGGCCTGGCCCCCGGCTGGAATATCGACGAGACACCGGCCGCCCGTCTGGCCGACATGGCGGCGGCATCCCTGGTTTCCCCCGATGTCGGCATCGGCAATTACCTGTCCACCGTCATGCGCGAGGTCTTCCCCGCCCTGCCGGCCATCCTGGCCAAGCCGGAAAAGGGCGTGCCGCGGGTGATGGTGGCCGCCACCGACATCGAGGAATGCCGGCGCCAGCTGTTCGTCGACGGTGCGGTTTCCCCCGACGCCCTGAAGGCGTCCGCCTGCGTCCCGACCTTTCAGCCGGTGGCCATCGCCGGCAGCTCCTATTGGGACGGCGGCTACATGGGCAATCCGCCGCTGACGCCGCTGGTGGACCATATGCGCAAGGTCGGCTGCGACGATCTGGTGCTGGTCACCCTGTCGCCCCTGCACCGCGACGGCGTGCCGCGCTCTCATCGCCAGATTCTCGACAGGCTCAGCGAAATCACCTTCTCGGCCAGCCTGGTGCACGAGGTCAACGCCGTGGAAACCCTGAACCGGCTGATCGATGCCGGACAGGTGGCCGCCGACAGCGGCCTGCGGCGGGTCAACCTGCACCGGATCCATGCCGACGAGGCGCTGGCCGATCTGGGCATCTATTCGAAGGATGCTCCCGCCTGGGATTTCCTGATCCATCTGCGCGACCTGGGACGCGAGACCTTCGGGCGGCTGTGGCCGCAGATCGCCCCGTGCCTGGGACAGCGGTCCAGTTGGGACACCCGGGCGATTTGCGACCATGTGCTGGCCCGCTGAAGCGGCATTGCAGGAGGCGGATTCCCCCCTACATCTTTGTCCGTTCCCGTGAGGATCGCCGCTGCCGCCACCGGGTGGGGCAGGGCGGTCCGTCGCCGCAGGAGGGATGAATGGATTTCGAGAAATACACCGAGCGTTGCAAGGGCTTCATCCAGAACGCTCAGACCCTGGCCTTGCGCCGCGGCCACCAGCGTCTGACGCCCGAGCATCTGGCCAAGGTGCTGCTGGACGACAAGGAAGGGCTGGCCGCCAATCTGATCAAGGCTGCCGGCGGCGACGCCGGCAAGGCCCTGGCCGCCATCGAGGCCGAACTGGACCGGCAGCCCAAGGTCGAGGGGCCGGGGGCCGGCGGCGTGCATCTGGGGCCGGAACTGGCCCGCCTGTTCGAGCAGGCCGAACAGATCGCCGCCAAGGCCGGCGATTCCTTCGTCACCGCCGAACGGCTGCTGCTGGCGCTGGCTCTGTCGGCCGGCACGCCCACCGCCCGGGCGCTGTCCGAGGCCGGGGCCACGCCGCAAGGGCTCAACCGCGCCATCGAAGAGGTCCGCAAGGGGCGCAAGGCCCATTCCGCGTCGGCCGAAGACGGCTACGACGCCTTGAAGAAATACGCCCGCGACCTGACCGCCGCGGCGCGCGAGGGCAAGCTGGACCCGGTCATCGGCCGCGACGAGGAGATCCGCCGCACCATTCAGGTGCTGAGCCGCCGCACCAAGAACAATCCGGTGCTGATCGGCGAACCCGGCGTCGGCAAGACGGCGGTGGTCGAGGGGCTGGCCCTGCGCATCGTCAACGGCGACGTGCCCGAGCCGCTGAAGATGAAGCGGCTGATGAGCCTGGACATGGGCTCGCTGATTGCCGGGGCCAAGTTCCGCGGCGAGTTCGAGGAACGCCTGAAGGCGGTCCTGACCGAAATCCAGGCCGCCGCCGGCGAGGTCATCTTGTTCATCGACGAGATGCACACCCTGGTCGGCGCCGGTGCCGCCGAGGGGGCGATGGACGCCTCGAACCTGCTGAAGCCGGCCCTGGCCCGCGGCGAGCTGCATTGCGTCGGCGCCACCACCTTGAACGAATACCGCAAGCATGTGGAAAAGGACCAGGCCCTGGCCCGGCGCTTCCAGCCGGTCTTCGTCTCCGAGCCCACCGTCGAGGACACCATCTCGATCCTGCGCGGCATCAAGGAAAAGTATGAACTGCACCACGGCGTGCGTATCACCGATTCCGCCCTGGTGGCGGCGGCCACCCTGTCCAACCGCTATATCACCGACCGTTTCCTGCCCGACAAGGCCATCGACCTGATGGACGAATCGGCGTCGCGCCTGCGCATGGAAGTGGATTCCAAGCCCGAGGAGCTGGATGAACTGGACCGCCGCATCGTCCAGTTGAAGATCGAGCGCGAGGCCCTGAAGCGCGAGGACGATGCCGCCAGCCGCGACCGCCTGGAGAAGCTGGAGGACGAACTGGCCGGACTGGAGGCCGACAGCGCCCGGGTCAGCGCCGACTGGCGGGCCGAGAAGGATCAGCTGGCCTCGGCGACCAAGATCAAGGAATTGCTGGATCAGGCCCGCATGGAAGCCGAGAAGGCCCAGCGCGAAGGCAAGTACGAAAAGGCCGGAGAACTGCTGTATGGCGTGATTCCCGACCTGGAACGCAAGCTGGCCCAGGCCGACGGCACCCAGAACCGCCTGCTGAACGAAGCCGTCACCGAAGAGAACATCGCCTCGGTGGTGTCGCGCTGGACCGGCATTCCGGTGGAAATGATGCTGGCCGGCGAGCGCGAGAAGCTGCTGGGCATGGAAAGCCGCCTGAAATCGCGGGTGGTCGGTCAGGAAGAGGCGCTGGTGGCGGTGTCCAACGCGGTGCGGCGTGCCCGCGCCGGCCTGCAGGACCCCAACCGCCCGATCGGTTCGTTCCTGTTCCTGGGGCCGACCGGCGTCGGCAAGACCGAATTGACCAAGGCGCTGGCCGAATTCCTGTTCGACGACGAAAGCGCCCTGGTGCGCATGGACATGTCGGAATACATGGAGAAACATTCGGTGGCCCGTCTGATCGGGGCGCCGCCCGGCTATGTCGGCTATGAAGAGGGCGGCGCGCTGACCGAGGCGGTCCGGCGCCGGCCCTATCAGGTCATCTTGTTCGACGAGGTGGAAAAAGCCCATCCCGACGTCTTCAACGTGCTGCTGCAGGTGCTGGACGACGGCCGCCTGACCGATGGCCAGGGGCGGACGGTGGATTTCCGCAACACCCTGATCGTGCTGACCTCGAACCTGGGGGCCGACATTCTGGCCAACCAGCCCGAGGGCGAGGATTCCGGCGCGGTGCGGGGCGAGGTCATGGAGGTGGTGCGGGCCGCCTTCCGGCCGGAATTCCTGAACCGCCTGGACGAGGTGCTGCTGTTCCATCGCCTGGGCCGGGCCGACATGGCCGGGATCGTCCAGATCCAGCTGCAGCGGCTGAAGAAGCTGCTGGCCGACCGCAAGATCGTGCTTGGCCTGGACGACGCAGCCGGGGCGTGGCTGGCCGAGGCCGGCTATGATCCGGTCTACGGTGCCCGGCCGCTGAAGCGGGTCATCCAGCGGGCGTTGCAAAACCCCCTGGCCAGCCTGATTCTGGAAGGCCGGATCGGCGATGGCGAAACGGTCGCGGTGTCCGCCGACGCCCGCGGTCTGCTCATCAACGGAACCTGTGTCGCCGGGGATTGAGGCGCTTGGCCCCATGTGGGTTTCCGCAATTGTCAATAATATTTCGTATGTCTAATATGACGGGGCTTATGTGCGCATCGTGTTTGCACTGCAGCGCGACAACGTGCTAGAAGGTTGCAACAGCGGCAAAGTCCGTCGCAAGGCTTCCGTTGGCCGGCGCTCCTCCCCTCCCCCCCCGTAGGGGTGCAGGCCTCCGGCCGGGGGTCCCTGACGG
>CAJANN010000064.1 GCA_903941095.1 uncultured Rhodospirillaceae bacterium | reverse complement strand
GCGACGTTCAGCGCCGTCTTGAACAGCGTCACCATCAGCAGCAGCAGCAGGACCGAGCCGAGATTCTTCCAGATGAACGCGAAATCCAGCAGCAGCCCGATGGACAGGAAGAAGACCATCAGCAGCACGTTCTGCACCGGCTCGACACTTTTCAGGATGGTTTCGCGCTGCGACGAGTTGCCGATGACCACGCCGGCCAGGAAGGCGCCATAGGCCGGCGACAGGTCCATCAGCCCGGACAGGGCGGCGGCGCCGAAACACCAGGCCAGGGCCGTCAGCGGCCCCAGCTCGACGTTGCGGGCCAGCTTGCCGGTGATCGGCAGGCGCAGGCGGCGGTTGACCAGCAGCCAGAACAGGGCGGCCAGGAAGGCCACCGAAAACACCACCTTGGCGGCGTCCAGGGGGGCGATGCCGTGGCGGCCCATGCCGCCCAGCACCAGCATCATCGGCACCACGGCCATGTCCTGGGCGATCAGGATGCCGATGGTGGTGCGCCCGGTGGCGCTGTCGTGGTCGCCCGAGCTTTCCAGGATCTTGATGACCACGGCGGTGGACGACACGGCGACGGCGAAGCCCAGAACCAGGGCCATGCCGAAGCTCCAGCCCAGCAGGGGGCGCAGGGCCAGGGCGGTGCCCACCGAGCCGGCGATCTGCACCAGGGTGACGAACACGGCGACCTTCCAGCCCCGGATGAAGCGGCCCAGGTCCAGCTCGATGCCGACCACGAACAGCAGCATCAGCACGCCGAATTCGGCCAGGGTCGACACCGCTTCGCGGTTGGCCACCAGTTCCAGGCCCGACGGTCCCAGCACCACCCCGGCCAGGATATAGCCGACGATGGCCGGCTGCCTCAGGCGGGCCATGATGACCCCGCAGACCAGGGCAGCCAGGGCGACCAGGGCGGCGGCGGTCAGTTCGGGATGGGCAAGTCCGGTGATCATGACAAGGCTCTTAGCATGTTTGCCTCGCCGGGTTTAGGGAATGATCGTGGCAGGGATGTGGCGGGAACGGCGGTCATCGCCGGCAGCGCAGCAGGGCCAGCGGCCCCAGCCCGGCCATCAGGCCGATGGCGGCGAAGGCCAGTCCCCAGGACGGCGCGCCGCCGCCGGCCGCGTCCAGGATGATCCCGAAGGCCAGGGGGGCGGCAAAGCCGCCGCCGAAGCCGACCAGGGAATGGACGGCGATGGTGGCGCCCCGCCGTCCGGGTTCGGCGGCCAGGACGGCGCCGGTGGTCAGCGCCGCCGAGTCCGCCTGGACCAGGACCGAATAAAGCAGGATCGCCGCGGCCGCCCATTCATAAGGAAGGCCGGCAAGGAAGCCCAGGCCCAGGGCCATCGCCGCCGATGCCAGCCCCCAGGCGGCGCAGACCCTTGCCCGGTCGTGGCGCATGGCCTGACCGGCTCCCCAGATGCTGGCCGCCATCGCCGCCAGGGCGCCCCAGGTGGCGATGGCGGTCGGCGAGAATCCATAGGGTGCCGTCCCGCCGCCGCCGGCCAGGACGAAGGCCAGGAAGGCGACCTGCCAGCTGCGCAGGGCGAACAGTTCGCCGGTGTGGGCGCCATAGGCCAGCACGTACCCCATCGCCGCACGGTTGGAGAAGACCGGGCGGAAATCCAGCAACGGCCCAGCGCCCGAGGGCGCGGCCGGCGCCACCGGGGCCAGGGCGGCGGCGACCAGCGCCACCGCGGCCCCGGCCGACGCCGCCGCGATGCCATAGGCCACCCGCCAGTCCCACATCTCGGCCAGCAGGCCGACGGCCAGGAACGACACGCTGGTGCCCAGCGAGAAGCTGGCGGTATACCAGCTGATCCAGTGCGGCTGCCGCGGCCCGCCGGTGCGGTCCACCAGGGCCCGCAAGCCCGGCATGTAGGTGCCGGCCAGTCCGGCGCCGCCCAGCAGCCGCAGGGTCAGGGCGGTCCAGAACCCGCCGGGGGCCAGGGCGAAGCCCAGGCACGACAGAGCCGCCAGGCCGGCTCCCAGCAGATAGATGCGCCGGGCGTCGATCCGGTCGGTCAGGGCCGACAGCACCGGAACCGCCAGGGCGTAGCCGGCGAAATGGATGCCGGCGATCCATCCGGCCTCGGTGCTGCTCAGCTCCCATTCGGCGACGAAGGCGGGCAGCAGGGCGGGAAAGGCGAAGACCCCCAGCATGGTCAGGACTTCGGCTGTGCATAAGATCAGAACCGCTTTCATCGACGCCTCCCGTCGTGCCGATGATAACCGAGAGAGGGCCGGCGATAAGGCGCAAGAATCGCCTTGCCAAGGAATGGGGGGGTCTGTATAAACCTGCCTTCGGCTTAGGCCTGTTCCGTAAGAGACGGTTTTCCCCGGGAAACCTGCTGACTGCGGAAGGTTATTTGAACCGACCAAGTTTCACCGATCGGCGCTCCGATAAGGGGGCGCCGATCCGATTTAACGGATGACGTGAATATGGAAAGCCAGAACATCCGTATCCGCCTCAAGGCGTTCGATCACCGCGTGCTGGATCAGTCCACCCGTGAGATCGTCAACACCGCCAAGAGGACTGGTGCGCAGGTGCGCGGACCGATCCCGCTTCCCAGCCGGATCGAGAAGTTCACCGTCAACCGCAGCCCGCATATCGACAAGAAGTCGCGCGAGCAGTTCGAAATTCGCACGCACAAGCGTCTGCTGGACATCGTCGATCCGACCCCGCAGACCGTGGACGCGCTGATGAAGCTCGACCTGGCCGCCGGCGTCGACGTCGAGATCAAGCTCTAAGGAAATCAACGATGCGATCCGGTCTCATCGCCCAGAAGGTCGGCATGACGAGGATCTTCACCGAGGACGGGACTCATATCCCCGTCACCGTGTTGAAGGTCGACACCTGTCAGGTGGTCTCGACCCGCTCTGTGGAAAAGGACGGCTATGTCGCCGTTCAGCTCGGCGTCGGCAAGGCCAAGGTGAAGAACGTTGCGAAGCCGCAGCGCGTCACTTTCGCCAATGCCAAGGTCGAGCCCAAGAAGGTGCTCGCCGAATTCCGTGTTGCCGCCGAGAACGTTCTCGACGTCGGCGTGGAACTCTCGGTCGACCATTTCATCTCCGGCCAGTTCGTGGACGTCACGGGCACCACCATCGGCAAGGGTTTCGCCGGTGGCATGAAGCGCCATAACTTCCGCGGCCTCGAAGCCACCCACGGCGTGTCGGTCTCGCACCGCTCGCACGGCTCGACCGGCCAGCGCCAGGACCCCGGCAAGGTGTTCAAGGGCAAGAAGATGGCCGGCCACATGGGTGACGTTCAGGTCACCACCCAGAACCTGAAGGTGGTTTCCACCGATGCCGAGCGCGGCCTGATCCTGATCAAGGGTTCGGTTCCCGGCGCCGAGGGTGGCTGGGTGCTGATCCGTGACGCGGTCAAGCGCAAGCTGCCCGAAGGCGTGCCGTTCCCGGCCGGCCTGAAGGCCGCCGCGGCCGGCGAGTGAGGAGCACCGCGATGAAGACGAAGGTAATCAGCCTGGACAACCAGAGCGTCGGCGAGATCGATCTCTCTGACGACGTGTTCGGCCTGTCGCTCCGCACCGACCTGCTGCACCGTATGGTGACCTGGCAGCTGGCGAAGCGTCAGTCGGGCACCCACAAGACCAAGGGGATCAGCGAGATCTCCGGCACCACCAAGAAGCCCTTCGCCCAGAAGGGCGGCGGCCGCGCCCGTCAGGGCAGCCTGCGCAGCCCGCAGTTCCGCGGCGGCGCCACCATCTTCGGGCCGGTCGTGCGCAGCCATGCGTTCGACATGCCCAAGAAGGTCCGCAAGCTGGCCCTGAAGGTGGCCCTGTCGGCCAAGGCCGCCGAAGGCAAGCTGATCGTTCTCGATCAGGCCAAGGTCGGCGGCCCCAAGACCAAGGATCTGGCCACCCGCCTGAAGGCGCTGGGCTGGTCCTCGGTGCTGGTGATCGACGGAGCCAAGGTGGACGACAATTTCGCGCTGGCTTCGCGCAACATCCCGCATGTGGACGTGCTGCCGGAAATCGGCGCCAACGTGTACGACATCCTGCGTCGTGACACCCTGGTGCTGACCAAGGATGCCGTGCAAGCTCTGGAGGCTCGCCTGAAATGAGCAAGGTCAACCTCTCGAAGGAGCGGATGTACGACATCATCCGCGCTCCCGTGATCACCGAGAAGGCCACGATGGGCTCGGAGCACAACCAGGTCACCTTCCGGGTGCCGCTGGAGGCTTCCAAGCCGGAAATCAAGGCTGCCGTCGAGGGCGTGTTCGGGGTGAAGGTCACCGCCGTCAACACCAGCGTCCTCAAGGGCAAGGTGAAGCGTTTCCGCGGCCGTCCCGGTCAGCGTTCCGACGTCAAGAAGGCGATCGTGACGCTTGCCGAAGGCCAGTCCATCGACGTGACGACGGGAGTCTGACGTTATGGCCCTCAAGACGTTCAAGCCCACCACTCCGGGCCGCCGCCAGCTGGTGCTGGTGGATCGGTCCGAGCTGTGGAAGGGCAAGCCCGAAGCCAGCCTGACCGAAGGTCTGCGCAAGTCGGGTGGTCGCAACAACACCGGACGCATCACCGTCCGCTTCCGTGGCGGCGGGCACAAGCGCCGTTACCGCGTCGTCGATTTCAAGCGGGACAAGTTCGACATGCCGGCCACCGTCGAGCGGCTGGAATACGATCCGAACCGTACCGCCTTCATCGCCCTGATCCGTTTCGAGGACGGCGAGAAGCGTTACATCCTGGCCCCGCAGCGTCTGCAGGCCGGCGATGTGGTGGTTGCCGGCGAGAAGGTCGACATCAAGCCGGGCAATGCGCTTCCGCTGAAGAACATTCCGGTCGGTACCGTGGTCCACAATGTGGAACTGAAGGTCGGCAAGGGCGGTCAGATCGCCCGCTCCGCCGGCACCTTCGTCCAGTTGGTGGGCAAGGACCAGGGCTATGCCCAGCTCCGCCTGTCTTCCGGCGAGCTGCGCATCGTTCGCGGTGAATGCATGGCCACCATCGGCGCGGTGTCGAACCCCGATCAGCAGAACGTGTCGATCGGCAAGGCCGGCCGCATGCGCTGGCTGGGTTTCAAGCCCCATGTCCGCGGTGTCGCCATGAACCCCATCGACCACCCGCATGGTGGCGGTGAAGGCCGGACCTCGGGAGGCCGTCATCCGGTCACCCCGTGGGGCAAGCCGACCAAGGGCAAGAAGACGCGTTCCAACAAGAAGACGGATGGGCTCATCATGCGCCGCCGTCACGCTCAGTAAGGAGGGACGAGAATGGCTCGTTCCGTATGGAAGGGTCCGTTTGTCGACGGGTACCTGCTCAAGAAGGCGGATAAGTCGCGTGCCAGCGGCCGCAACGAGGTCATCAAGATCTGGTCGCGTCGCTCCACCATCCTGCCGAACTTCGTGGGTCTGACCTTCGGCGTTTACAACGGCCAGAAGTATATCCCGGTCCTGGTGACCGAGAACATGGTGGGTCACAAGTTCGGCGAGTTCTCGCCGACGCGGACCTACTTCGGCCACGGCATCGACAAGAAGGCGAAGAGGAAGTAAGTCATGGGCAAGAAGCCTGCTGAACGCGTCCTCTCGGACATCGAGGCCAAGGCCTTCTCGGCGACGATCCGCACCAGCCCGCGCAAGCTGAATCTGGTTGCGGCGTCCATTCGGGGCATGGCGGCGGAAGCCGCCCTGCACTCGCTGACCTTCTCTCGCCGTCGCATTGCGCAGGACGTCAAGAAGGTGCTGCAGTCGGCCATCGCCAATGCGGAAAACAACCATCAGCTCGATGTGGACCGGCTCTTCGTGGCCGAAGCCTATGTCGGCAGGGCGATGGTGATGAAGCGGTGGGCCGCCCGTGCCCGTGGCCGTGGAAGCCGTATTGAAAAGCCGTTCTCGAACCTGACCGTCATCGTGCGCGAGCGCGCCGAAGCGACCGGGGAGTAACCAGATGGGTCAGAAAGTCAATCCGATCGGCTTGCGCCTCGGCATCAATCGCACCTGGGACTCCCGTTGGTTCGCCGACGGCGAATACGCCCGGATGCTGCACGAGGACCTGAAGCTGAGGAAGTATCTGCGGGACAAGCTGGCGCAGGCCGGCGTGTCGCGGGTAGTCATCGAGCGTCCGGCCAAGAAGGCCCGCATCACCATTCACACCGCCCGTCCGGGTGTTGTGATCGGTAAGAAGGGTGCTGACATCGAGGTTCTCCGCAAGGAGCTGTCCAAGATGACCGGTGGAGAGGTTCACCTGAACATCGTCGAGATCCGCAAGCCGGAACTGGACGCTCAGTTGGTGGC
>CAJANN010000063.1 GCA_903941095.1 uncultured Rhodospirillaceae bacterium | reverse complement strand
CGGAGCCGGGCTGTCGTTTTCAGGACAGGAAGGCGGCGGCTTCTGCCCGTCTACATGTTCGGGTACTTGGGGCCGCCGCCGCCTTCCGGCACGGTCCAGACGATGTTCTGGGTCGGGTCCTTGATGTCGCAGGTCTTGCAGTGCACGCAGTTCTGCGCGTTGATGCGCAAAGCCGGTCCGTCGACGATCTCATAGACGCCGGCCGGGCAGTAGCGTTGCTCGGGGGCGTCGTAAAGCGCCAGATTGACCGAGACCGGCACGCCCTCATCCTTCAGGGTCAGGTGGGCCGGCTGGTTTTCCTCGTGGTTGGTGTTCGAGATGAACACGCTGGTCAGCTTGTCGAAGCTGATCACGCCGTCGGGCTTGGGATAGGCGATCTTCGGATAGTCGGCGGCCTTGCCCAACTGGTCGTGGTCGGCATGGATGCGGAAGGTCCACGGCGCCTTGCCGGCGAACAGATAGGTGTCCAGCGCCGAATAGGCGATGCCCATCCACAATCCCTTGTGGAAGCTGGGGCGGATGTTGCGCACCTTGTGCAGTTCGGCCCACAGCCAGCTTTGCTTCAGTTCGCGCGGATAGGCGTGCGCCTCGTTGCCGCTGTTGTCGGACAGCAGGGCGACCACCGCTTCGGCGGCCAGCATGCCCGACTTCATGGCGGTATGGCTGCCCTTGATCTTGGGCACGTTCAGGAAGCCGGCGGTGTCGCCGACCAGCAATCCGCCGGGGAAGGTCAGCTTCGGCACCGACTGGTAGCCGCCTTCCGAGATGGCGCGGGCGCCATAGGCGATGCGGCGGCCGCCTTCGAAGGTCGGCCGGATGGCCGGATGGGTCTTGAACCGCTGGAACTCGTCGAACGGCGACAGATGGGGATTCCTGTAGTCCAGCCCGATGACGAAGCCGACCACCACCTGATTGTTTTCCAGATGATACAGGAACGATCCGCCATAGGTCCGGCTGTCCAGCGGCCAGCCGACGGTGTGGACGATCTTGCCGAGGCTGTGCTTGGCGGGATCGATTTCCCACAATTCCTTGATGCCGATGCCGTAGGTCTGCGGGTCGCAGTCGGCGCGCAGGCCGAACCGCTCGAACAGGGTCCGGGTCAGCGAGCCGCGGCAGCCTTCCGAGAAGATGGTCTGGCGGGCGTGCAGTTCCATGCCCGGGGTGTAGTTGCCGGTGGGCTGGCCGTCCTTGCCGATGCCCATGTCGCCGGTGGCCACGCCCTTGACGCTGCCGTCCTCGTGGTACAGCACCTCGGCGGCGGCGAAGCCGGGATATATCTCCACCCCCAGCTCTTCCGCCTGTCCGGCCAGCCAGCGGCACAGATTGCCCAGGCTGATGATGTAGTTGCCGTGATTGTTCATCTGCGGCGGCGTCGGCAGGGCGATGGCCTTGCCTTCGGTCAGGAACAGGAAGCGGTCGTCCGTCGCCATCGTCTGCAACGGCGCGTCGCGATCGCGCCAGTCGGGGATCAGCTCGTCCAGGGCGCGGGTCTCGAACACGGCGCCGGACAGGATATGGGCGCCGACCTCGGAGCCTTTTTCCAGGACACAGACCGACAGGTCGGCGTTCATCTGCTTGATGCGGATCGCCGCGGCCAGACCCGACGGGCCGGCTCCCACGATCACCACATCGAATTCCATCGAATCTCGTTCCATTGTGCTCCACTATCCCCGAAGGCCGCCGACCCGCTCCACGATCTCCACCGGCAGTCCGTTAATGAGGCCAAGGCCGCCTCTATAGCATACGTTCCGGCGAAGATACGAATCCTTCAAACATTCCTTTATCGGTGATATTTTGCCCGCCGACATGCCCCTGGACCTTTCCCCGGATCAGCTTTTGCGCTGGTATATCGACGCCGGACTCGACGAGTCCATCGGCGATGCCGCGGTCGACCGCTTCGCCGCCAGCGCCGTGCCGGCGGCGCCCCGGATGGTGGCGGTTCCCCCGTCTCCGGCCGCTTTTCCGGCCGCCGCCGCCCCGTCCGTTCAGCCCCAGTCCGTTCCGTCGCGGCAGGGCGGCGGCACCGCCGCCCACATCGCCGCCGAGTGCCGGGATCTCGAGCAGTTGCGCCTGGCGCTGGAAGGCTTCGACGGCTTGCCGCTGAAGAAGACCGCCCTGTCCACCGTGTTCGCCGACGGCAACCCGGCCGCCGCGGTGATGTGCATCGGCGAAGCCCCCGGCCAGGAAGAGGACCGCCGCG
>CAJANN010000062.1 GCA_903941095.1 uncultured Rhodospirillaceae bacterium | reverse complement strand
CCGGGCTGCCATTCGGCGTCCCGGGAATGTTACCTGGCGCGCTTTCGGATATGAGGCACAAAATGGAAAGCCCCCGAAAGGCGTTACCTTTCAGGGGCTTAGAATGGTGCCCAGGGGCGGAATCGAACCACCGACACTGCGATTTTCAGATGTGGCGTTAGCAGTATTTTTGAATATCAATGGGTTAGCATTCACGGACACCACCCACATCGGCGACTGCATTCTTGCTCAGCGAGATATCGAAAAACTCATTCAATACGGCGATGTGTGATCTGACATCGGCCTGACGCAATTCCTGAATGCTGCGGATCGCCAAGGCGCGGGGACACTCGGAAAGCCGCCAATTCTGAACGGGGCCGGTGCGGTGGCGGATTTTAGTGTCGCCGGCGTTCATCCAGAAATAAGGAACATCCCGCGCCAGCAAGTCCGCCCATTCGGCCTTGAGTGCTCGCCGGGAAGGGCGGGGCGCAAAACTGCCGGACGCCTTGAAACGCTGGAAGATGCCCAGTTCCCAAATGTCGGGCGCGTACAGGCAGGGCAGATTCAGCATGTGAATGACCGCCGCATATTGACGTGTCTTGCGGTACAGGAAACGAATACGAAAATCGTCCGTAACCAGGCCATGTACCATATCGCATAGAACGTGCTTGTTCCTGGCCATCCAGGCGTACGAGCTTTCAAAGCCGGCAACAACGATCTCCCGGTATTTGGCAGGGTCAGCAAGTTCGAGCGAACAGATGTCCCGCATCCTGTTCCGAAAGCCATCAACCCGTTTCGTGTAGTCGATCCCCCCATCGGCCCGTCGATGCACATCCAGGGTGAACATAGGACTCTTGGAGACATCCCCGCCACGCAAAGCCGAGAAATGGACGTTGTGGCTAAGAAACCCGGTATTTCTGAGTCTGGCGGCTGGATCGTTGCTGTAGAAGTTGGCAAGAATGAATTCGGGGTCAATGATGACCGGCTTCTCCCCATCGACTACGACATTCTCCAGATGAAGATCACTTATGTGCAGGCAATAAGCTACCGCCGTCAGTGCGCCCATGGAAAACATATACCTATCGAGGTCGTAGGCCATCGACTGCCGTTTCCTGAGGAATGGCACGAAATACCACTCATTATCGGGATCGGGGACAATGGCAGGCATCCTCAAATTTACGCCAATGCCGTCCGACAGGTTCTCCAGAACATGCGCCAATAGAAGGTAAGGGCGAGGATCGGCGAATTTGAGCACCATCGACCGTTCTGGAAGATGGAACAACAAGGGCCGACATGCCCCCTGATGCGAATCACCGGCAAGAGCCTCGAATCGTAAAGGCATCGGCGTGCCCGCGAACGGTACGGCGAGAGTCGCAGCCCGGCACAGAAACCGCTCCAGCTCTTCCGTTCTAATTCTGACCACTTCGTTCAGTGTCGTGTCGGACCCAATCCCCTCCTCCCCCCAAGAGATCTTTTCCCTCAGGATCACGGACGGAAAAACAATCTGCCGCAAATCGTCCTCGTACAGCCGCTTGACGCTGGCTGCGCTCAACCCCGGAATATCGGGTGGCGACACCGGCAGATTACTCTGGCCCGCGAGCGTTAACTGGGTGATGGCCTCGCTCATTTGCGCACCGATTTCAAGGAGCATCCAAGCCACCCCGGAGCGGCCGGAATGATCGGACGGAAAAAATCCAGTGTCTCGGCGAATGCCTCAGTGAACAGGGCCGTATGCGCGAAACGAGCGCGAACGGATTTGAGAAGTGCAGTGCCGACGCCCTTGCGTTGCCAATCGGGGTGGACGCAGATTTCGGAAAGCCACGATGACCTGACGCCATCGCTGAACACGCGCACCAAACCCACCAGCCGGTCGCCAGCGAAGGCAAGATCGGAATGGATGTGCTCTTGTTGCCAGCAGCGGACCAAAATTTCCTCGGCAGTCACATTCCTGATGGTGAAGCCGACAGATTCGCAAACTTCCTCCATGGCTTCGGCCGTAAGCATGGATACATCCCGGACGATCCGTATGCCCTCCGGGACGGGGACCGAGGATGTGCGCAGGCGCGGGTCAGCCCGGACACCGCTTGCCACCAGCTTGGGCTTGTAAAGCAAGCCCGTCTTGTGGATGAAGTCCAAATCCGTCGCAGGAACATTGATATAGATTGCCGTACGTGCGAACCGTTCCCGGATGCGGGTCACCAGTTCACGTCCAATCCCTTTGCCCCGCCAATCGGGATGAACGCAGAGCTCGGCGATCCAACTGCACATACAATGGTCACTCATGACCCTCGCGTATGCGACAAGATCATCCCCGGCCGTAGCGAAAATCCCTATGGCGCAGCCACCGAACATCGCCGCGAGATCCGACGCTTCAGGCTTTTCCGCGAAGAACTCTCTGGCCTCTCCCGCGAATGCCCCCTCAATCAGATCAAGGAGGGAGTCGTGATGCGCTGCCTCAACCTCGGAAGACCAGTGGTATTCGACCATAACTCCCTCCCTTGAAGATTCAAACGGGCGCGTCCCGCTCGCAGTCCATCGTTCCCGTGGCGCAACACCCGTAACTCTCGGCATAGCCGTTGAGCTCACCGGCATAAAATCCCGGAGACATGGTGCGATTGAACTGGTTCACGAGCGGATCGGCATTGATCGGCGCCCGACGTTGCGAAAGGTGCTGATTGATCGCCGTCTCAGTCGGGCCGCCAGGACGAATGAGGGCGTCAACCTTAAGACCATTGTCGCGCTGAAAACGACGAATGCCATCAAAAGTCGCATCGTCCGTCCAGTCGTCGATGCCCCGATGCGGCGGAATGGCGTAATAGCCCAATTGGTTAAGCGCCCGCTTGGTGTCCTTCAGGACACCCGGATCGACCCGATAATTCGTCCCAATGGGACCCCTCAATTTATACCACGACATCTTGCACAACCCCATCCGTAAAGCATAGCGGACCACCCGCCGACGCAAGCAAAAACATACAACAACAACCGCCGCTTGTTAAGAACGAATAGCGAACATAGCGGCGGAACACCTCCGCTCTCGCAGGTTACTGCCCTCGCATGCGGCCTCTATCGTCGAATTTCTGGCGTCCAAACCGGGCACATACCCCGTTACCTGGAGTGTTACCTGGCGCGCTTTCGGATGATGGGGGCTGAAAATGGAAAGCCCCCGAAAGGCGTTACCTTTCAGGGGCTTAGAATGGTGCCCAGGGGCGGAATCGAACCACCGACACTGCGATTTTCAGTCGCATGCTCTACCAACTGAGCTACCTGGGCACGGCGCCATTGGCGAAGAGAGGGCGCTTATAACGGGTTTCTTCCGCTCTGTCAAACACCCGAATCGTCCTTTTCATCGCCGACCTCGCTGGTCTCGACGCGATAGACCCCGCCCAGCCAGCGGTGCAGGTCCAGGTCGGCGCAACGCGACGAGCAGAACGGCCGGTACGGGTCGGCCGGCGGCTTGCCGCAGATCGGGCATGGCTTGTTGGAATTGGCCGGCGGCGGCATGGTCATCGCGCCACCTCGATGGTCCAGTCCTGGCGGCTTCGGCCGCCTTCCGCCTTCAGGGTCAGCCGGCGGCCAAGGCGGGATTCGGCCGCGGCCAGGGCCTGTGGCCGGGCCGACAGCGCCGCCACCAGATCGCAGGCCGCCGTCAGCTGCAAGGCCGGGCCGGGCAGATGACGGGCCTGGACCAGAACCTGACGCAGCGCCGCCAGCGCGGCGGCATCGGCGCTGGGGCCGACCGACCGTTCGCACAGCAGGTCGGTCAGGGACGGGCCGCGCCGTTCCCGGGTCAGTTCCACCAATCCCAGCGGCGTCGTGCCGATGACATGGGTCGCCACCGGATCGCCGGCCACCGCCTGTTTCAAAGAGGAAACCAGCCGGGCCAAACCACCCTTGCCGCCGCCGGAAACAAAATCCACCACCATCTGTCCGGCCAGATTGCGCAGCCGGATCTGGCGGGCGATCACCGCCACCGCCTGGGTGTTGGCCTCGGCCGGGTCGGCCGGGCCGGAATCGACGTCGATGGCGGTCAGGGCCGCCGTCGCCTCGATGGCCACGCGGCCGCCGCAGGGCAGCATCACCACCGGCGACAGGGCCGCCGCCAGGGCGTCCTCGACCGGATCGAGCACCGGGACGTCGCCGGCATGGCGTTCCACCAGCGAGCCGTACCGCAACCGGGCCGCCGCCGCCGCTTCGTCGTCGTCGACGACGATGCGGGTGACGCCGGAATGGTCGGCCAACAGGCGGGTCAAGGGATCGGGCCGCCACAGCAGGGCCGGAGCCCGCCCTTCCGCCCGCCCGGCCTGAATCGCCTGCCAGTCGGCCCGCAGCGAAGCCAGATCGGCGGCAAGATATTCGTCGGAGGCGTTGGCCGCCTGCGGCCGGGCGCTGACGCCCTCGTCCCCGGCCACCAGATCCCCCAGGCGTTCGGCCAGCCGCCGCGCCCGCTCCTCGCCCAGCTTGCGTGACACCGTCACTCCCGGCCGGGTCGGAGTCAGCGACAGATAACGTCCCGACAGGGCGATGTCGGTGGTCAGCGACGGGCCTTTCTCGCCGTGGGCATCGGCCTTGACCTGAACCAGCACCGCCGCCCCTTGGGTCAGCCCCTTGACCCCCTGCAGGAAACCGGGCCGGTCCTGACCCAGGGCGACGAAGACCGCCCCCAGCTTGGGCGCCAGTTCCGCCACCCGGCCCAGAAAGACGGCGCCGCTGAAGGAATCCGGCCGCGATACCGCCAGATCGACCAGACGACCGTCGCGGACCACCGCCAGCCGTGATTCCCCCGGCCCCCAGGAATACAGGATTTCAGCCGACATGCAGCCCGGCCCCTTTCAGCATCTGCGCGGTTTCGAACAACGGCAGTCCGACCACGTTGGAATAGGACCCGCCCAGCGCCCGCACGAAAGCGGCGGCGCGGCCCTGGATGGCATAGCCGCCGGCCTTGCCGTGCCATTCGCCGCTGGCGATATAGGCTTCGATCTCGGACCGTTCCAGACGCTTGAAGGTCACCACGGTGGTGACCACCCGGCTGCGCACGGCGCCGTCCGGAGCCTGCAGCGCCAACCCGCCCTGCACCCGGTGGCGCCGCCCGGACAGCAGATCGAGGCAGCGGCGCGCCGTGCGCTCATCCTCGGCCTTGGGCAGGATGCGCCGGCCACAGGCGACCACGGTATCGGCCCCCAGGATGAAGCAGCCGGCGTGACGCGGCGCCACGAAGGCGGCCTTCGCCGCCGCCAGCCGGGCGGCATGCAGGACCGGAAGTTCGCCCTTCAGCGGCGTTTCGTCGATGTCGGCGGGATCGACGGCACCGGGGATGAGGCCGATCTGCCGCAGCAGATCCAGGCGACGCGGCGAGGCCGAGGCCAACACCAGAGAGGACAGTTCGACGGGGTCGGTCACGGGATGAAATCACCTGCGGCTGCGGCAAAAGAGTTCGATAGGACCCGCCGCTCCCCGCGGTCAAGCGATTTCGCCGCAGGTCAGCGCGGCGCAGCGGGAGAAACCGGCATCATCCGGCGGCGCGACGGATCGGGCGCCAGCAGATGGGTGGCCCCGCCGCCGGGCCGTTCGATGCGCCAGGTGGCGGCATCGGGACGGGACAGCCGGAAGCCGGCCCCCGCCGCCGAACCGGGCAGCGGCAATTCCAGGCGATCTTGAACCTTGCTCCGGCCATCGGTCAGTTCGATGCGAAGGGTCCCGCTTTCCGCCGGGGCATCGACCGCCAGCCGCCAATCGCCGTCGCCATCCACCGACGTGCGGCCCAGCGGGCGGTTGCCCAGGAAAAGCTGAACGCTCCGCCCGACCTCGCCCCGCCCGACCAGAGACAGGCGGCCGCGACCGTCGCGATCGATCATTTCCACCGCCAGCGCCGTCCCGCCGGCCGCCCCCAGCAGACGCATGCGGCCGTCCTGATCGGCGGCCAGCACCCACGCCCGATCATCGGGAGCCGCCGGCATGATCAGCAGCACCTGCGTCGGCGCCCCCCCGGAATCCCGGACCCGGACGGTCAGAACCTGCAGGCCGGGCTCGGGCGGGGCCGTGGGAACGAACACCCATTCGCCGCGGGCATCGGCCACGGCGGTGCCCAGGGCCTGCCCGCCCGCCTCGATGACGATTTCGGCCTTGGGCAGCGATTGTCCGGCCATGACCATGTCGCCCCGTTCGCCGACCCGCACCACCTCGACCAGGGGGGCCGGCGCCTCGGAATGAACGGTGGCGGCAACGGGAATGGGCGGCATCTCGACCCGCCTGTCGTCCTCGGACCGCAGGGCCAGGGCCAAGCCGACCGCCGCAGCGGCGACGGCGAACCCGACGGCGACAAGAAGGTGGGGGCGATTCACTGGCGAACCACGGAAAATAGCGGCATCACGGTCGGGGAAGTTACCCTGGATCGGTTGCATTGTCACTGTCGGTGCGTGCATGCTGCGACAAACGGGACAGGAGCGAGGGATGGACAGGATGCCCGACACCCATAGGGTCAAGGTCTGGGACCTGCCGACCCGCCTGTTCCACTGGCTGCTGGTCGGGCTGGTGGCTGCGCTGTGCCTCAGCGGACTGACCGGACGGCAAGGCCTGCACCTGCTGCTGGGGCCGATGGTGCTGAGCCTGCTGCTGTTCCGGCTGGCCTGGGGCATCGTCGGCAGCCGGACCTCGCGCTTTTCCGATTTCGTCAAAGGTCCCCGCGCCGCCCTGGCCTATCTGGCGGCGGCACGGCACGGGGCGGTTCGCTCGATCGGCCACAATCCGTTGGGAGCCTACAGCGTTCTGGCCCTGCTGGGATTGCTGCTGGCCCAATCCGCCACCGGACTGTTCGCCTCGGACGATATTTTCAGCCAGGGACCGCTGGCTCATCTGGTGTCGTCGGGCACGGTGACAACCCTGTCCAAGCTGCACCGGCTGGGGTTCAGGCTGCTGCTGGCCTTCGTCGGCCTGCATCTGGCGGCGGTGGCCTTCTATCGCTTCGTCAAGCATGACGACCTGATCGGCGCCATGATCACCGGCCGCAAAAGCGTTCCCGCCGGCATCGACGGCATCCGCTTCCGCAATCCGCTTCTGGCGCTGGCCGTGCTGGCCGCCTGCACCGCCCTGGTCTGGGGAACCCTGGCCGCCGTGCCGCCACCCGCCGCCTTTTAGGGCAGACACAAAGCCGGGGACGCCCCTTCAGTTGCAGACCTTGTAATCCAGCATGACCTCGTTCTGGATGGTCTGGGCCTGGGCGGTGAACCCGCCCCACCCCTTCTTGCCGGCATCCTTCAGCAATTTGTCGACATTCTCGCAATAGGCGATGCTCAGCGGGTAATGGCGGTAATAGGTGACCAGCCGGCCGTCGAAATAGGTCATCACCTCGGTGGCCTTGGTCTTGAACTCGCGGTCGAACAGCTTCTTGCGCTTGGCGGTCTGCTGGGCGAAGCGTTGACCGAACTTGCCGTCGAACTCTTTCCACAGCTTGGCGGTTCCCGCCTTGTATTCGTCGCAGCGGGTGCCGGCCTCGCGCAGGAAGATGCCGTGGCGGACCAGTTGCTCGGTCAGGACCTCGGCCTGCGACAGGCAGCGTTTGACCTTGGCCTGAGCCAGGGCCGGACCGGCGGCGGGCAGCAGCGCGGCAAGCAAAGCCAGAACGGGAAAAAGCGGATGCATGGCGGGATTATGATCCGATATCGGCCGAGTGCAACGACATCCGCTGCCGGGCGGTTCCGGCCGCGCGGACGGCCCGCCATCCCAGCAGGCCGGCCAGCACCAGGGCATAGGCCAGCGGTTCGCGGATGTCGGCCTTGACCATCATCCAGAAGTGGGCGACCGCCAGCAGGCCGGCCGGATAGACCAGCCGATGCAAGGCCCGCCACCGCCGGCCGCCCAGCCTTCGGATCATCGCATCGGTCGAGGTCGCCGCCAGCGGCACCAGCAGCAGGAAGCACAGCATGCCCAGGGTGATGTAGCGCCGCTTGACCACGTCCCGCCACAAGGCCTGCCAGTCGAAGAACAGGTCCAGCCCGACATACGAGGCCAGATGCAGGCAGACATGGAAAAAGGCGAACAGGCCCAGCATGCGGCGCAGCCGGGCCAGGGCCGGCCAGCCGGCAAGCCGGCGCAGCGGCGTCACCGCCAGGGCCAGCAGCAGGAAGCGCAGCGACCAGTCGCCCAGGAAACGGTTGACCGTCTCCACCGGATTGACCCCCAGATCATCCAGCCAGAAGCGTCCGGCCAGCCAGGCCAGGGGCAGCAGGCAGGCGGCGAAGACCAGCGGCTTCAGGCCCCGGCGCATCAGAAATCGGCCTTCAGGTCCATTCCGGCGTAAAGCCCGGCCACCTGATCGGCATAGCCGTTGAACATCAAGGTGTCGCGGCGGCGGAATTCGCCGATGCGCCGTTCGGTCGCCTGGCTCCAGCGCGGATGGTCGACCTGCGGGTTGACGTTGGAATAAAAACCGTATTCCCGGGGATTGGCCTTCATCCAGCTGCTTGTGGGCATGGTCTCGACGAAGCGGATCGAGACGATGGATTTGATGGACTTGAAGCCGTATTTCCACGGCACCACCAGCCGCAGCGGCGCCCCGTTCTGGGCCGGCAGGTCCCGGCCGTACAGGCCGGTGGCCAGCAGGGTCAGCGGATGCATGGCCTCGTCCAGCCGCAGCCCCTCGACATAGGGCCAGTCCAGCACGCCCGCGCGCAGGCCGGGCATCTGCCGGGGATCGGCCAGGGTGGTGAATTCGACGAACCTGGCCCGCGACGTCGGCTCGAAGCGCGGCAGCACCGCCGCCAGCGGCACCCCGGTCCAGGGCACGACCATCGACCAGCCTTCGACGCATCGCAGACGGTAGATGCGCTCTTCGGGGCGGTGCGGCTTCAGCAGGTCTTCCAGCCCGATCCGGCCGGGCCGGGCGCATTCGCCGCCCACCGCCACCGACCACGGGCGGGTGATCAAACGGTCGGGAGCCGTCCTGGCGGGGTCGTCCTTGCCGGTGCCGAACTCATAGAAGTTGTTGTAGGTGCTGACCGCCTCGAAAGGCGTGGGGGCGTCGCCGGCCGGTGCGGCCATCGCCGGCACCGGCAGCAGCAGGGACGAGGCGGCGGCCAGGAAGCGGCGGCGGCCCAGATAGACGTCGCGGTCGGTGACGTCGCAATCCTTGAGGTCGGGGGCGGAACGGATCTGCATGCGGGCGGACTCCCAAAGGCATGGCTCCCATACGGAACCCGAATGATTCATT
>CAJANN010000061.1 GCA_903941095.1 uncultured Rhodospirillaceae bacterium | reverse complement strand
CGCGTGCTGAAGCCCGGCGGGCTGCTGTACGTGTCCGAGCCCATCGCCGAGGGCAAGTTCTTCGAGACCTGCCGTCCGGTCGACGACGAAACCCGGGTGCGGCAGCTGGCCCAGCAGGCTTTGGCCCAGGTGCCGGGGATGGTCCGGGAAGACGAGATCACTTTCCTGCAGACCGTGGCGATGGCCGACTACGCCGCCTTCCGCGAGCGGGTGGTGTCGGCCAATTCCGAGCGCGAGGCCACTTTCGAGCGCATGGACGGCGAGATGCGGGCATTGTTCGCCCGCAATGCCCGGCCGGCTGCCGATGGCGGGTTCGAGTTCGATCAGCCGATGCGCGTGATCCTGCTGCGCCGTTTACATTCATAAAAAATAATATTAAAGATTCTCATTCATTGCCAGTTGGGAGGATGTCATGGGCTACGCAGATCTGGAAAAGACGGAACGGGGCTATCTGGTCGATACCGGCGACTGGACGCCGGCCGTCGCCGAGGAAATCGCGGCGACGGAAAGTCTGACCCTGACCGAGAAGCATTGGGATCTGATCAATTACCTGCGGGAAGAGTTCTTCGACAACAACGAGAACCAGCCCAACGAACGCCACATGTGCAAGGCGATGGGCGACCGCTGGGGCGGATCGGTGGCCACCAAGGACCTGTACGACCTGTTCCCGATGCAGCCTTCGAAGCAGGCCGGCAAGATCGCCGGATTGCCCGAAACCAAGCGCAAGGGCGGCTATTGAACGACGCCTTCCCGGCGGCGCTTATGCCGCCGGGGGGGTGACGAATTGCGAGATGTCGACTTCGTCGATCTGTTCCGGCAGCAGAAACCGTTCGGCATACCGGCGATAGATGCCCGAGGTCAGGAACAGGTCGAACAGATCGGGGTCGATATGTCCGTCCTTCTTGAAGAAGGACAGGATCTTCACGGATTCCGACAGGGTCTTGGCCTTCTTGTAAGGCCGGTCCGGGGCTGTCAGCGCCTCGAAGATATCGGCGATGGCGGTGATGCGCGACGGGATGGACAACTGGCCGTGGTTCAGCCGGCGGGGATAGCCGTTGCCTTCCATCGTTTCGTGGTGGGTGCCGGCATATTCCGGCACGCGGCGCAGATGCTTGGGGAAGGGCATGCGCTCCAGCATCACGATGGTCTGCATGATATGTTCGTTGATCTTGAAGCGTTCTTCCTCGGTCAGGGTGCCGCGGCTGACCGACAGGTTGTGGATCTCGCCCAGATTGTAAAGGTGCTCGGGGATCTGGGCGACGAAGCCGTAGCCGGCATACAGATCGCGTGAGTCGGTCTTGCGCGGGATCAGGTGCTGGGCCTTGTCGTCCAGCAGCTTCTCGTCCTGGGGCAGGCTTGCGGCCCGGGTGCCGGCACAGCGTTTCAACTCCTCGTGCGACAGGCCCAGCCGGTCGTCGAAATGGCGCTGCCACCGATGATCGGCGATGCGTTTCAGACGCTCGACCTTTTCCGGAGCCATGAACTCGCCGCCGATATTGCATTCGGCGACGAAGGCGAAATCTTCCGTCAACTGTGCCTTGCGGCCGGCCATGTCGGCGTCGGCCCTGGCCGGGTCCACGCCTTGGGCGATGGCGGTCAGGCGCTGGATCTCGGCGTCGCGCAGCAGCACCTCGAAGCGGGTGCGGATCTCGTGGATGCGGTTGTAGATGGTTTCCAGCTTGGTGGCCTTGTCCACCACGTATTCCGGCGTCGTCACCTTGCCGCAATCGTGCAGCCAGGTGCCGATACGGAATTCCCGCCATTCTTCCGCGGTGGTGAAGGCGAAGTCGGCCAGCGGACCTTCGGTGACCAGGCAGGCCTGTTCGGCCAGCATCACCGACAGTTCCGGCACGCGTTCGCAATGGCCGCCGGTATAGGGGCTTTTGGCGTCGATGGCGCCGGCGATCAGCTGGATCATCGAATCCATCAATCGCTCCTGGGCCAGCAGCAATTCGCGATTATAGAGCGCGGTGGCCGCCTGGGCGGCCAGCGCCTCGATAAAGCGCTGGATGTCGGCGGCGAACGGAATGATTTCGGCGGATTCAGGCGGGCGGGCGTTGATCAGTTGCAGGGCGCCGATGACATCGCCGCCGCGTGGCTTCAACGGCACGGTCATGAAGGATTTCGAGCGGTAATGGTTGCGCTCGTCAAATATGCGGGTGCCCGAGAAGTCG
>CAJANN010000060.1 GCA_903941095.1 uncultured Rhodospirillaceae bacterium | reverse complement strand
GGGGCGGGCGAAAATGTCGTTCAGCGCCGCGCTGCAAGAGACGCTGGGCATCGCCCAGGCCGAGGCCACCATCGCCGGGGCCATGCCGCTGTCGCCTCGGCGGCTGGCCTATAACGAGCAGTACGGCGCGCCGTTCCTGTATCCCAGCGACTGGACGGCCAATTGGGAAGCCTATCGGGCCAACAAGGATTTTTTGGTCTCCTACATCCGCACGATGGTGGATGATTACGCCACGCCGAAAATGCAGGCGGAAATCGCCCGGCAGGAGCAGGCGCTGGAGGCGCGCTATCTGACCGCCACGCCCCTTTACCAGCGCCTCGTGGGGGCATGATGGCGCGGCGCATGGTCTATGTGACCTTCCGCAAGCGTGGCCTGCACCGCTATGCCGGTGCCCCCGCCGAGGTCGATTATCTGGCCCACACCCATCGGCACACCTTCTGGTTCAAGGTCTCCATCGAGGTGCGCCACAACGACCGCGACATCGAATTCCACCTTTTCCAGGAATGGCTGGAGCTGCTGTACGACGCCCGCACCCTGAGCCTGGAAGGTCGTAGCTGCGAAATGATGGCCGAGGAACTGCACGAGCGGATCACGGAACGCTATCTGGGCCGCGCGGTGGAAATCGATATCAGTGAAGACGGTGAAAACGGAGCGGTGCTGTCATGGCCGTAGAAATCGATCCCAGCCTGGACTACCGGCATTGGCGCAAGGACCATGTGTCGGTCCTGCCCGCCATCCACAGCAGCTTTGTCAATTACTCCGGACGGCCCGACGTGATCGCCGGATTGCAGGAAGCCGGGTTCCCCTCGTTCGACGCCATCAATTACCTCAGCGAGGACGGCCTTTTCCGCTATGACGCGGCCCTGTTCAGCGGGGGCGGCGCGGAGTTGGATATCGAGAAGTCCAAGACCGTCAATGCCTCCATGTGGCAGCGTCGGGACGACACGGTGCTGATGAGCGACAGCGGCGGCTTCCAGGTCGCCAAGGGCTTGTGGACACCGAAGGCGTATTACGAGCTGCGCGGGAAGATCACGGCATGGCAGGAGGCGATCAGCGATATCGCCATCGCCATGGATGTTCCCACCGGCAGCGTGGGCAACCGCAAGGCCATCTGCATCGACAGCTTCGACGAATGCCTGACGCTGACCAAGGACAACTTTGATTGGCAGGTGCAGAACCGTAACCCCAAGGCGGCGCGCATGCTCAACGTCGTGCAGGGGCTTCGGGCCGAGGGGCACGAGGGGGCGCTACGCTGGTACGACGAGATCAAGGGCTATTGCGATCGCGGGAGGTGGGGCGCCAACGCCTTCGACGGCTGGTCGTTTGGAGGTATCGCCGCGCAGAACACGGCCACGGCCCTGCGCCTGATCGCCCGGATGCTCCAGGACGGCTTGCTGGGCAAGGCCAGCAACCACCAATGGATACACTTCCTGGGCGTCGCGGCGGAAAAGCGGGTCGCGTCGTTCACCCTGATCCAACGCGCGTTGCGCAGGGTTCTCGACGACGACGGCTTTACCGTGAGCTGTGATGCCTCCAATGCCGGCCTCTCGGTTGGCACGCAGGGCATGTACTACGCCGATGGCCCCTGGGGCGTCGCCCAACGCAAGTTGCTGAACGCCCGCTGGTTCCAACCCACCTGCGGCCGGGATTGCCAGGAACATTTCGATCCTGACGCCCGTGCCTGCGTGGTCTGCGCCTTTGACCGTCAGCTCGATTTCATGCGGGCCATGGGAACCTGTTGCCTCGCCGAGCATCTCTCCTTCGAGGCCTATGTGAACCTTGCTACGTTGAGCGAGACGAAGATCAGGGACGCGCTGAAGGAAGCAGAGGAGAAGGACCTGGAGGTCGATCCCAACCTCTATCACCTCTACGGCACCCTCAAGCCCGAGGGCTATGCGCTGTTCACCTTCATCAGCCAGGAAATGTTCCTGCGCAAGGTCTACGGCCAGTCTGCCAAGATCGTCGAGGCGAAAGCCGCACTGGTGGACAAGCTGGTGGCGGCACTCAAGAGCGAAACGCCGGATAGTGATCTGGCGAAGATCAAGCTGGCGTGATCATGATCATCCGCAAGCTCTTCAAGTTCGAGAACGCGCATGTGGTGCGCAACTGCTCGACACGCCGTTGCGCCCTCAGCCTGCATGGCCACAGCTACCGTATGGAGCTGCTGCTGACGGCGCAGCGTTTGGACAACGCCGGGATGATCCTGGATTTCGGCCTGCTGAAGGGTGCGGTCAGGGAACTGGTGGATTCCTGGGACCATGCCGCCTGTTTCTGGGATCGTGATGATTCCGACTACATCGCCTCCATCAAGCGCCACAGCGAGCGGTGGGTGTCCATGCCGGTAAACCCCAGCGCCGAGCAGTTCAGCCGCGTCTTCTTCGTCCTGGTCGATGCCGTGCTGGCCGCGACCGAGTTCGGCAATGGCGAGCAGGGCGTCGCTCTGGACAGCGTCATCGTCCACGAGACCGACACGGGCTATGCGCAATGCTGGCGTGACGATGCCTTCGGCCTTGATATGGGCGGCCCCATCGACCTCAGTCGGATCGTGTTCAGTGACCGCATCCGCGAGGAATGGAGCGATCCGTGCCTGTGGGCCGAGACAGTGGTGGCGGTCCAAAATATAACCCGCCCATTCCGAAACCTGCTTCCCCCGCAGCAAGTGCCATGAAGGCGCGCATCATCTCCTACATGGGCGACACCGGGGCGCTTCAGCAAAAGCGTCTTGCGTGGCACAACCGCCAACTCGACTGGCTGTTGGAGCGCGGGCTTGATGTCCTGGTGTTCGACCAGGGCTACCAAAGCGGCTGGTATCGTGCCGATCCACGCATCACCTATGCCCGATATAAGGGGCCGTTGCTGCGCCCTGGTCCGGCACGCAATCCGCTGCTGGAAGACTTTTATGCCAGTGACGAAACCTGGACCGTCATTGCAGACAACGATTCCGTCCTGATCGACGATATGGACGGCCTTACGATCTTCAACCTCCTGCCGCAGATCGCGGACAACATCTACATTTTCAGCCCGATCAATGGTGCCATCCGGGGCTATCCCTGGAAGGCCAAGCCGGACTTCTTCACCGACTTCCTGGTGTTTGAACGCTTGGTGGACCTCAAGGGCAGCTTATGGTTCCTCCGCAAGCCACCCAAGCCGATCTGGTTCCGCGACATGGAGATCGGCGAGGACGGCGATTTCGTCTACCAATTCGTCCAGCAGGGGCTTGGCACCTTCCAGTGCCACAACATCGCCCTGCGGGAGTTCGCCGCCTACGAAGGTTCGTCCACGCTGTACGACATGGAAACTCGCAAGGCGGTTCACGCCAAGGCCAAGGCGTTCTTCGCCGCCACCTATCCCGGCATGCGCTACGAGAACGGGCGGCTCAACAAGCACGCGTTCATCGCCCGCTATTGGCAGGGGCCGCGCGGGCATACCATCGAGAAGGGCTACTCTCCCGCGTCAACCGGGACATAGGAAGCGCCCACATACTTCCGCGCGTTCTGGCAGCGCCGCGCGCCCTCGGCCACGACTTCATCCCGACGAATGCCGGGCAGGTTGATGACCGTGTGCTCGTAGATGCGGTACGCCTCACAATTGGCGCCGAGGATCAATGCCTGGCACAGGCGTTCGGCCTCGGGGTCGTCATCATTGAAGTCCCGGATGGCGTTGACCATCCGCTTATCGTAGTGATCCGCGAGCTGCGACATCTTGAGAAAAGCATCAAGGTTTTGTTCCACCGTGATCTTCAGGTTGTTGTCACGGGTGAACATATGCTGGCGAAGCCTGGACTGAAGCGCCTCGTAGATCGGCGGCAATTCCAGCTTGAGTTCTTCGCAGGTGCCGTTTGTCGCTCCTGCGATATGGCTGGAAACCATTGCGGCAGCAATGACGCACGCCGCAATGGTGATGCGAGATGGCGCTTTCATGGTCAATTCTCAAGGCTCAGGCCATGCGACTGGTATATCGTGGCCTTTTCAGCCTTTAGTCCTTGCTCGCAGTCTCCCAACGCACGCCGTGCCTTGCTGACTTGGTCCTGAACCCAATCCCCATCAGCGCCCAATTCCCGTCCCATCCTTGCTCGTTGCGCTCCCGATAGTGATCCGTAGTTTTCACGGGTCATCAATGAGTCTTCGTATTGTCTGTTGGCACCACGACAACGTTCTGCCACAAGGGCATTGTATTCTTTCTCTGCCACAGCCTGAGCCTCAGCAATCCGCGTATCTCTTGCGCCGGCATACTGCGCCCAGGCAAATGCCCCGACCAAATAGACAAACAGCAGGCCTGCCACCTTCTTGTCCGAAGCGTTCATTTCTGCCGAGCGTTCATGTCGGCGCGGGCCAAATGCAGCGGCAAGCGAAATCAGCATGAAAAACGCTACGGGGAACATGGATGCGTAGATTAGGAACTTGATCATATTATATTCCGCCACCGTCTTGCCGAAATTCAGTTCTGACTAATAAGCCCCACAACGGCTATTGCAGGATTCCAATTGGCGATAGCAGGCTTGGGCTGCGTCCGGGCTATACGCCTGTCTTTGGCAAACGGTGTAATTGGCTTGGCAGCGGTCGATACACTGGAGAGTGTTCGGGCCAGCCTGGGCCGTTTGGATGAACTCCTGGATCGCCTGCCAGTCGCTCGCTCGGGTGGGCTGAGAGGTCTGGCTCTCGGCGGCGTAGGCGTTGCCCAAGAGCATGGTGGCGGCCAGAACCATAAGGATCTTCTTCATTCTTACCCCCTGCTGTCGTCTGTCTGCTCCAGCGACGCGCACACGCGCGCTGGCAGAGGTACTGTGTACCTCTGTGCAGGGGTGTCGTAATTGTGGCTAACTACGGATTGACGAGTGGCGGCCGAGGCAGGAAATGGGCTGCCTTGTGCAGTTCTCCAACACTGCCTGCCGCCATCTTCTCAAAAACGCGTGCCCTGTGGGTCTCAGCCGTCCGGATGCTGATGTCCAATGTGGACGCGATTTCCTTATTGGTCAGACCGTCGATCATTGCCCAGAACACCTGCCGTTCGCGGTTGGTCAACTGACCATGGCCCCTCAAGGCATTGATCGCCCGGCCATGCTGGCGGCATTGCTGTTGGTGGGTGGCACAGGCCGTCGCCACGGTGGCGATCAGCTTGTCGTTGTCCACGGGCTTTTCGATGAACCCCGCCGCGCCAAGCTTCACTGCCTTTACAGCGGTAGGGATATCGCCGTGCCCCGAGATCATCAGCACGGGCGCATCAAGGCCACGCTGCCGCGCTTCCATGAAGGTGTCGATGCCGCACGCGTCATCCAGACGCAGGTCGAGCAGCACGCAGCCGATGGCTGTCGGATCGTGACCGTCGAGGAATGATGGTGCGTCGCCATAGCTCCGCACCATGTAGCCGTTGGCTTTGAGCAGCCAGCCAATCGCTTCCCGGAATCCGGCATCATCATCCACGACGGCGACGATGAAAGGCTGTTCTGACTGCATCTCGACCTTCTGTGCCCCTTCGCATCCGGCTTGGCCGGGCGCGAATGTGTACTTCTGTGCGTTTCATTAGGTTTTCTCCGCCCGACCGCGCGGCAGCCAACGCGAGGCGTTTCGCCTTGCGGGAAACATGAAGGTACGCATGAGCAAGAACTCATGCGGCATCCCATTGGATTTCATTGCTGAATGCGCAGCTTTGTCTTATTTACAAACGCACATTTTCTTATGTTCTGGCTACATCATTGAAATAATGCGTGGATCAACGCCGTTGCGACTTCGGGCAATCGGCGCTTATAACGTTTTGTGTGTTGGCGTTGATTTCTCAGGGTTTCAGCCATGAAACAGGCCAAGGTTTTGAGCGAGAGCGAGTTGAAGCGCGTGCTGGCCGTCATCGCCAGCAGGAAACACGCGGCCCGCAACCGCGCCGCCCTGATGCTCAGTTTCTATGCTGGCATGCGCGTGGGCGAGATCGCCGCCCTGACCGTCAAGGACGTGCTGACCGGCGACGGCCAGGTCAAGGACCAAGTCCTGTTGCGCGGGGCGATCACCAAGACCGGCGAGGCGCGGGCAGTGTTCGTCGGCGATAAACTGCGCAAGGAACTGGAACGCTATGTGGCCGCGCTGAAGGTGGCCCAGCGCCCCGGCGACACCCCGTTCCTGCTGACACAGAAGCAGACGGCGTTCTCGCCCAACACCCTGTGCCAGTTGTTCACCAACCTCTATGGGGCGGCGGGCATCGACGGGGCCAGCAGCCACAGCGGGCGGCGCTGGTTCATTACGCGCCTCGCCCATAGCGGCGTGTCGGCCAAGGTGATCATGACGCTGGCCGGGCACCGGCACCTCAGCACCACGCAACGCTATATCGAGGTCAACGACGCCATGATGCGGGCGGCGGTGGAAATCCTCTGAATGGGTACGCCGATAAATACCGTGGTCATTAACACTACGGATATCGAGGCGCTTCCATGAATACCATCACCGACAACCCCACGGCGGCAGCACGCCGGTTTCTCCACGTCTGGACCACCATGCTGGGCCTCACGGATCGGCCCGACCGTCCCCGCGTGGAACAACTGGTCAAGGACGCATACCGCGCGGCTGGTTTGCCGCATCCCCGGCACATCATCTGGTGCGCCTCGCCCTTGACCATGGCCTGGGCGCGGTCGGTCTTCCCGCTGGTGGCCGACGCCCCGGCGGGGCCAAGTGTGGTGGGTCAGCTTGTTCATGGACCGATGCAGCGGGCACGAGCAGCCGCCCTCGCAGAAACGGGCGAATTGGCGATGCTCTGCGGAGAGTTGGAGCATGGCGTGTTGGCCGCGACCAAAGCTCGGGAAAATGCCCTATCGGATGCGTTGGCGCGCGACGATTTGCCGTTTCCCGATCAGCCGTCCTGGATCAAGGGCGCGGTGGCCGGATCGGTCACGCTGCACACGCAGTACAGTGCCGCCGAGGTAATGGCCGCTGCGCCGCGCTATCAGGACATTGGCGATGCTGTGCTGGGGGCGATGACGCCGGGCACCATCGCGCTGTCGTTCCTGCGCCGCCGCATTGGACTGGTTGCCGAGACCGAAGGCGTCGCGCCTCTGCTTGATTTGCTGATGGAGACCCACATGCTGATCGCCCACGCGAATGTCTGCTACATCAGCGACGCCCCGGTGCTGATCGACGACCAGGGCGCGTATTACGTCGATGGCTGGGAACTTGCCTGCTGATGGCCGTTCTCTACCTTGATATCGACGGCCCATTGCTGCGCAGTATCGTGCCCGGCGCGGTATGGAACGCGGGATGGGAAATCGCCCCGCACGCGGAAACGTTCCTGCGCTGGGCCATTGAACACCACACGCCGTTCTGGCTGACCAACCGCGACTGCTCAGGATCACATGCAGGGATCGTCAGGGCGTTCCGCGAATGCGGGAATTGGGATGAAGCGTTGGAGCCGCTGTTGCTGCGGATAACGCCCTTGCGGTGGGACGCATCCAAGGCCGCTGCCATCAGCATGCAGGCCGACTTCTATTGGATCGATGACGATCCTGGCCCGTTCGACCTCACACTATTGGAACAGCAAGGGCGGCGTGACCGCTGGATCGAGGCCAATACGGATGTATTTCCCGATGCCCTACTGGCGGTCATGGCCGTTATCGACGTTTTGACCGAGCCTTGCAGGGCTTTTTGACGGGCTTGGGTGTTGCTGGAACAGCGTCCTGCGTCCGGTCGAGAACCTTCAGCAAGGTGCGCGTCTGCTTCACCGAAAGCGTGGTACGCTGCTGGTGCCGCAGCCAATAATCCATATTCCCGAGAAAATCCAATTCCCAAGGGGTCAGTTGGTTTGCCCGATGGCTGACCCGATGTTGAATTTTGCCCAATAAGCTCCTGATCTCCGTCGTCTTCAATGTCAGTGTTTCCATGTTGGCCTTTCTGATGGTCTATGTGGTCAACGCTCAACTGGCGTTGAGCGGCATCAGCTCCGCGCTCCACTGACGTGTTGCGCGTTTGCTGCTGCGATCTGAATTAATGATTGAATGAGCCAACATAGCGAAGTGAGCGACAGCGCGAACGTAAGCGGCATATCCTGATCCGAGCAGAGACAACTATCCCCCCCGCTGCCAAGCAATCCTCTAGCGAGGCCACCCATCGGGCAGCTTCAGGGAGGAAACATCAAAATCGGTTTCGGCTTTGATGGCTTGGCAGCGGGAGGGAAGTGGTTGTGGGATCGGTTCTGATCGTCACGTCGTCTGTAATTCGTTCTAGCTGAAGCGGCGTCCGAGTTTCTTCATCTGTTGGAACGCTTCCCCTGGGACAGCGCGGCACTCATATACGTTTGCCGGACTGTTTGACCCCAACGCGGTTATTCGCATTTGCGAAAGCCGTCACCGCCTTACCCACAGATGGTCGGCGGCAACGTACCAGATCAGCTTGTCAGACTGATGCTGGTATCCTTCTTGCGCGGGTTTAGAGTTTTCCATCTCACGGCGGCGGAGGTTGGACTACTAATTTTTCGTCCGCTTATGTTTTACGCGCCACCTAACGCTGCTAGGGCGTAGTTGTGGCCTCCAATGGATGTTGCCGTTATATCGTGTGCCGTCTCCAGCACTATTGAATTTTAAGCGATCCGCCGTTGGATCGCCAAATTCGAAATCGTCTAAGGATGGCGGTTCTTTGCCGCAGCAATAGTGCTAGCAATGGCCGCCTCGATGACCTCCTGTAACGTCGCTGGCTTCCTATCGAAGCCCAGCGTAATGGTTCTCGATCTTTTCATATTCCACACTCCAATGAATTGCTGCGTGTGCAGTTATTTATGACAGACAGCATAAATAGCTGCATGAGCAACGCATTGGAGACACACACATGATCCTCATCGAAGCCCGCGACACCCTCATGGACCTTGGCCTGACTGTTTCCCAACTGGACTTCTCGGCCCGGTGGCTCGGTAAACAGCCGTCCTATATGTCCTGCGTGGTGGCGCGCGGCCAGGAACCCAGCGCGGAAGCGTTGTTGGCGCTGGCCGGGCGTGTCATACCGACGAACCTATGAAATGACCTTCTGCACCCAGGGCCGGAAGCAAAGGCTTTTGAGCCTGTCTGCGTCAGCAACGAGTGCATTCCATGCATCGCAGCAGGCGTCGATGATGGCGTTACGGTCTGGCCAGACGCACAGCGAGAGAAACCGCTCTCGCAGGAACAGCCAGATTCGCTCGACCGGGTTGCTTTCTGGAGAATAGGGCGGCAACGGGACGAGGGTGATGTTGTCGGGGACGGCCAGTGCCTTGGCTCCGTGCCAGCCAGCCCCATCGAGGACCATCACGGCGTGCTCATCCGGGGCGAGGGTCTTGGCGAATTCCGCCAGGAATAGCGTCATGGTGCGGGTGGAGACTTCTGGTAGAACGAGGGCGAATCCATCGCCGGTGGCGGGTTGGACTGCACCGAAAATGTAGGTCCAGTCGAAACGCTGATCGCAAAGTCCCGGCGGGCGCTGGCCCCGAAGCCACCAGCGATGGCAGAGGCGGCCCTTCTGTCCGACGCGGGCCTCGTCCTGGAACCACAGGCTTATCCGCTTGGTCGGATGAGCCTTTTGCGCCGTCGTCACCGAATCGCGGAGCCCCTTTTTTCAAAGCGCTCCTGCGCCTTGGGGTCTTTCTTGGGATGAACGGGCCGCGCCTTCTGACGCGACATGCCCATCCGTCGCAGGATGCGGCTCAAACTGCCGGGATGCAGCGTCTTGCCGAATTTGGCCGAAATCCAGATCGCCAGGGCTTCCCGGGTCCAGGTACAGACGCCATCAACCTCGGGCTTCGGCCCCTTGAAGATTACGGCGGCCAACGTCGCCTGCTCGCTCTCGCTCAGCCATTCCGGCCGACGGCCCTTCGGCCGGTCGAACAGCCCCGTCACGCCCTCGGCATTGTAGCGCGTCACCGCGTCCCGCAACGCCTGGCGGTCCATCCCGGCAAGTCGCGCCGCCTCACCACGGCTCAGGCCATCCAGCGCGTTGGCGATAGCATAGGCCCGTGCCGCCGCACGCCCATTGCCGCAATGACGAGCCCAGGATCGAAGCTCACCAGCCGACATCCCTTCCGATATTGTGATCCGACTCGACATGGCTCCCCCCATGTATCTGGTGGAAACCCAGTGATTCACAGCTGCCAAGCCATGGCAAGCCCGGATGAGTCTCTTCGTGCGTTCGCCGGTATGAAACCGTCGAAACCGTATTCAACCACGACTTCGTGAGCGTGTTTCTCAAGTTCCGCCACATCGGAACTTGCGGCGATTCGAGTCAAAACGCCGTCAACTTCAAAATACATGTCATTGGACATTGGGGCTTATTCCCAAGAAAGGCGCAGAATGTCAAAGACAAATCACAGAAAATGTTAAAAATAATAAATTGTCATAAATCGCCAAATCCTGTGCATAAACCTGCTCTCTATTTGCAGAGCATAACACCGGAGTGTTTTTGATCGCAAGGCAATAGCCGCCTGGGGTGTTCCGTAGGTGACTGAATTAAAACAATAAATTAGCTTCTGATGGCGCGGCGTCAGACATGTCGCCAGATAATATTTACTGCCCCAGGAGTCTTTGGTCATGACGTCCCTGCCGATTGCCTCTGGGCACGCTTCCCGGAAACGCCGTCCACTGATCATGGCCCTGGAGCCGCGCATCATGTTCGATGGTGCCGCCGTGGCGGATATCGCCCATGCCGCCCAGGACGCTGTGGCAGACAAGGTGGTTGCGGCCACCCTTCCCGATGCGCCCCCAGCGGTGGAGGTAAGGGCCGCCGATCCGGCCCAGAATCAGGGCCGCAAGGAAGTGGCCTTCATCGATACCGGCGTGGCCGATTACCAGACCTTGATGGAGGGCGTCCGCGCCGGAATCGAGGTCGTGCTGATCGATGCCGGTCAAAGTGGTTTGGCCCAAATGGCAGAATGGGGACAGAGCCACAGTGACTATGACGCCATCCATGTGCTCTGCCACGGCTCATCGGGAACCATACGGTTGGGGGCGGACGTTATCTCCTCCGCCACTCTGTCCGATACCACGGTCCGCGCCGAACTGGCTGTGCTGGGGCGTGCCCTGACCGCCAATGGTGATCTGATGATCTATGGCTGCTCGGTGGCGGCCGGCCAAGCCGGACTGAATTTTCTGGCGGGTATGGTTGGGGCTACCGGCGCTGACGTAGCGGCATCGGACGACCCGACTGGTGCCGCAGCCTTGGGTGGCGACTGGGACCTGGAAACGGCAACCGGCAGGATCGGGGGAGTCAATGCCTTGAATGCGGATGCGGCGAGTCGCTTCGCCTCCATCCTGGTCGATGCCACCATGACCTTCGAGACCGGCAACGGCACAATGTCTGGCTATGACACCACGACCTTGACCTTTGCCCATACGTCATCAAGTACCAGTTTCACCTTCACTGCCGTTGATATCAACGATGCCGCTGACGTGGTCAAGCGCGGTGCCGATTCTGGTGTGGCGGCCAATGTCGGTGGAAACTCTGTCTATTTCGGTTGGAACAACAAGGATAAATACGGCACCGTTGCCATTGAAAATGGTAAAATATTTGATCTGTCATCCTTCAAATTAAGCAATCAAAACGGCAATGGTGCGGAAACATTTGTCGTAACAACAAGCAATGGAGGCAGTCTCAATGCATCTTCTGGCGGGAGCGGCACAAATTTCGAAACCATCACTGTTGGTATTGACAGCAACTTCCAAGGCATAACTTGGTTCAAGATCTCAGCCCCGTCACAGGTAACAGGTGCCTATTTTGAGATTGATGATATCGCTGTCCTCAATATTACAACGCCCGTGACGCCGCCCACCATCACGTCGGCTACCTACGATTCCTCGACCAATGTGCTGTCGGTCACCGGTGCCAATCTGATCAATGGCGGGGCGATTGACGAGACCAAGCTGACGCTGACCGGCCAGGGCGGGGCGACCTATACGCTGACCGAGACCGGGGCGATCACGGCGAGCAGCACCACGGCGTTTTCCATCACGCTGAATGCCACCGACGCCATGAACGTGGAAGGTCTGCTGAACAAGGCGGGCACCAGCGCGGTGGACAACACCACCTTCAATCTGGCCGGTGCTGCGGATTGGCACGGCACCGGAAATGCCGATCTGACCGGCAACGCCGTGACGGTGTCCAACGTGCAGACACCGACGGTGACCAGCGCCACCTATGACGCCAGCTCTGGTTCACTGGTGTTAACCGGCACCAACATGGTCAAGGCGTCGGGGGCCACCAACGACATCACCGCCAACAAGATCACCCTGACTGGCGAAGGGGGCGCGACCTATACCCTGACCGACACCGCCAATGTGGAGATCACCAGCGCCACCAGCGCGACCTTGACCCTGTCGGCCACCGACAAGGCGGGCCTGAACCAGATCTTCAACAAGACCGGCACGGCATCGACCGGTGGCACCACCTATAACGTCGCCGCCGCCGATGACTGGAATACCGTCATCACCAATGGCGATATCGCTGACGCCACGGGCAACGCGGTGACGGTCAGCAACCCCGACACGCCCACCATCACCAGCGCCACCTATAATGCCGGCACCGGTGCCCTGGTGGTGACCGGCTCCGGATTCCTGAAGCTGTCGGGGGCCACCAACGATATCGACGTGTCCAAGCTGACGCTGACCGGCGAAGGCGGCGCAACCTATACCCTGACCACCAGCAGCGTCGAAATCACCAGCGGCACCGCATTCACCGTCACCCTGAACGCCACCGATCTGGCCGGAATCAACCAGATCCTCAACAAGGCGGGCACCAGCGCCACCGGCGGCACCACCTATAATCTGGCGGGGGCCGAGGATTGGGCGGCGGGCGCCGAGGCGTCGGTCAACGTGGCCGATCTGACCGGCAACGGCATCACCGTGTCCAGCCCGACCACGCCCACCATCACCAGCACCGCCTATGACGCCAATGCGGGCACCCTGGTTCTGACCGGCACCGGATTCCTGAAGCTGAATGGGGCCACCAACGACATCGTCGCCAACAAATTCACTTTCACCGGTGAAGGCGGTGCCACCTATACCCTGACCGACACCGCCAATATCGAGATCACCGGGGCGACGTCGGCGACGCTGACCCTGTCGGCCACGGACAAGGCCGCTGTGAACCTGATCATGAACAAGGCGGGCACCTCTTCCACCGGCGGCACCTCCTATAACGTGGCGGCGGCGGAAGATTGGGCGGCGGGGGCCGAGGCCGCCGTCAACGTGGTCGATGCCACTTCCAGCGTCACCGTCAGCAATCTGGTCACCCCCACTGTGACCAGCGCAGCTTACGATTATGCCACCAACACCCTGGTGGTGACCGGCACCGGCTTCGTGCGCTCGTCGGGTGCGGCCAACGACGTCAATTTGACCAAGCTGACCCTGACCGGCCAGGGCGGGGCCACCTATACCCTGACGGCCGCCAGCACCGATGTGGAAGTGGATTCCGGCACCCAGTTCACCGTCACCCTGGCCGGGGCCGACATCACCAATGTGGAAGCGCTGCTGAACGCCAACGGCACGTCCTCGGCGGGCGGCACCACCTATAACATCAATGCCGCCGCCAGCTTCCTGCGCGGCGACAACGCCGCCACCGGCGACGCCACCAGCGGCGTGACGGTGTCCAACTGGGCCGCGCCCGTCATCACCAGCACCACCTTCGACTGGAATTCCGGCGCCCTGGTGCTGACCGGCACCAACTTCGTCAATGTGTCAGGGGCCACCAACGACATCGTGGCGTCGAAGTTCACCTTCACCGGCGAGGGCGGCACCTACACGCTCACCGATACCAGCAATGTCGAGGTCACCTCGGCCACCGCTGCAACCATCACCCTGTCGGCCACCGATCTGCTGAACGTGCGGGGCCTCTTGAACAAGAACGGCACCCAGTCCTCGGGCGCGGTCACCTATAACGTCGCCGCCGCTGATGACTGGATGGCCGGGTCTCCCGCCGCCGTCGACATCGCCGACGCCACCACCGGCTCGACCGTGTCCAACGTCGCCGCGCCCACCATCACCAGCGCCACCTACGATTCCACGTCGGGCGTGTTGTCGGTGACCGGCACCAATCTGTTCAAGAAGGTGGGCGCCACCAACGACATCGACGTGCAGAAGCTGATGCTCACGGGCCAGGGCGGCGGCACCTATACCATCAACAACGCCACGGCGGATGTCGAGGTCACCAGCGCCACCAGCTTCACCATGACGCTGATCGGGGCCGACAAGACGGGTGTGGACGCGCTGCTGGACCAGATCGGCACCACCTCGACCGGCGGCACCACCTATAACCTAGCCGGGGCCGATGCTTGGCTGGCGGCGCAGGATTCGGGCGTCAACATCGCCGATGCCACCAACGCCGTCACCGTCAGCATTGCGCCCACTATTACCAGCGCCACTTATGACGCCAATGCCGGCACCTTGGTGGTGACGGGCGCCAACATCCAGGCCAATGGCGCCGGCATGGATATCGACCTGTCCAAGCTGACGCTGACTGGTGAAGGCGGCGCCACCTATACCCTGACCACCAGCAATGTGGAGCGGGATTCGGTGACCCAGTTCACCGTCACGGTCAACGCCACCGACAAGGCGGGCTTGAACCAGATCCTCAACAAGACCGGCACCAGCTCGACCGGCGGCACCACCTTCAACATCGCCGCCGCCGCCGATTGGTCGGGCGCGGTGTCGGGGGCGGCGGATGCCACCAACGCGGTGACGGTCAGCAACCCCGACACGCCCACCATCACTTCGGCCACCTATGACGCCGGCACCGGCAGTTTCGTGGTCACCGGCACCGGCCTGCTGAAAAAGTCGGGCGCGGCCAACGATATCGACGTTTCCAAATTCACCGTCACCGGTGAAGGCGGCGAGACCTATACGCTGACCACCTCCAGCGTCGAGATCACCAACGGCACCAGCTTCACCATCGTGCTGTCCGCCGCCGACAAGGCGGCGCTGAACATGATCCTGAACAAGGACGGCACCTCGTCCACCGGCACCGGCACCTACAACCTTGCCGCCGCCGAGGATTGGGCGGCGGGGGCCGAGGCAGCGGTCAACGTCGCCGATTTGACCGGCAACGGCATCACCGTGTCGAACGTGGCGGCCCCCACCGTGACCAGCGCCACCTACGATTACGGTACGGGAGTGCTTACGGTGACCGGCACCGGTCTGCTGAAGCGTGGTGGCGCGGCCAACGACATCGACCTGACCAAACTGACCTTGACCGGCGGCACCGGCACCACCCACACGCTGACCAGTACGGATGTGGAGGTCACCTCGGGCACCAGCTTCACGGTGACGCTGAACAACGCCGACAAGACCGCCCTCAACCTGCTCTTGAACAAGAACGGTACGGCTTCGAACGGCGGCACCACCTACAACCTGGCTGCGGCAGGAAGCTGGAACCGTGGTTCCGCCGTTGCCGCTGCCGATCTGACCGGCAATGGGGTGACGGTGTCGAACGTTCCGGCCCCGGTGGTGGCCCCGCCCGCCGCCCCGCCGCCTCCGCCCGCGCCGCCGCCGGTGGTCGAGGCCCCCAAGCCCGCACCGGTGGCCGATAACGGCCCGGTGGCCCCGCTGGTAACGGTGGTGCGCGACAACACGCCCGCCCAGACGACCTTCCAGGCTCCGACCGTGACGGTGACGGCGCCGACACAGGCAGCGTCCACTCCCACTGTGGCGCCGACCGGCCCGGCCCAGGTGGCGGTGGTTCCCGCGGCTCTGACCGCTCCGGCGGCACAGGCGTTCCAGGTGGCGGTGGCCGTCAAGCCGGCGGGCGGCGGCGATGCCCTGGTGGTCAACGCGCCCATCCGTGACACGGTGATCGCCGAGGGCAACCGCATCTCGGTGACCGTGCCGGCGGAAGCCTTCGCCCACACCAAGGCGGATGCCACGGTGACGCTGACCGCCACCCGCGACACGGGCGCAGCGCTACCGGGCTGGATGGCCTTCAACCCGCAGACCGGTACCTTCGAGGGCACGCCGCCGCCCGGCTTCAAGGGCGAGGTGGTGGTCAAGGTCGTCGCCCGCGACAAGGACGGTCGCGAGGCGGTGCAGACCTTCAAGATCGTCGTCGGTCAAGGCGCCGGCAACATTGCCCCTGGTCAGGGCGAGGGACGTGGTCAGGGCCAAGGCGATGGGCAAGGTCAGCCGCAAGGTGAAGGCCAAGGTCAGCCGCAAGGTGCGCCTGGTCGTACCGGCGATGCCGGGCATGGGGATACGCCGTCTTTGGCCAAAGCCGTCGGCCGCCCCAGCCTGACCCAGCAATTGCGTGAGTTGAGCCAGGAAGGCCGCATCGCCAAGCAGGCGGCCCTGTTGAATGCGTTGAAGCGCGGCGGCAAGGCCGCGTGATCGGGACGGGGCGAAGGCCCCGGCCCTAGCCGCCATTGAGGCGGCGGCCAAGCGAATGGAATGAGCGCCCGGCGAGGGCGAGAAGTTTAAGGGGGATGGTTATGGTTATTTCTGCTTCCGGCGCCAAGAAGCTGCTGGCGTCCGTTTCGTTGGTCGCCCTGCTGTCGGCCTGCGCCATCAGCCCTGAGCCGTTCACGCCCGAGCAATTGGCGCAATCGGCCAAGGACGACCGCGCCGACATGTTCAAGGGCGGCGAGCCCCTGACCGGCAAGCTGACGGTGTCGGAGGCCATCGCCCGGGCGCTGAAATACAATCTGGACCGCCGCGCCAAGATCATGGAAGAGGGCTTGGCGCTCGGCCAGACCAAGGTGGACCGCTGGGACATGCTGCCCAAGCTGGCGGCCAATGCCGGCTTCACCTCGCGCTCGGAGCCCAACGCCACCCGCTCGCGTGATCTTTACACCCAGACCACCAGCACCTCGAACCCCACCTATTCCGCCGATCGCGACAATTACACCGCAGATCTGGGCCTAAGCTGGAACGTGCTGGATTTCGGCCTAAGCTATTTCTCGGCCAAGCAGAACGCCGACCGCGCCCTGATCGCCACCGAGCGGAAGCGCAAGGCGGTGCATAATCTGGTGCAGGAGGTGCGCTTCGCCTTCTGGCGCGCCGCAGCTCACCAGGAACTGAGGGACGACGTCGCCCAGGCGGTGGCCGAGGCCAAGGTGGCGCTGGACCGGGCCAAGACGGTCGAGCGCGAGAACCTGAAGGCCCCGGCCGAGGCACTGCGCTACCAGAAAAGCCTGCTGGAGACCCTGCGTCAGCTGACCGCCATCCAGCAGGAGCTAAGCACCGCCGAGATCGAGCTGGCCGCCCTGATCAACACGCCGCCCGGCACCAATCTGGCGCTGGACGTGCCGCCCGAGATGCAGGTCCCCGCCTGGTCCTTGAACCTGGACCAGATGGAGGAGAAGGCTTTTGCCAACAACGCCGATTTGCGCGAGCAGGGCTATCTGGCTCGCGTCGCCGTCAACGACACCAGGAAGGCCATCGCCCGGCTGTTCCCCGGCATCACCTTTTCCGCCAGCCGCCAGTACGACCACAATTCGTTCCTGATGGACAATCACTGGTACGAAGCGGGCGCCAAGCTGTCGTGGAACCTGATGAACCTGATCTCGGGTCCAGACGCCATCGACTATGCCGAGACCAACGAGGAAGTGTCCAAGGCCAAGCGTCTGGCCCAGCGCATGGCGGTGCTGGCCCAGGTCCATGTGGCGGAACGCCAGTTCCACAACACCGTCAGCCAGTACCAGCAGTCCGATGAACTGTGGAAGGTGGACAAGCGCCTGTACGAGCTGTCGGCGGCCAAGAGCGCCAACGATGCCCAAGGCATGTTGGAACGGGTCGCCGGCCGCGCCAGCGCCATCGCATCCCAGTTGCGCCGCTTCCAGACCTATGCCCAGGTCGAGCAATCCTACGCCAAGATGCAGGCCAGCATTGGCGAGGACCTGATGCCCGATCAGGTCTCCAGCCATGATCTCAAGGATCTGACCTCGACCATCGCCGAACGGCTGGTGGAATGGTCGCGCGGTATCGAGGCGAAGCAGGATTCGCCGATTCTTGCTTCCCACCCGACGGCTCTCCCCCCCGAGCCGCAGGCGGCAGTTCCCGAGGTGGCCCCAAATTCCCATGAAGAAGCTGCCCCGGAACCGGCCTCGATCTCCAATCAGGATGGCGACGGCCTGTTCGGCACCCTGGGGCGGTGGTTCAGCACGTCCAGCCTCGCCGCGCCGCCGCCCGTTCCCGACACCCAGCCGGAGGCGGTGGACAAGCTGGTGGCGCGGGTGCAGGAGCTTTCAGCCGCCCAGGCGGCAACCCGGTGATTCGGGCCTCCCAGCTGGCCATTGCCTTCCTGTGCCTTGGCGCAACTGCCCAGGCACAGGAATTGAGGGCTCAGCTTTCTCCTCGCGACTTCACCACCCTGGCCGCCGAGATCGGGGCCAAGGTGGAAAGGGTCGCCGTGCGCGAGGGCGACCGCTTCAAGAAGGGTGAAACCCTGGTCGCCTTCGATTGCTCGATCCAGCGGGCGCAACTGGCGGAAGCACGGGCTTCCCTATCGGCCGCTGACAAGACCGTGGCGGTCAACAAGCGGCTGCTGGAATTGCAGACCATCGGCAAGCTGGAAAGCGAGGTGGCCGAGTCGGAACGCGACAAGTCCCGCGCCAAGGTCTCGGCTAGCGAGGCCGTGATGGCCAAATGCGCGGTCCCGGCCCCCTTCGACGGCCGGGTGGTCGAGCAAAAGGTGCGTTCCCAGCAATACGTCCAGCCTGGCCAGCCCTTGTTGGACGTGCTGGATGATTCGGTGCTGGAACTCGATTTCGTCATTCCCAGCAAATGGCTGGTGTGGCTGAAGCCGGGGCACACCTTCCAGGTGGCCATCGACGAGACCGGCAGAGCCTATCCGGTCAAGCTGACCCGTGTCGGCGCCCGCATCGACCCGGTCAGCCAGTCGGTCAAGGTCACCGGCGCCATCGGCGGCCATTTCCCCGAATTGGCGGCGGGCATGTCCGGCAAGGTCTTGCTGTCGCCGCCATGACGGAGCGCAGCGACTGGCGCGTTGAGCTTCCGGCAACCGAGGGCAAACCATGACCGACCCGGTCCTCGCCTAGTTCGAGCTGGAACACCGTATCCTCAAAGCCAAGCGTCCGATCGAGGTGGATTTCGCCGCCCTCAACCTGGGCCATGGACTCATCGCCTATCGCCAAGCGGTGCTGTGGGACGGCAAGGTCGCGGCCTTGTCGGGAGCGGCGAATGTGGAAGCCAATTCCCCTTACGTACTGTGGCTGGACAAGCTGTTCGGCGCGGTCACGGTGGTCGCGCCGACGCCCTTCAGTGCGGCGGAAGTCCCCGAGGCCGTGCGGACCCAATGGGCGGAATGGCTGCCGCCCCATGCCGCCTTTCTGCCCGCTGGTGACGCTGTCCTGCTGTTCGCCCGCGAGGAGCCCTTCAAGCCGGAAGAGCTGGCCCTGCTGGAACGTCTGGCCGATTTGGCCGGCATGGCGCGGAAGGCGCTGACGCCCAAGCGTCTGAAGCTGCCCATCCCCCAAGGGCGCAGGAAATGGATGCTGGCGGCGGCAATCCTGCTGGTGCTGCTGTTCCCGGTCACCGGCTCGGTCTTGGCTCCAGCGGAAAGCGTGCCCGCCCACCCAGTCATCGTCCGTGCCCCGCTGGATGGGGTGGTGGACAACATCGCCGTCCAGCCCAATCAGGCGGTCAAGGAAGGCGACACGCTGTTCGCCCTGGATGCCACCACGCTTTCCGGCCGTCTGGATGTGGCCCGCCAACAGCACGCCACGGCGGAAGCGGAGTACCGCCAGGCCGCCCAGGCCATGGTGTTCGATTCCAAGGCCAAGGCGCAGGTGGCGATCCTGGCCGGAAAGGCCGAGGAAAAAGCCGCCGAGGCCCGTTTGCTGGAAAGCCAACTGGCCCGCATCACCGCCAAGGCACCCAAGGCGGGCATCGCCGTGTTCGACGACGTCTCCGACTGGATCGGCCGTCCGGTGGTGGGGGGGGAGAAGGTAATGGCGGTGGCCGATGAAACCGACACCGAGGTGGAAGCCTGGGTCTCGGTGGCTGATGTCGGCGAAGTGAAAATCGGCGGGCCGCTGACCCTGTTCCTCAACACCGCGCCCTTGTCGCCGAGGAAGGCCAAGGTGCGATCCATCGCCTGTGAGGCCTCGGCCCGCCCCGATTCCACCATCGCCCATCGCGTCCGCGCCACCCTGGCCGACGGCGAGGACAAGCCCCGCCTGGGCCTGAAAGGCATCGCCCGTATCGACGGTGACACCGTGCCCCTGGTGTGGTGGGCGTTCCGCCGTCCCTTGGCGACCATCCGCCAGTTCGTGGGGTTCTCGGCCATGTTGGCCGCCGCACTTCCGCCCTTGCGTGACGATCTGGCGGTGCTGCCGGGGCCTGCCGCCCATGACGGCGGCCCCACCTGGACCCTGCACGACCCGCTGGCCAACCGCTATTTCCGCCTGTCCTGGCCCGCCTTCGAAATCCTCAGCCGCTGGCATCTGGGGGAAGCGCAAAGCGTGGCCGAGTCCGTGGAAAGCGAGACCGTGCTGGAGGTCGGCGCCGAGGATGTGGGCGAGGTGGTCGAGTTCCTAGCCCGAGGCGGATTGCTGAAGACCGAAACCGGCAAGGATGTGGATCGCCTGTTGGCGATCCATGATGCCGCCAAGACCGGCTGGCTGACCTGGCTGCTGCACCATATATCTGTTCTTCCGGGTGCCGCTGGTGCGCCCCGACGCGCTGCTGGACAAGGCCCTTCCGTTCGCCGTCTGGATGGGCGGCCGGGCGTTTCGCCTCGCCACCTTGGTGGCCTTGCTTTTCGGCATGATCATGGTCATGCGCCAGTGGGAAAGCTTCGCCGCCACCTTTGTCGATCATTTTTCCCTCAGCGGTCTGGCCACCTTCGGAATCGCCCTGGGTTTCGCCAAGGCCTGTCACGAACTGAGTCATGCCTTCACCGCCAAATCCTATGGCTGCCGGGTGCCGACCATGGGGGTGGCCTTCCTGGTGCTGTGGCCCATGCTCTACACCGACGTCAACGACGCCTGGAAGCTGACCGACCGCCGACAGCGCCTGATGGTGGGTGGCGCGCCGGTATATTGGCAGAAATGACCATCGCCGCCTGGGCGGTTCTGGCCTGGGGCCTGCTGCCTGATGGCCCGGCCAAGGGCATCGCCTTCACCCTGGCGGTCACCACGCTGATTTCGTCGCTCGCCATCAACCTCAGCCCGTTCATGCGCTTCGACGGCTATTTCCTGGCCATGGACGCCCTGGACCAGCCCAACCTGCATCCGCGTAGTTTCGCTCTGGCCCGCTGGCATCTGCGCGAAATGCTGTTCGATCTGGGCGAACCTGTCCCCGAAAACCTTCCCGCCGCAACCAGGGCCTGGATGATCGTCTTTGCCTGGGCGGTGTGGATTTACCGCCTGGCGCTGTTCTTCGGCATCGCCGTCCTCGTCTACCACTTCTTCATCAAGGTGGTGGGCGTGGTGCTGTTCGTGGTCGAAATGGGATGGTTCGTGCTGCGGCCGTTCTTGGGCGAGTTCGGGGAATGGCGCAAGCGCGGCGCCGCCATTCGCGCCAGCCAAAGGACCCGCTGGCCGCTGGGCTTTGGCTTGGCTGCCTTGTTGCTGCTGATCGTGCCGTGGTCGGGACGGGTGTCGGCCCCGGCCATCCTGAAAGCCGACCAGCATGTTGCGATTTATGCGCCGTCGGCCGCCGTGTTGGAAGCGGTGACGGAGTCAGAAGGGCAAATGGTCGAGGCAGGAACTGTCCTGGCGAACCTGGACAACCCCGATTCCCGCCACCGCCTGGAGCAAGTCGAACGCCGCATCGGCGTGCTGAAATACGAACTCTCCGCCATTGGCTTCGACGAGACTTTCCGTTCTCGCAGCCAGGCCATTACCGAGGAACTGGCCGCCGCCCTGGCCGAAAAGACAGCGCTGTCGGCCGATCTGGCGCGATTGAGGCTTGTCGCCCCCATCGGCGGCACCATCACCGATGTATCGCCCATGCTGCAACCCGGCCAGTGGATCAATTCGCGCGAAGCGATCCTGGGCATCCGATCCGGGGCCCAGGTCGAAGCCTATGTGGCCGAAGCCGATTTGCCGCGCATCGCAATCGGTGCTTCAGCGGCGTTTATCTCGGAAAACGGCGGAGCCCCCATCACGGCCGCCATCGCCGCCATCGACCGCGTCGCCGTCAAATCCCTGACCGAACCGGCCCTGGCGACCCAATATGGTGGCGCCATCCCGGCCCGGTTCTCCGACAAGACGCTGGTCCCCGACCACGCCCTTTACCGCGTCCGTCTCACCCTCGCTCAGGCGCAAGAAGTGGCTGCGCCGGTGCGTGGGCAGGTCCATATGGAGGGAGAGCGCCAATCCCTGATGGGAACCGCCCTACGCTCCGCCACCGCTGTGCTGATCCGGGAATGGGGTTTCTAATCGAGGAGAGGAAATCGTCATGAAAAAATTGCCCTTGGCACTGGCCATCCTGACTCTGCTGTCACCGCTGACCGCCATTTCCGCGGATAAGCCCAGGTCAAATCCGGACGAGGTCTACGCGTCCAACCGCGCCGTCGATCTGGAGGTGATGCGCCTGCGCCTGGGAACCAATCCATCCCCAGGGGCGAGCGCGACACTGATCGAGGCCGAGGATCTGCTGCGCCGCTTCAGGCAAGCCCCTGCCAAGGACAAGCCCAGCCTGAAGTCGCAACTCGACGCCGCCGTCGCCCGGATGGAAATGGACGCTGCTACCATGAGGCAGAAGGATGGGAAGCTGCCAGGGGATTGATTCTGTCGGTACCTGTCGGGGAGTTTTTAATTACCCGCGAACTGCATTGGCTGGTCCACGCCCTGATCGGGAGTTTGAAACAGACAGTTGACTCATCCCCCATGAAGATGATTCAACCCCTCGGCACATCAAATGCGTTAACCACTTGCACCGCATTGATGCGCTACAATACGGGTGAATATATTTAAACGGGTAGGATCGCCTGATGGCGACGGCAGATCAAATTCTTGCGCTGGTGCGCAGCTTCGTATCCGAGGAGGACGAGCAGTTCCTCGCGGTGGCGATGCAGGTGGCTGCCCATGAAGCCCGTCAGGGGCACCGAGATGTTGCCCGGCAGCTCAAGGACTTGATTGAAAAGGCCAAGGCCCGACCGGCCAGCATCAGCCATGCTCGCCGCCCCGTTCCCATTGTTCAGCCCAAGGGCGATCTGGCCAGTCTGCTGAGCGCCAGTTTCCCTGACGAACATTTGTCCGACCTCGTTCTCTCCGACGAAAATGTCGAGCGTCTCCATAGGGTCGTGTTGGAACAGCGGCAGCGCGACAAGCTTGGGGCGCATGGACTGGTTCCTCGCCACAAGTTGCTGTTGGTCGGCCCCCCTGGTACGGGTAAGACCATGACGGCGCGAGCCCTCGCCGGGGAACTGCACTTGCCGTTGTTCATCGTCCGCCTGGATGGGCTGATCACCAAATTCATGGGTGAAACCGCCGCCAAGCTCCGGCTGGTATTCGATGCCATTTCCGAGACGAGGGGCGTCTATCTGTTCGACGAGTTTGATGCCCTTGGTGCACAGCGGGCTACCGACAATGATGTCGGGGAAATACGCCGCGTGCTTAACTCGTTCCTCCAGTTTCTCGAAGCCGATGGCACGGATAGCCTGATCATCGGTGCCACGAACCATTCGGAAATTCTCGACAAGGCACTGTTCCGACGTTTCGATGACGTCATCAGCTATGACCTGCCAAAGTCCGAGGCTATTCGTCGTGTCATCGAAAATCGGCTGGCGGCGTTCAATGTCGAGGAATTGGATTGGGCTGCGGTCCTCTCCGCTGCCGAAGGACTCAGTCAGGCGGACATCACTCGCGCCTGTCTTGAAGCGGCCAAGACGGCGGTCCTGAACGATACTGAACAAGTGTTCACCGCAAACCTGCTGGACGCAATTGCTGGGAGAAGGCAATCTCAACGCGCATAACTTTTGAGCGTCGAGGACTGCCATGGCGGATAAGCCGCGCGATCTCCCTCATCTCTTTCCGTCCAATTACGGTGAGCGAAAACTCTATCGGGCGCCAAGCGGTCGCGGTGCAGAGCCCCCGCAACGGGACCGTCGTGGCCATGGCCAACGGATGCGTGCCCGTCTTGGGGAGGCTGTTCAATCCGCGCAGGACGAGGCGGCGGCATCGCTGGTTGGCTTGGAGCAGGCCTCGACCGGCATCTATCTGACATTTCGCGCAGCGCCCGACTATGAGCTGCCCATTGATCGCTTGGAGAAGGCGTCTGATGGCATCGAGGTCGTTCATGCCCAAACGGTCGAGGGTGTGTTTGAAGCCACGGTGTTCGTGCCCCAGGGCAAGGAAGGCTTCTTCGCCCGCAAGATCCAGGAATACATCACCAAGCTAACGCGTGGCGGAAACCCAAGCCATGCATCGTTGATTGCAGGTATCGAGGATATTCAGGCGGCAAGCCTGATACGCCTCTGGACCGATGATCCAAGGCACTTTCCTCTTCATGGACAGATCGCCTGGTGGGAAATTTGGGTGCGGGATGCTGCGGAGGATGAATTTCTCGCAGCGTTGGAGCAATTGGGACTGGTCCGTGGTGACCGTATCTTGCGGTTCCCGGATCGGCTGGTGGCCGCAGTTCGTGGAATGCCCGAGGATATCGATCGGCTGCGCTATATGACCGGCGCCATTGCGGAGCTGCGCCGACAGCAGGAAACACCGCATTTCTTTGTCGACCAGATCGACGCTGCCGAACAACGGCTTTGGAGCGACGATGTCCTTGGTCGCGTTCAATTGCCCCCACCCGATGCCCCTGCGGTATGCGTCCTCGACACTGGCGTCAACCGTGCTCATCCCTTGTTGGCGAACATCCTGGATGTCGGTGATTGGCACGCGTGGCAACCAGCTTGGCCGAAGGGCGACAATGTGGCTCATCACCGGGCTCACGGAACCGCGATGGCCGGACTGGCTGCATATGGCGATCTGCTCGCAGCTCTGGACAGCAACGGGCCAATCCATCTCAGCCATCGGCTTGAGTCGGTTCGGATTTTGCCGCCGGGACCTCATCCAAACAAGAAAGAGCTGTATGGCGCCATTACCATGGATGCCGTCGGCCAAGCTGAATTGGCC
>CAJANN010000059.1 GCA_903941095.1 uncultured Rhodospirillaceae bacterium | reverse complement strand
TGCAGTCCCTGGAAGGAGTGGAACCGCTGAACGACACCATGACCGCGACACTGGCCAAGGCGGCACAGATCGTCACCGCGGTCATCGACCTTGAATCCCGTTCCATCGTCCTGCCCGATTTTTCGCATAAAAGAGAACGCCCATGAGCGACGACCCCAGATCGGAAGCGTTGAGCATCATCAACGATCTTGTTTCCTCGGCCAGGAAAGTCGCCACCCTGACCCGCGCGATCGACCGCCCGGCATCCTCGGACACGCCCCCCGCCGCCCCGGACGAGATTCTGGCCAGACGCCAGACCCAGCTTGCCGCCCAGCAGGCGGTCAGGCCGGACCCCAAGGCCGCCTCCCAATCCGATGTGATGGCGGCAATCCTGCAGAGGGGCGGCCGGAAGGACGGCTGATCCGTCGCCGCCTTGATAATCGGTCGCAGCATTATTGCGCAATGAGCTGTCCGTGTTAAGGTTGCGCCCTTAACCTGCCGGCTCGATATGGAACAACAGACCCTTCTCCCCATTGCCGCGGTCAACCTTCGCAAGCTTGAGACCTTTCTGGTCAAGCTGACCGAGGTCTGCGACGCCATCCCGCCCGACGCCCCCGGAAGCGCCGCCCAGGAGGCCCGTCTGGCCATCGCCCAGTTGACCCGCATGACCGGCGCCATCCTGGCCAATGTCGACCATTGCAGCGAACATGGCGGAACCTTCCAGGCCTGGCAGACCCTGAATGACGTGCTGGGCGGCGGCGAAGGGGCCGCAGCACCCCCGGATGGCGCAGCCGCCCGCTCCCGCATCATCATGGAAATGTGCCTGCAGCAGGGGGAAGCCCACCGGCGGCGCGCCGCCCGCCTGGAATCGCAGCTGTCCGCCCTGCGCCGTGCCGTCAACGACGTCTATGCCGAACTGCAGGCGGCCCGGACGGCACTGGACCGCAGCGGCCGGTCAGCCCGGTAGCAGCACCCGCACCGCCCCCGGCATGCTGTCGAAGCGCAGGGGCGGCGCCATCTCCTCGATCTCGCCGTCGATGGACAGGCACAGCAGCGGATCGTCGGCATGAATTTCCAGCCACGTCCCGCTGCCGCGCGACATCTGCCCGTTGCTGGCCCATTGTCCCAGCAAGGCCTGCACCCCGATTCCCGCCATGCCGAGCGGGTCGGTGTCACGCCCGACATAGACCCCCAACACACCCCCGTCCAACCGTTGCCGGCTGACCAGAAGCGGGTCGCCGTCCCGGCACAGATTGTTGGAAACCATGACGAAGGGGCTCAGCAGATCTTCCCGCCCGGCCTCGCCGACCATTGCGATCCGATGCAAGGGATAGGCACAGGCCGCCCGCAAAATCCCGGCCAGGGCCGCATCCAGAACGCCGCCCTTCTTCTGCCGGCGTACCGCGTCGCGCCCGCGGATGAATTCCGGCAGCAGGCCCAGGCAGGCGCGGATCATGAACAGGCGGCCGTTGACGCGGCCCAGATCCATCCGCATCGACCGGCCTGCGGCCAGCGCCGTGGCGGCAGCGGCCGGATCGAACGGGATACCCAGTTCCCGGGCGACGTAATTCATGGTCCCCAGCGGCAGGATTCCCAGGCTTTTGCCGGCTCCGGCCACAGCCGCCAAAGCCCGCGAAACGGAACCGTCGCCGCCGCCGATGACCACCGCATCCACGGCGGGGTCGGCACAGGCGGCACGAACGGCCCGGCCGATATCCTTGCCCTCGGCCAGAACCACCTGCCCGTCATGCCCCGCCCCGGCCCAGGCCCTGGTCAAAGTCCGGCGCAACGCCTTGGCCGGCAAGTGCGCCGCCGTACCCGCCCGGATGTTGATGATCGCCTGTATGCGCAAAACCGTCCTCCCGTCTTGAACGGAGGGGAGCTATACGAAGCCCGGAGATTAATTCTGGCTTCGTATCCAGCGCCCAAGGGCGCGGCCAAGGCCGCGGATGCGGCCGCCCGGCGAGGGCTTAGGAACCCGAAGAATCATTCGGGTTCCGTATTACAGCCGCCAGCGGACTCCGCTGCGGGGGTCGGACGGCACCTTGACGACAATGTCATGGCACTTGATGCAGCGCCCGGCCGGCGGATGCGGCTGGCGCGACGTCGGCAGGATCGGCGGCCCCAGCTTGCGCACCTTCGACAGGTTCTCCAGCATGGCGCCATAGGGCGTCTTGAACTGGCTTCCCGCCGGCGGGCCGCCGACGAACAGGTGACAGTTTTTGCAGTCTCCGACGAAGGGATGCGGCATGCCGGTGCCCGGCCTGACCGGGGGAATGTGCTGAATGGTCATCAGCTTGTAGCGCGGTTTCGGCGCGAACAGCTTGTCCACCGGGCTCAGAATCGACGGCTCGGTCGGCAGCGGCAGCCGCCCCAGCATCATGCCCTCGGCCCGGCGCACCGACGAAAGACCGGCCAGACTGTCGGGAACGCCGTCCCAGAACAGGCCCACGGCAATGGCCGCCAGCAGCGCCAGCGTCAGAAAGGTCATCCACCGGCCGCCAGCGGCCGGCGAGGGGTTTCCGGCCTCTTCCGTCATTGGGTCGGGTTCAGCCACAGGGCCAGACCTTCATCGTCACGCAGGCGGCAGGTCACGCCGCCGACGGTGATGAACTTCGCGTACAGTTCGGCACCGGGGCGGGTCGGGTCGAAAAGGAAACCCGTTCCGCTGATCCGCGCCCCCTGCAGCGGCGGGCAACCGATCTGCTGCAGATAGGATTGCGGCGCCAGGGAAATCTCACGCAGGGTTCCCGTCCCGTCGTTGATCCAGATGTGGACCTGCCCCCATCCGAATTCGCTGCCGATGCTGACCACCTGGGTGACACGCCCGCCGAACTGCAACGGCGGCGACGCCTTGAACGGCTGCAGACCGGGCATGACCACGCCGATGCCCACGGCACCGCCGGGGCCGACCGCCGGCTGGTTGGTCTGAGCGGGAATTCCGCCGGCCCGCTCGATACGATCGGGCAGCAGGGCCGCCACGGCCACCCCGATCAGGAACAGCCCGCCCACCGCCAGAACCGCCTGCCCAGCGGTCTGCGGCAGCAGGATCTCCCTGAACCGTGACAGCATTTCTCCCAGCCGCTGGTTCATCGCCGCACCCGGATCAGGCCGTGGCCGGCGAAGCTTCGCCCATCGGAGCCGGGCTGACGAACAGCCGGATGTCGCGGGCGTGCGGCAGTTCCTGCTGGATGCGCGCCTTCACCGCCTCGGCCACTGCGGTGCTGTCCTTGACGCGCAGCGACGGGTCGACGCGCAGGCGGATATCCAGGTGGACCTCCTCGCCGACATTGCGGCCGCGCATGAAATAGATGCTGTGAACCTGCGGGTTTTCCATCGTCACCTGCCAAGCGGTCTGCAGGATCTCGACATCCACCGAACTGTCCATCAGGCCCTTGACCGACTCGCTGATCAGTTCGATGCCGATCTTGCCCACCAGCAGCGACACGCCGATGGCCGCCAGGGTGTCGGCGATGGGGAAGCCGATGACCGAAGCCACGACGCCCACCAGAACCGCGACCGAGGACATCGCGTCGGAACGGTTGTCCCAGGCGTTGGCGATGATGGCCGGGCTGTTGTTCTCGTTGCCGACGCAGACCTGATAGCGATACATCAGCTCGTTGGTGACGATGGTCACCGCCGCCCCCAGGGCCGCCACGATGCTGGGGGCCTCCAGGTTGCCCGACATGATCTTCAGGACCGACTCGTACATCAGGAACATGGCGCCGAACAGCAGGATCATGCCGACGATCGCCGACGAGATGTACTGGATGTTGCCATACCCGTAGGGGTATCTTTCATCGGCCGGCTTGTCGGACATCTTGACGCAGAACATGGTGACGGCGCTCGCCACCACATCGGCACCCGAGTGCAGGGAATCGGCCAGCAGACCGGCGCTGCCGCTCAGAAATCCCAGCACCCCTTTGAAGGCCGTCTGACAGATGTTCACATAGAACGCCCACCAGACCACTTCTTCGCGGCAATCTTTGCAGTGATCGAATTTCATCGGCTCATATATTCCAAAATGCTGCTGCCCAGGATGCGGTAATTGCCGTCCACCTTGGTGCCTTTGATGCGGCCGGTGTGGACAAGATCCAGGACGTCGCGGCGGTCCATTCCGATAATGCGGGCGGCATCGGCGGTTCCATAAATCCGATGCGGCAGGATTTCTTCGGCAAAGGTCTTCTCAAGCAGGGTCATGACGCCCTGGGTGAAGGTGACCAGGGCGCTGCCCTTCAGCAAGGCTTCCCAAATCATTGTCCAACCTCCTGCACACGGGCCAGGGGAAGAAGCTGCTGGAACAGTTCCGGCGTGATGACCGGGGTATCGGCCTCATGCTTTTGCAGGAAGTATTCCATCCGCTGGAACCCGGTCAGGCGGGCCAGATAATCCCACGGCCATTTGGTGATCTCGGCATTGAAGACGGCGACGGTGGTGTTGTACTCCTCGCGCCGGGTAACGATGCGGTCTTCCATGTCGACCAGGGACGACATCATGTGCTTGTAGGTCTCGGCCGACTGGATGGTCGGATATTGCTCGACGATGGCCATCAGCTTGGACAGGCCCAGCACGTCGGCCCCGCCCGACAGCAGCCGCTGCAGACCGCCCTGCTTGATCAGGTCCTCCAGACCGGCCGGAACCTTGCCGCGGCCGCCGGACATGCCTTCGGTCCGCTTGTCCGAGGTGTGGGCGAAGATCGAATGTTCCAGCGCGGCATGGTTCAGCGTCAGCTTGACCAGATTGCCGAACAGGTTGTCGCGCCGCTGCAGGGCCGCCTCGAGGTTGGCCTGCTTCGAACGCGCCTCTTCGTACATCACCACGAAGCTGTTGTAGCGCAGCAGCAGCGTCGCCACGAAGGTCAGCACCGACACCAGCGACAGCGTGATCAGGAGATTGATGGTCCTCGATCCGATGCGCTGCAGCGGCTGTTCCTCGACGACGTACAACTTGGCCAGCAATTCCTCGGACTGCTTGACCCGCTGCAACGACGGCAGTTCGAGAATCTCGACCCCGCCCGTATCCGCGTTACCTGTCGCCATGACTTACCACCATCCGTATAGACCGGCATCAGCCGGCGGAACCGTCCAGTTCGTTGGCCTTCTTGAAATAAGGAATGGCCTGCTCGTGCTCGCCCATCTGTTCGTAGCAATAGGCGATGGCGCGCGGAACCTTGCTCTCGTTCGGGCGCATGCCGGCGGCGATCTTGAAGCTGTCGATGGCCAGGGGGAAACGGCCCAGATTGTCCAGGGCCACGCCCAACCGGAAACGGACGTTGAAATTCAGCGGATTGGCCTCGGCCACCCGGGTCAGCAGCGGCACCGCCAGATCGTACTTCTGGGTCTGGACGTAGGCCAGACCCAGGACGGTGACGACCTTGATGTCGTCGGGAGTGGCGGCCAGAGCCTTTTCCAGCAGTTCCAGGCCACGCTCGACAGCGTCGGTCTTGACGCAGGCGATGCCCAGATGCAGCGCCACCTCGCCATCGGTCTGATCCTCGGCCCAGACCGGAGACAGCACGGTCACCGCCTGCTCGTACCGGCCGGCCTTGGCGTGGGCGATCCCCTTGTCGCGATAAAAGGAATGCCGGACATCGCCATCCACCGAGAAGGCCGAATGGAAGGCGTCGACCAGACTGCTGCCCAGCTTCTTGGCCACGGACAGACTGTAATGAGCGTACAGGCCGGCATTTTCCAGGACATCCCGAGACGTCATCGACATTCCAACACTCTCCTTAAAGATCTCAGCAAACGGTCCCTATCTGATGAGGTGACATGCCTCGCAGGGGCCTCTATTCTCGTGCGGACTGATGGCCTTGTCGGCCGTATCGCGCGTTATTGCCGGAGGCGGCAAGTTTATCAGGTCGGGGTCGGGGGTCAATTCAAAACCCTTGCCGACCGGGTGGCAGTCGGTGCAGGGACCGCGGTAACTGTGCGGCCGCGGGTCGCCCGCCTGAATCATCGGCGCCCCTTCAACCTGCACGAATCCCAGTCCGCCCTCGGCCCGCAACATCATCGACATGGTCCGGTACGATCCGTTCCGGGTTTCATCCTTGCGGATCACCGTCAGCTTGGCCTCGGTGCGGTTCTGCACCATGCGCGAAGCCTCCTGGAACTCCTCGACCGTGGTGATCGGCATGTCCTCGACGCGGATGATGACATCGCCGGCCAGGAATCCGGAATTGGCCCCGTTCAGCGTCACCTCGCCCAGCAGGACACCCTGCAGCCCCACCGGAAAGCCCAGCTTGCGCGACAGCTCGCGGGTCATCAGCCGGCCGTCCAGCCCCTGCCAATGCCCCTCGAACACCTTCAGCTTGCGCGGCACGTAGTTCGGGGCCACCGGCTCGGCGGCGGGGGGGACCATCGCCGTCTGCGGCTCGGCCACCATCGCGGCGGCGGGCAGCGCCTGCACCGCCGGGACCGGAGCCGGGGCCGCCGCCGGAACCGTGGCGGGAGGCGGCGTCGTCAGGGCGAAATACAGGCCCAGACCTCCGATGATCACCAGCAGCAGAATGTTCTTCAGGTTCGGCATCGGATCGTCACCGGGGTTATCGGGCCAGAAGCATCTTGACCGCGATGGCGGCCATCGTCAGCGCATAGATGCCCTTCAGCACATGTACCGGCAGAACCCGCATCAGCCGCGCCCCCAGCATGCCGCCGACATAGGCGCCGGGAATCATCAGCAGGGCCAGCACCACCGGGGCCTCCCAATGGATCAGGCCGGTGCTGGTGCCGTGCAGGAACGAGACGGCGGCACCCGCCACCGACGCCCAGAACACCAGGACCGAGCTGTTGGCGATGGCGTTCTGCAGGCTGATCTTGCCGAGATAGCGTTGCAGCGGAACTTCGACAACGCCGCCGCTGATGCCCAGGATGCCGCTGATCAGTCCCATCGGCACACCCAGAAGCACCGAGCGGACCGGCCCCTCCGGCAGGGCGAAGCCCTTGCGGGACGCCGAAGCCGCCGGCCGGCCCTCGGCCAGGGCCACCAGATCGTCGATCTCGTCGCCGCCCTGCCCGGCCGTAGCGGCCTTGCCGCCGTCCTGTTCCGGGTCGGGATAGGCCATCTCGTGCAGGGCCTTGGCCGCCATCAGCAGGGCGAACACTCCCAACAGGATGCCGACGACGCTGTCACCGATGCCGTTGCCGATGAAATAGCCCAGAACGACGCCCGCCACGCCCCACGGGATCAGCGGCGTCACCTTGTCCCACTGCACCAGCTCGGCCTTGTTGTTGCGCCACGCCGCGGCGCCATAGACGACGATATTGGTCAGGAAGGCGACCGGACGGATCAGATACATGCCGTAGCCGAAAAACACCATCATGCCGGCGACCTGCAGCACGCCGCCGCCCATCGTCATCATGCCGCCGGTCACGCCGGCGGCCAGGGCCAGCATCAGCAGGCCCAGAATGTCGGAAACGGAATAGCCGGCGATGGTGAAGCCGCCGGCATGATCGGGGTCGAACAATCCAGTCCCGGCCATGCCGGCCGGCGGGGCGGCCGCACCGCCGCCCTGCACCAGATTGAGACCCATCGTATTGGCGGCCTGCGGCGGCGTTCCCGCCACCGAGCGGGCCTTGGCCCACCACGACGACGACCCGGCCGCTGCCGGCACGGCGGCCACGTTCCCCGCGGCAGCCGGCGCCGGCCCCACCGTGGGCAGCTTGAATTTCAGCACGTCCTGGAAATGCGAGATCACCACCTGGGCCGGAACGGTGAAGCCCTCGACAGAGCCCCCCGGTCCGCGGGCGGCAATGTTGATGCCCACCAGTTCGCCCTGGCCGTTGACCAGCGGGCCGCCGTTCTGTTCCCAGCTATAGACCGCGTCGGACCGGATCAGATGGGTGATCTGCACGCCGCCGACGGTCAGGCCGACATTGTCCGACTGCACGGTCCCCTGGCGTACCACCGAGGCGCCGCCGATATTGCGGCCGAAAGCCAGGACCCCCTGCCCGGGCGCCACCGCCTGGGTATTGGCCATGCGGAAGAACATGAACCGCTCGGCGGTCTGCATCTTCAGCAAAACCAGATCGTGGGTCGGAACGGTCTTGACCACCTGGGCCGGGAAACGGCGAACGCCGGCCGGGGTGTACACCTGGACATCGATTTCCGGCAGATTGGCGATGGCGTGCAGCGTGGTCACCACATAGCCGTTGGCCCCGACGATGGCGCCGGCGGCGCTGGGACCGGCATTGACCCCGCCGCTGCCGATGCCGACCACCGCCGGCGGCACGGTGTAGTACAGCCTCTGGACGTCGGGCATGGCGACGTTGCGCATCAGGAACTGCGACACCGACAGGTCGTCGCTGGAACCGAACAGATCGTCGTCACCATACGAATGAAGCAGGTAAATGCCCCATGCAAACGTAATCAGGACAAGAAACGCCAAAATAGCAGACGGAATCTTCCACGATCTTTCGCAGAAGATAATCGTGTTCTTGGGCAGATCGCCCATCGTCTCGCCTGTCTCAATCATTGTCCATCACACGAGTTTGCCGTTCATGCCCAAGCAACAGGTTACCCTGCCGCCATCATTACATACAAGGTTGAAAGCCCCAGGAAGATCAGCATCAGGGGCATACCCCACCGCATGTATTCGCCGTGGGAAAATGCGTGGCCGCCAGGAATTGCCGCCGTCAGGCCGGGATGCTGCTTGATGAACCATGCGTACTGGTTGATCACCAGAGCCCCGGCTGTCGTTCCCGACAACGCTCCCGACGATCCGGCCATGATCCCCAGCGCCAGCGCCCACCACGAAGCATCGCCGTAGCCGTCCAGCTGCAAGGTCGCCGCCACCGGAGCGAACACCGCCGCAGTGGTGCCGCCGCCGACGAACAGGGTGATGCCCGCCGCCATCCACAGCAGCAGGACGGCCCGTACCGCCGAATGGCCTGCCGTCGTGCCTTCCAGCCAGTCCACCAGCCAGTCCAGCACGCCGACGGAATTCAGGGCGCCGACCATCACGAACAGACCGATGAAGAACAAGATGTCCTGCCCGCCACAGGCCGGAAAGATCTCGTCGTCCTTGAACCGTCCCAGCAGCATGGCGGCCAGGCCGCCGACAAAGGCCACCCAGCCGGGCCGCAGATCGACGCGCCCGGCCAGCATCAGCGCCGCCACGGTCACCGCGAAAATCGCCAGCCCCGAGCGCAGCAGGCGCAGGTTGACGTCCGGAGCACGCAGATCGTCGCTTGCCTGCCAGTCGGGATGGGCCGCGCCGGGCGACACCGACCACCCGGCCAGCTTGATCTCGAAATAAAGCAGCGACACCGCCAGCAGGACCAGACAGGGCGCCATCATCCCGGCGATGAAATCGTTGAAATGCAATTGACCGGCCGTGGCCAGAATCATGTTGGGGAAATCGCCGATCATGGTCGACGCTCCGCCCAGGTTGGCGGCAATGATCTCGGACACCATCACCGGCACCGGATTGAGGCCGATGCGATAGCACACGCTGAGCGTCACCGGAACCACCACGGCCATCGTCGCCAGACTGTTGGTGATCAGCGCGATGGCATAGGTGACCAGGGCCATCATCACCAGAACCCACATGGCGCTGCCCTGCGACCGGCCGGCCGTCGCCGCCGCCAGATAGACGAACACCCCAGACCTGGCCAGCAGCGACGACAGCGCCGACATGCCGAAGATCAGTGCCAGGGTTTCGAAATAAATGGAATCCAGGACCATTCGCATCGAGTAGGACCCGCCCAAAGTCCCGATGGCCATGACCAGAGCAGCCCCGGACAGCACCACGATATGCCCGCGTTCCGAGCCGCGGTACAAAACCGCGAACGTCCCCAGGAATACCAGGATGGTCAGGGCCGCAACCATCTAGCGGTCCGCCTTGACCAGCATGACCTCGTCGAACTGGACCGGCTCCTCGGAATAGGTGGTCTTCACCGTGGTGCCGACTTCCCAGGATTCCGCGGCGACGTGCAAGGATCCGACGCGGCGCAGCTTGCGGCAGACGGCAGCCCGCACGCTTTCGCAGATTTCGTGGGCCTGATCGACGGTCTCGTCGGGATCGACGGCGACGATCATGTCCGCCCACAGGTCCTGGCCGACATAGCGGGCCCGCAGATGCACCACGCCCTTGACGCCGGGAACAGACTCGGCGGCCTCGACGACGCGGGTCCGCACGGCATCGCCGGCGGTGTGATCCATCAGTCCGCGATAGGCATCCATGAAGATGACCTTGCCCAGCAGCAGCAGGTCGACGGTCTCCCACAGGGCGACGGCGGTATCGATCCACGGCATGTTCAGGTAGTGCGAGCCGATGATGCCCAACGCCACCGCACCCGACGCCGTGGCATCGCCGTGATGGTGCTTGGCCAGGGTCTTGATGATCGGGCTGTTGGTTTCCACCGCCACGCAGCGGGAATAGAAATAGAAGGCCAGGTTGACGCCCACGGAAACCAGCGCCGCCCACAGCACGATCAGATGCGGGGTGCGGTGACGCTCCGGATCCAGCAGCAGAATCACCGCGTGGATCATCAGATAGCCGGTCAGGCCCATGAAGATCACCGAAACCACCAGCGACAGGATGAACTCCACCTTGCCGTGGCCGTAGGGGTGCTCGGCATCCAGAGGCTTGTTGGAGATCGTCATGCCGATCACCACCATCAGCGAGTTCAGCATGTCCTTCAGCGAATACATGGCGTCGGCCAGCATGGCCTGGGATCCGCCGATCAGACCGACGAACGCCTTCATCACCATCAGCACCGCGTTCAGTGCCAAGCCGATCCAGCCGATGCTTTTTGCGCAGACGGCGCAGTTACTCTTCCTCATGCCTTGCTCCGACCCTGGTAAGAAGCGTCATCACCGCTTGATGACAAGGCTTCTGGTCTGGGTTTTCTTGTCATTACGCTTCAACGCACGCCCCAGAACCGCCACCACGGCAATGGCGAATCCCAGGAAAAAACTGATTCCAAGGGCGACGAAATGGGGGGCCACCACCGTCAGCGGCCCCAGCCGGGTCTCGACCATATGCGCGTTGGAAGATGCCAACAGCACGATGATCGCGCCGAAAATCAACGAAATAACCAGCGATACCATGACCTAGCCTTCCGCGCCGAAATCCACCTCTGGCCGGACCGGCTCAGCCGCCGGCCACATCGCCCAACTGGCTCCAGTATTGCGGCGGCAGTTCTTCCGCCAGACGCAGCGCGCCACGGCACCCGTCGAAGGTGGGGTCGCCGACACAGGTCACCTTGGCCTCGCCGTACGCCCGCAGCTTTTCCTCGATGTAGGTGCCGATGCCGCGGATACGCGACCCGCCGCCGGCGATGACGATGTTCTTCAGCACCGTGCTCTGATATTCCGGCTGGAAGGTCCGCAGCAGGCCTTCGATGCTCTCGATGATTTCGGGCATCAGCGATTCGCAGGCCACCCGCACCGGCTCGGTGACGTCGCACTGAACCGGCTTGCCGCCGGCACGGAACTCGGCGATGGCCGGAGCCGTCACCGGACCGACGAAGGAGAACATCTCCTTCACGGAACAGGCCACGTTGGTATTGATCTGCAATTCGGGATGACGCTCGATCAGGGCGTTGTGCAGGCGCTCGTCGACATAATTGCCGGCCTTGGTCAGGGTCACCTGATCCTCGGGCGCCGGCACCGTACCCTTCAGGGCGCAGATGTCGGTGGTTCCGGCACCGATATCGATGATCAGGGCGTTGACCAGCTTGTCGAGACCATAGGCGACCATGAACGGCTCGGACACCACCAGGGCGGTGTTGACCACCTCATGGGCCATCTTCAGCAGCAGCGACTTGTTGGCCCCGCTGGCGCGGGCCGGCACGCCGATGACGGCGTTGATCTCGTCGCCTTCCTGCGGAGCGGCCTGCTGGATGACGTGGGTGAGCAGATGGCGGGCCACCTGCAGGTCGCGGTCGCTCAGCTCGCTCAGCACGCCGTCCTGCAGCGGATAGCGCAGCTCAAGATAAGAGCGCATCTCGAAGGCTTCGTCCCCGACCACATAGGGGCGTCCCAGCAGCTTCAGGCCGATGACGTCGCGCGGATAGCCGACCACCGACTTCAACAGGAACTTCTTGCCCCGGTTGGACATCACCGCGGTGTGCGAAGTGCCCAGATCGATGCCAAGAAACAGCTTGTTCTTCATTCCGCCTTCACTGCCGCTCATTATGACCGCTCCATCTCACACTGAAGAAAGCCGATGTTATCGGCAGATCGACCCGAATTACTTTTTGCAGGACTTGTCGGCAGGACTGCAGCTGCCACAATCGCTGCCGGACTTCCGTTTTCCGCCACCGACCAGCGAGCCCAGGCCACGCCCGCCCTTGACCACGCCGTCGAAAAGCCTTCCGCCCAGGGAGAACACCCCCTGCACACCGGAACCGACCATGCTGACGACGCCGCCGACCAGATCCTCGACCGGGATTTCCCTGGTCGCTTCGGCAGCCTTTGCCTTCGTTGGCGGAATCGGATTTTGGGCCGGAATCGTATTTTGGGCCGGAATCGTATTTTTGGCCGGAATCGGGGCGGGTATGGGGCGGTTGACCAGATCCGAAGCGATCACCAGCTCGGCGAACCGATCGACCGGCTGGACCTCGACAACCACATCCAGTTCCGCTTCGGTTACAGCGGCGGCTTCAATCTCCGGCTCGACAACCAGTTCCGCCTCGATCGCAGCGGCGGCCTCAACCTCCGGCTCGACAACCACGTCCGCCTCGATCGCAGCGGCTGCTTCAACCTCCGGCTCGACAACCAGTTCCGCCTCGATCGCAGCGGCGGCCTCAACCTCCGGCTCGACAACCAGTTCCGCCTCGATCGTAGCGGCGGGTTCCACCACCGACGGCGGCTCCACCGTTTGGGTCCGCCGGCTGATCAGTTCCGAAGCCGCAACCAGATCGGCGAAACGGTCCACCGGATGCGGAGCCGGGGCCAGCACTGCGGCCTGCAGCGGGACAACGGCCTCGACCCGGATCTCGTCATCCTGCGACGGCTGCCGCTCATCGATGTCGAACACCGCCGGTTCGACCGGCATGGGCGCGGCGGCAGCCTCGGCCACCGCCGGAACCTCGGTCTCGCGGCGCGGAGCGTTCCACACCGTCTCGGTCATCAGCCCGGCCCCCAATTGCCCCAACGAGGCGCGCGGGGTGATGGTCGGCGTCCCGCTTCCTTCGGAAAGACCACGCCCGGGCTTCGCCGACCACGGCGACTGGTCCAGCAGCTTGACCCACATCTCCCCGGCCGGGGCGGCCGGAGCCGGCTCGGGCGGCGGCAGCGGCGTCTGAACCGAAACCACCACCGGCTCGCCGATATCCTCCAGCTTCTGGCGGGACCGCTTGCGGTCGTCCGCCCCTTCGGATTGCCCTTTGTCTTTTGACGCCATCATGTCCTCTCAACAAACACCGTACCCGCGCGCAGCACGAGCTACATGGCGACCATGAATTCCTGGCCGTTGCGGCTTGCCTTCAGCAGGATCGCCTGCCCCGAGGCGGTGGCCGCCTTGATGGCCGCGTCAAGCTGAGCCGCCGTCCCTACCGGCCGGTTGTTCACCTCAAGAATGACGTCGTTCATCTTGAGACCGGCCAGAGCGGCACGGGAACCGACCAGAACCTCGCCAACCACCGCGCCCTTGGCCGGAACCGGCGGCATCGGCGGCTGTGCGGCCATGCCGGGCATCGGCCGCACGGTCTGGAAGGTCTCGATCTCCAGCCCCTGCCAGTTGAACTCGGTCGGAATCCGCGGGGCTGCGGGCCTTGCGCCGGCAACCGGCGGCATGCCCTGAGCCATCGGCGGCATGGCCTGGGCCACCGGCGGCATGCCCGGCTGCGGCGCAGCCATGCCGGCGGGAGCGGCCGCAGCCAGACCAGCCGGTCCGACCACGATCTGCATGCCGCGCAGTTCCCCTTCCCGCAGAACGCCCAGACGGACCGACGACCCGGGAGTCACGGCCGACAGCAGGGCCATCACCTCATGCGGGGCACGGACCGGACGGCCGTCGACCTTGACCAGAACGTCGCCCGGCTTCAGGCCGGCCTGCGCCGCCGGAGTCCCGGCAGCCACGGCGCCGACATGGACGCCGCGTCCGGCCATCTGCCCGGTCTGCTGTCCCAGTGTCGGCGACAGCGGGGTCAGCGTGGCCCCCAGGACCGACTGGCCCCGGCCATGCTGCGCCTGCCCCTGCGGACCGACCACGTTCATCGCCAGACTGCCCGGAGGGGCGGCGAACTGATAGCCGCCACCGGCGCCGGGAGCCGCCACGGCCATGCCGCCCTGGGCCGCACGGCCCGGCAGCATCTGGTGACACATGGCGCAATCCATGTTCTGGCGGCCATCGGTGTGCGGCGACGGGGTCCCCATCGCGATCGGCGGCGGCGGCACGTTCGGTGCGGCCACGGCGCGGCCGCGCGGACGCGGGCTGCCCGGCAGCATCTGATGGCACATGGCGCAATCCATGTTCTGGCGGCCATCGGTGTGCGGCGACGCCGTACCCACCGCGATCGGCGGCGGCGGCACGTTGGGGGCGGCCACGGGCATGCCCCCCGCCATTGTCCCCATGCGCCGCGCCGGCATGCCGGGAGCGGCGGCGGGGCCGCCGATGATGTCGTGGCACAAGGTGCAATCCATGTTCTCACGGCCGTCGGCGTGCGGAGCCGGCGCGCCGGCGGCGATGGCCGGACCGGCGGCGCCGATTCCCCCCCGCGGAGCCGCGGCCAGCACCGGGAAGGCCACCAGCCCCAGCGACGGCCCCTCGGCGGTGGAGACCGGCAAGGTGGCGATTTCGTCAAGGACGAACATGCGGGCCTGATTGCTGGGAACGGCGAAGCCGATGCCGGCAAAGGCGCCGTTGGGGGTGTAGATGGCGGTGTTGATGCCGATCACCGCGCCGTTCAGGGCCACCAGCGGACCGCCGGAATTGCCCTGGTTGATGGCTGCGTCGGTCTGCAGCAGGTTGGTGTGGGTCACACCCTCGATGACCATCGACTTGCGCTTGGCGGAAATGATGCCGCGGCTGACGGTCATGTCCAGGCCGAACGGGCTGCCGATGGCGATCACCTCGTCGGCGACGTTGACGGCATTGCTGTCGCCCAGCACGGCCGGAGACAGCGGCGCCTTCGGAGCCACCTTCAGCAGGGCCAGATCCAGCGCCTCGTCCATCTTGATGATGTCGGCCGAATAACGGCTGGAACCGAAATCGTCCTGCACGGTGACGAATACCGAGTTTGCCCCGCGCACCACGTGGAAATTGGTCAGGATGTAGCCGTCGCTGCGCACGACCACGCCGGTGCCGATATTCTCGACGGCACGGGTCAGCGGCGAGGCGAAGCGCATCTGGCCATCCACGGCACCGCCCAGCATGGCCGCCGGATCGGGAACCGCCGGACCGTTGGCCGACGAGGCGTTGACGCTGACCACGCTGTTGCGCAGCACCGACACCACGTTCGAGAAGGTGCCCGATGTCGCCGGCACGTCGGCCTGGACGAACGGCGGCTGGGTGGCCAGTCCGGCGACCGACGACGGCGCCGCCGCCAGGATGCCCCCGGGCAGTCCGGCCACCACGGCGGCCGGCTTGGCCGGAGCCGTCCCGGCCGCGCCGACGGGAGCGTTGGCGACCGAATCCCGGCTGAACTGCGCCATCAGAGTGCTCAGCTTCAATCCGTTTCCGGACGTCTGACGCCAGACGATGGCCCCGAACAGGATGATGAGCGCCACCACACCGATCAGGTAGAAGTAACGCTTCAGGTCCTTCGAGCAGGCGGGATGCGCCCCGCCCACATCGTCAATGCCGAGATCGGTATCCGCCATCAGTCATTGCCTTCGATATCGAACGCCTTGTCCTTGCGCCCCTTGGGCTCGCGCACGGTCTGAACGCCGGCGGCCAGAGCCACCAGTCCGAACCCGATAAGCACGATCGGCAGGGCGCCGCGCAGGAACTCGGTCACCGACCACCACCAGGCGGTCAGACCCCACAATCCCAGCGCCAGCGCCAACAATCCGAAAATCACACTTGGCATGAGGTTCTCTCCACTTGCAACGCCCCTAGCCGGCTGCTTCCGCCTGGGGACCGCGCCGCCGCTCCGATCGCAGCATACCTAAGGCATAGATTACTACCAACAGATTCCCGATGCCGCTGAACACAAACGGCGCCGGTGGCCCGATGACATCGAACAAGATGCCGCCAATCTGGACGAAAAAGATGATCCCCAACCCCCCGGTGACGTTGAACGCCCCCAGGACCGACCCTAGCATATCGCGGGGAGAATGGTCGACGGTGAGAATCTGCGGGGCCACGAAGCACCCGGCCTGCCCGGCCGAGACCAGGGCCACCGGCACCATGATGAACCAGTCGAAGGGATCGACGACGAAGCCCAGCATGATGAAGCCCAGCGCCGACATGGTCATGCCCGACGCCACCGCCTGGATGCGGCCATAGCGGTCGATCAGGACGCGCCACAGCGGAATCGTCACCAGGACGATGCCGCCCATCGCGCCGATCAGGATTCCGGCCTTTGCCGCCGCCTCTTCCTGACGGACACCGACCAGATCGGCGAAATAGATGAACCACAGCATCATGAACAGGCCGATGAACACCATGTCGCTGCGGGCGAACAAAGAACTGGCAAAAGCCAGGCGCAGCCTGGGTTCCGAGCGGACCAGCCCATAGATCACCCGCCACGGCACCGACGCTTCCTGGGTGCGCGGGGCGATGTCGACCAGGAAGGCCTTGCCCAGCCAGGCCCCGGCGACGGCGACGGCCGCGGTCAGCAGCATGGTCGCGACCACCCCGGCATTCTTCGGGATCTGCATCAGCACGGCATAGACCAGGGTCACGCCGAACGCCATCATGAAGGCGGTGTTGGAAATCATTCCCGTCCGGGTGCGGTCGGTGCTGAAATCGCCGGCCAGGGCCGACAATTGCGGCCATACGGCGCTGGCCCCCAGCGACATCACCACGCGGGACAGGTAATAGACGGCCAGGGCACCCCCGGCTGCAACGCCGAACCAGATGCTGGCCGGCGCCAGCAGCGCCCCGGCGGCGGCGACCAGGAAGCCGGCGACGATGATCCGCACCCGCCCCAGGCGGTCGGACAGATAGCCGAAATAGCCGACCACGAACAGGTCCAGCACTTCCGTCACCACCTGGACGTTGGCGTTGATGGCCCCCGCCTGTTCGAACGGAATTTCCAGGACGTTGCGCAGGAACAACGGCTGCACCGCCACCCCGAGTGTCATGAAGATCATGCACATCGCTGACAGCAGATAGAGCGCGTTACGCTGATGCGACTGAACCTCGGCGGATGCCATGTGCCCCCACTTGCAAGCGGCGGGACTATAGCAACGTGTCGCCGGATTGACCACCCTAACTTTCTCCGCCCCCCCCCCGCACGACTCTGCATGAACTGGCGGTTTTCCGCGCTGTCCAGCGATATGAACATCCACGGCAAAGCCTGCATTGCCAACCACCTCCGGGCCTTGCGCGCGACGGGACTTTACCGCCCGGCTTCCGGGAAGTAAGGATGAACCGGAACCGGAGACCACATCCCATGCACGCCCTGGACGCGCCCCCGCCCCCCGACGACAGCCTGCCCAGCCGGCTGCGCGACATCCGCCGCATGCGGCGGGTGGCCACCGGCCTTCTGGCGCTGGTGACCGCCCTGTTCGTCGGCAGCCTGATCTTCGAGGAGCGCCTGCCCCAGCTTGCGCCGTTGCGGGCCTTCGCCGAGGCGGCGATGATCGGCGCCATCGCCGACTGGTTCGCCGTGGTGGCGCTGTTCCGCCATCCCTTCGGCATTCCCATCCCCCACACGGCGGTGATTCCGGGCAATCATGCCCGCATCGCCGCCGCCATCGGCCGCTTCGTCGCCAACAACCTGCTGGCCTCGGCGGCGATGGCCCAGCGGCTGGAGGAACTGGACCCGTCGGGCCGGCTGGCCCGCTGGCTGGCCCAGCCGCAGACGTCGCAGACCATCGCCCGCCGCGTGGCGGAATCCCTGCCGCCGATCATGGGCAGCATCGGTGAGGACCGGCTGCGCGGCACCGTCGGCGCCGCCTTGCGCAAGGGCGTCGATCTGGTGGTGACGCCGGGCCGCATGGCCGGGGTCCTGTCATTCGCCGCCGAGCAGAATTACCACCAGTCGCTGCTGGACGTGGCGCTGGACGCCGTCCGCGACTTCGTCGGCCGGCACGAGCCCTTCATCCGCCGAAAGGTCGCCGAACGCTGCGGCGAGTGGATGCCGCTTTGGGTGGAATCCCGCCTGGCCGACGCCGTCATCAAAGGAATCGACGAGGTGTTGCGCGATCTGCGCAAGCCGGGCCACCCCTGGCGCCTGGAACTGGATTCCACCTTGCGCGGCTTCACCGAAACCATGAGCAGCTCGGCGGATTTCGTGCAGCGCCTGGAAGAGATCAAGGTCCGCGTCCTGGCCGATCCGGCCATCGAAACCTATCTGGAACAGACCTGGGACACCCTGTACGGCCATCTGGCCACCGATCCGCAGGCCGTCAACGAGGTGGTCCACCACGCCGTCCTTGGCCTGTCGCAACGGCTGGAGACCGATCCGGCCATGCGGGATTCGGTCAATCGCTGGCTGCGCGACGCCGCCGAGCGGCTATTGGTGCCCCGCCGCGAGTTCATCGGCTCGCTGATCGCCGATCTGGTCATGCGCTGGCGCACCGACGCCCTGGTCGACCGTCTGGAAAGCCATGTCGGCCGCGACTTGCAATACATCCGCATCAACGGCACCGTGGTCGGTGGCCTGACCGGCCTGGCCCTGTATTTCGTCACCAATGCCTGGCGGGGCTGACCGCCGCCATTCCCAGGCCAGCGTCCCCACCGCCGAGCAGGCCGGACAAACCGCCCCCCAATCCCGAGATTCCGCCGCGCAGGCGGTGCAGTGCCATCGCGCCACGGCCAGGGCCTCGGCTTCCCGGCGGCGCCACATCTCGATGGCCTGGGCGTCGGCGCCGTCCTGCTCCTCGACCGCGATCATCAGGCGGAACGCCCGCGCATCGGGGGCCGCCTTGATGGCGGCCACCAGATGGCGCCGGGCCGCGCCCCACTGGGCGGCCTCGACCGCGGCGCTGCCTTCGGCCAGATGGCTTTCCGGATGCTGGGGATTGGAGCGGACCAGGGCTTCCAGACGGGCGGCACGGGCCGAAGCCGACTCTCCGGCCCACAGCGGTGCCACCACGTGCAGGTAATCCAGCGACGGAGCATGCGGCCACAGCGCCGCCAGAATGGCTTCCGCCTGCCGCCGTTCGCCGGCCGCCACCGCCAGGCGCAGGGCCAGAAGCGCCGCCGCCCGCCCCGCCGGGTCGGCGGTCACGGCCTGTCTGGCCAGGGCCAGCGCCCGGTCCGGATCGGCAGCCGCTTCGGCGTCGGCCTGGGCGGTCAGAATCAGGGCGCGCCAGCGCAAGGCGGCCGGAATATCGCCCTGGGCCAGGGACAAGGCCTCGTCCCAGGCGCCGGCCCGGACCTTTTCGGCCAAAGCCGCCTCGTCCAGGGTCGCGGACGGTTCCGGCGTTGCGGGCAAAGAGGGCTGAATTTGGGGCTGGGGCTGGGGCTGGGGCGTGGCGGACGTACGCTCGGCCGCGGGCGGGACCGCCGGCCGGGGCGGTTCGGCGAACGGCCGGGGCGGCACATGCCGGCGCCCGCCGAACAGCCGCGACAACATGCCCCCGGCCGAAGGCGGCGGTAGCGGCGGCATCTGCCGGGACCGGGCCGCCGGGCGAGAAGCCTCGGCCGGCTTGACGGCGGCGGCATCGGGCAATGCCGGCGGAGCCGGACGGGGCATCAGCCGGTCAAGCCGCGCAGCCAGATCGGGGCGCTCCAGCTGCCGCGCCGCCTCGGCGCCAAGGCGGCGGCCATTGTCGACATCCCCGGCGGCAGCGGCGTCCAGGGCGTCCACCAAGGCGGCCAGACCTTTTTCCAGTCCCTTGACCCGGCGGGTCCGCCGGACCTTCACCGGCAGGCCCGCGGTCACCGCCAGCCCACGCTCGACGATGAACAGCGCCACGAACACCGCCAGCAGGGCGACCAGGAAGACCGGCACATTGGTTTCGACCCGCCAGCCCAGCCAGTCCAGCGACACCTGTCCGGGATTGTCGGAAAACCACAGGGTGGCGAAAATCACCGGCGTGGACAGCAGCAACAGGGTGAACAGCCGAAGGATCATGATCATTCACCCTGGACAGCCGTTTTGGCGATGGCCGCCGCCGCAAGTTCGGACAGAACGGCATCGGCGGCCAGCCGGGCCGACGCGGCCTGGAGCCACGGCGCCAGACTTTCGGCTCCCGGCCCGGTCTGAGCCCGGACCAGCACCATCGCGGCGGCAAGGTCGCCTTCGGCCAGCAGACGCCCGGCCCGGGCCAGCGCGCCGGCCATGCCTTCCTCGCCGCCTTCGCTGCGTCGTACGCTGACCACCGACCCGGCAAGTTGCCGCAGCCGTCCGGTCAGCGGATCGTCTCCGGCCGCCGCCGCCTCGCGCAGGGCAAGCGCGGCCGCGTCGCGGAACCGTAGCGACAGCGCGGTCCGGGTGTCGATCCCTTCGGCGGCACGGGCCTGCAAGCCCGACAACCGGCCGGACAGCGACGCATCGGCCGTGGCGGCGGCGGCGCGCAATTGCGCCTCGTAGGGGCCGCCGCGATCAACCGCCTCGCGCAGATGGCCCACCGCCAGCAGGAACAGCGGCCAGTGATCGCGCCGGTCAGACAGACGGCGCACCGTGGCCTCGGTCCGTTCGATGGCCGCCGACAGCCGCACCGCCCCCCCCTGGTCGGTGGACAGGCGGCGCACGGCGTCGAATTCCTCGCGCAGGCGCGACAGCTCCTCGCTCAGCTTCTGGGTCTGGACCCCGTCGCCGGCCGCCGTCGGACCGCGGTCCCCGGCCATCCGGCGCATCTGCTCTTCGGCAGCGCCCAGACGACGTTCGACCAGATCCAGCCGGATGGCCAGCGGCATGACCGTGGCTTCCAGCGCGTCGACTTTCTCGGTCAGGTCGCCCAGGATGGGATAGGTCGCGGAAACCGACGGCGGAACCGCCCCCGGTCCGACCGGGCGGCCCCCCAGCAAGGCGGACAATTGCGCCAGATGCGGCTGGATGGACGGCCACGCCGCCGCGCCGGCCAGAATGGCCAGAACGGCGACGGCCAGCGCCATGCGGCCGCCGCCGCTCCGTCGTGGCGGTGGCGGAGAACGACGTCGGGGGATTTCCGCCTCGTCCAGAATTTCCATGAAGACGCCTTCGCTCCTTGCTGCACCGCCGAATGTGTCAGCGATCTTTGCCAGACCTCAGCGACTTGGCAAGCTCTTCCTGTGTCATCGCCCCGGGGTCGGCCGGCACCGGCCGCGGCGCTTCGGCGGCGGCGGCGGCAGCTCGGGCGGCCCGAGCCAGTTCTTCCTCGCGCCGGCGGGATTCCTCTTCCGCCCGCAGACGGGCTTCCTCGGCGGCTTTCGCCGCTGTGGCCTGAGCTTCCAGGGCGGCGCGCCTGCGCGCCTCGGCGGCCAGGCGGTCGGCCTCGCGCCGGTACGGGCCGTTGAAATCGGGCTTGGCCTTGCGGCGGCGACATGGGCCGACATAGGCCCCGCTCCGGACGAACGGACGCGGGTTGACCAGGGCGGCTTCCAGCCGTTTGGCCAGCACCGCCGCCGGAAACGGCTTCACCATGATCTCGTGGATGCCGGCATCGCGAGCCCCGACCACCAGGCCGGGGGTGATGGTGGCGGTATAGCCGATGATCGGAATGGCATTGTCGAAGACATGCACCGACCGCCGGATGCGGTTGATCAGTTCGGCCCCGCTCATCCCCGGCAGGTCCAGTTCGGTCACCATGACGTCGAACGGGGATTCGTTGATCATCATCAGCGCCTGCGATCCGTCGCCGGCCAGCTCGACTTCGACGATGCCGACAAAGCGCAGCATCTCGCGGAGCAGACGCCGCATGAACGGCTCCCGGTCGACGATCAGACACCGATAATCAGAAAAATTCGCCATCAGAGGGCGGCCAGATCCCAGTACCCAAAAAGAAACCGCCCCCATCGACAGGGGGCGGCATGGTCACCATCAGATGCGAGCGGCAGCCCAGCTGACCAACGGTAGCTTCCAGGCGCGCTGACAAACAACGGACACCAGTCCCAGT
>CAJANN010000058.1 GCA_903941095.1 uncultured Rhodospirillaceae bacterium | reverse complement strand
GGGCGCTGGATACGAAGCCCGAATGAATCATCCGGGCTTCGTATCAGTGGCACAGCAGCACCGGCAACTCGGCGTGGCTCAGGACGTGGCGGGTGACGCCGCCCAGGATCAGCTGCCGCAGCCGCGAATGGGTATAGGCCCCCATCACCAGCAGATTGGCCCCCACCGCCCGGCATTCGGCCAGCAGGGCCGGCCCGGCATGACCGCCGGCGGGAATCGAACGAGTTCCGGCCTGGATGCCGTGCCACGCCAGGGCCTGGGCCAGTTCCTGTCCGGCCGCGCTGTCGCAGTCGCTTTCGGCGGCGGTCAGAATGGTGACGGTGTGGGCGATGGCCAGCAGCGGCGCGGCATGGGCCACGGCCCGCGCCGCCTCGGCGCTGCCGTTCCAGGCGATGGCGACGTTCAGCGGCGCGGCCGGCACCTCGGCGGGCGGGGTCAGCAGCAGCGGCCGGCCGCTGTCCATCAGCGCGGCGTTCAGACTGGCCGAGCCATCGACGGCATGGGGCTCGGGGCGGGGCATGACGATCAGATCGTGCAGGCGGCCATGCCAGGCGGTCAGATCCTCGCTGCGCCCGGTCCGCTCGACCCAGCAGCAGCTGGCCTGCGCCACCGGGGGGGCGCTGGCCTCCTGCAGGGGATGGCGCAGCCGGGTGGCGTCGTAGATGGCGCGGACGGCGGCGGCCTGCTCGCCGGACTGGCGCTCGGCCATGCCCAGCATCTCCTCGACCATCGCACCCGACATGCCTTCGCCGACCATCGGGATGGCCAGGGTCGGGTCGGGCCGGACATGCAGGACCGTGACGTGGCAGGAAAAGGCATCGGCCAGCCGGAATGCGGTTTCCAGCGGCACGGCGGCGGTGGTGGACTCGTCCACGGGAACCAGGATCGTCTTGATGGCGGACATGACGGCTTCCTTCCTAAAGGGATGTGGCCCGCACCACCCGGTTCCGGCCCAGGGCCTTGGCCTTGTACAGGGCCGTGTCGGCGGCATGCAGCATCTCCCTCAATCCGTCGAACGGAAGGGTGCAGACGCCCAGGCTGGCGGTGATGCGGATGATTTTGCCGTCGACCGGGACGGCAAGTTCGGAAATGGCCGAGCGCAGGCGCTCGAAATAGGCGTCCTCGTGCTCGGGCGGCAAGTTGACCGCCAGGATGCCGAACTCCTCGCCGCCGACGCGGGCGATCAGGTCGGTCTCGCGGATGGCCAGACGCAGCCGGTCGGCCACGGCCACCAGCACGGTGTCGCCGACATCGTGGCCGTATTCGTCGTTGACGGCCTTGAAGAAGTCGATGTCCAGCAGGATGACGTCGAGAACGGCCAGGGCGTAATGGGACCCGTGCTCGGCGATCAGCCGGCGGGCATCGGCCAGCGTTTCCGCATGATCGACCACGATTCCACCGATGATTTCGATCTGACGGCGAACCGCGGCGGCAAAAAAAGCGGAATCTTCGACCAGAAGAATACGGAAAGTCAGGGGACCCATCACCATTGCCCTGCGGCGAGACTGTCCCATCATCCTCCTATTTGTGCGGATTTCAACCGGCCATTATCCGATTGCGCCCCGCCTCCAGGGCTTGTTCGCGGGTTCCGCCGGTATCGATCCGGCACCACGAGACGGTTCCCAGATCGTATTCCATCTGCCGGGCATAGACTTCGGCGGTGGCGTCGGACGCGTTGGCGGTCCGGGTGCCGATGCGCGACAGCGTGACCTCGGGCGAGGCCCACAGCCATAGCCCGTCGAACCGCACCCCGGCATCCCGGGCCACGGCGGCGATGGCCTCGCGCTGATCCGGCCGGGCGAAAACCGCGTCGGCCACCACGGAATGGCCGGCCCGCAGAAGATCGCCGCAGGTCCGATACAGCGCCTGATAGGTCCGCTCGGTCATCTCGGCGGCATAGCCTTCCGGCCCCAGACGATCCAGCAGTCCTACCCCGGCGATCTGCTTGCGCAGGGCGTCGGTGCGGACCACCGCCGCCCCCGGCACCGCCAGAAGGGGGGCCAGTTCGCGGCCCATGCGCGACTTGCCGCTGCCCGACAGCCCCCCCACCGCCAGCAGACGCGGCGGCGGCGGCGACAGATAGGCCAGGGCGGCGGCAAGATAGCCCTGCGCCTCGGCGGCCAGCCGGTCGCGCTTGGGCCGGCGGCTGCCGGCGGCGATGGTGGCGGTGACGTGGGCGCGGATGGCGGCGCGCAGCGACAGCAGCAGCGGCAACAGAACGACGCCGCCATAATCGCCGGACAGATCCAGATAATGGTTCAGCGCATAGCTGGCGGCCGGACGGCCGGCCCGGCGCTCAAGGTCCATCAGCAGGAAGGCCAGATCGTAGAAGACGTCGATGCAGGCGATGTCTTCCGAGAACTCGATGGCGTCGAACAGGGTCGGGCGGCCCTGGAACAGGCAGATGTTGCCGCAATGCAGGTCGCCGTGACAATGGCGGACCCGCCCATCGGCACGGCGCCGCTCCAGAACCGGCCCCAGCCGCGCCAGCCAGTCGCGGCTGGCCAGGGTCAGCGCCGCGGCCTGCCCGGCCGGCAGGACGGCCGGGGACGACCGCATGCAGGCGTCGTTGGTGTCGATGGTCCAGGCCAGCCCGGCAACGCCGCCGCGATCGGGACGCACCGGCGCGGCGCGATGAAAGTTCCACACCGCTTCGGTCAGGGACTGGATGCGGTGGCGGTCCAGCTTGCCGGCCGCCGCCAGCCGGCTGAACAGGTTGCGCTGATCGAACCGCCGCATCGCGACCAGCCAGTCGACGGCCGGGCCGTCGCCGCCCAGTTCCAGCCCACCGTCCCGCCGCCGGGTCACGGCCACCACGCCCTGGTACAGGCCGGGGGCGGCGCGGGCGTTGACCGCCTGTTCGGCCTCGCAGGCGGCGCGGCGCAGATCGGGGGTGGAAAAATCCAGGAACGGCAGCCGGACCGCCTTCTTCAATTTCCAGACCCGGTCGCCGGCCAGGAAAACCAGCGAGATGTGGGTTTCGACCCGCTGCGGGCGAACGCCGCCGTGGGTGGCCGGATCGGCCAGGAAGGCGATCGCCGCCGCCTGGGACGGATCGGCCGTCATGCCTTGCCCCCCAGCAGCAAGGCGGCCAGCCGCGGCAAGTGGGGATGGGCGTGCAGCCCGGCGATGTCCCCAAGGCCGAACCAGCCGGCCCGGGCCGCATCGCTGGCCGCCGCGGCGTCGCCGGCCAGCCAGCGGCAGCGGACCACCAGGGCGATGTAATGGGTGCGGATGCGGCCGTCGCCATCGGACTCGACGACGTCGAAGACGTCGAAAACCTCCTGGGCTTCGGCGGTGATGCCGGTTTCCTCGTGCAGTTCGCGTTGGGCCGCCTGCCCCGGTGTCTCGCCCAGTTCGATCAGGCCGCCGGGCAGCCCCCATCGCCGTGGCGGAACCTCCTTGGCGCGCTGGACCAGCAGCAGGCGCCCGTCGCGGACCAGGGCGGCCAGGGCGGCGGGCAAGGGATGGGACGGATAGTCGCGGCTCATGGGGCCACCATAGCACAGTCGGCGCTTGCTGCCGACCCAAGCCGGTCTTATGGTCAGCCAGGACACATTCGGACACGAACCCGCACGCATGGCCGCATTCCGCGATCGTCTCGCCACCAGGATTGCCTTTGCCGCCTCGGCGCTGGTTCTGTTCTTCGTTCTGCTGGTCGGCCTGGGCACCTGGGTCTTCACCGCCGGCCTGCTGCGCGATCAGGTGCAACTGCTGCTGCACGGCCAGGCCACCCTGGCCGCCGACCGGGGCTCCCGGCTGGTGGCGGCGGTGGACGAGCGCTTCCAGGCCCTGGCCCCCCTGGTCGGTTCGGCGGAAACCCTGGCCGCCATCGGCGGCTCTGCCGAAATCGAAGGACTGCCGGTACAGACGCTGCTGGCCGACGCGGCCGGAAAAATCCGGACCGACGCCGCTGTCGACGAAGCGGATGCCTGGCTGCTTCAGGTCATCGCCGCCGGATTGCCGCGCGGACGCCTGCGCGACGCCCCCGACGGGCCGGCTCTGGAAGCCGTCCTGCCGCTGCGCACCATCACCGGCGCGGTGATCTGGCGGCTGCCGCTGCGGGCTTTGCTCGACCATCTGGCCCGCCGTTCGGACAACACCCGCATGACCCTGGGCAACGGCCGGCTCGGCGTCGCCGAGCCGGCCGCCGAGGCGGCGGACGCCCTGACGGTCAGCGCCCCGGTGATCCTGCCGGGGCTGTTCGGCGACACCGCCCTGCGCCTGGACGTGGCGGCCGAGCCGATCCTGCTGCAAACCCCGCTGAAGCGGCTGACCGCCCTGTTCCTGGCCATCGGGGCCTTGACCCCCTTGCTGGTGGTGGCGGCGGCGATGGTCATGGGCCGCCATCTTTCCGCCGGTCTGACGCGCCTGGCCGATGCCGCGGCCTCGTTCGCCTTCGGCAAGGGCGACCGCAACGCCTTCCACAGTCCCGGCCAGGACGAGGTCGCCCGCCTGGGCGCCGCCTTCGCCGGAACGGTGGAACGGCTGGACCGCGCCTACCAGGAAATGGAACGGCGGGGACAGACCCTGCTGTCCAACACCGAACGGGTCGCCCGGATCGGCAGCGCCACCTGGGACCCGGTCGGCGAGCATCAGGTCTGGTCCGAACAGTTCTACGCGGTGCTGGGTCTCGATCCCGCCGCCGACATTGCCGGCCGCACCGCCTTTTTTAACCGCGTCCATCCCGGCGACCGCCGCCGCCTGACCGACTCCCTGGCCGACGAACGCGGACACGTGGTCGAGGATTTCCGCCTGATCCGCCCCGACGGCACCGTGCGGGTGGCCCAGCTGCGGGCCGAACTGGCCCGCGACGCCGACGGAACCCCGTTGCGCATCGACGTCACCATCCAGGACATCTCGGAACGCAAGCGCCTGGAAGAGCGGCTGGACGCCCTGGTCGGCGAACTGAAGCGATCCAACGAGGAACTCGAACAATTCGCCTATGTCGCCAGCCACGACCTGCGCCAGCCGCTTCGGACCGTCCGCAGCTATGTCAGCCTGATCGAGGAGAACCTGGACGGGAAGCTGGACGGTGAGACCCTTGAATTCATGGATTTCATCCGCGACGGCGTCCGGCGCATGGATGCCCTGATCACCGACCTTCTGGCCTATTCCCGCGTCGGCCGCATCGGCCACGAGGGCGCGGTCGACACCGGCCGGGCGGTCGGGCTGGCACTGCTGGACCTGCAATCCCAGATCGACGAGGCGGGGGCCGACATCGTCATCCCGCCCCATATGCCGGTGGTGACCGGGGAAGCCGGAGAAATGGCCCGGCTGTTCCAGAATCTGATCGGCAACGCCGTCAAATACCGCGCCCCGGACCGGCCGCCCCGGGTCGAGATCGGTTTTTCCGACCACGGCAGCGACTGGGAATTCTTCGTCCGGGACAACGGCATCGGCATTCCCGACGAACATGCCGAACGCATCTTCGGCATCTTCCAGCGCCTGCACGCTCGCCACGAATACGAAGGCACCGGCATCGGACTGGCCATCTGCCGCAAGATCATCGAACGCCGGGGCGGCCATATCTGGGCCTGTGTCCGGGACGGTCCCGGAGCCGAATTCCGCTTCACCTGGCCGAAAATGCCCGGCACCGCAACGACGATGGATTAAGATGCCGGGGATTAAGATGCCGGACATGGTCTGGCGACCGGCACAAGGGTGGATGACATGCGTCTGGCGAAATCCGTATACGACATCCTGCTGATCGAGGACGACCTGGGCGATGCCGGCCTGGTCCGCATCGCCCTGCGGCGCGGGCCGTTCGACGTCCGCATGCACCATGTCAAGGACGGGGTCGAGGCAATGGCCTTCCTGCACCGGACCGGCCCCGGCTTTCAAGGGGGGCCCCGGCCCGACCTGATCCTGCTGGACCTGAACCTGCCCGGCAAATCGGGGCACGAAATCCTGCAGGACATGAAGGCGGACGGCGACCTGCGGTCCATTCCCGTCGTGATCCTGTCGACGTCCGAGGCCGAGCGCGACGTCCTGAAGGCCTATGTCCTGGGGGCCAACGCCTTCGTCACCAAGCCGATGGACGCCGAGGATTTCTCGCGCGCGATCCACGGGATCGAAACCTTCTGGTTCACGGTGGCGCAGTTGCCGGCCCTGTCATGACCGCCATCCAGGTCCTGCTGATCGAAGACGATCCCGCCGATGCCCGGCTGGTCGAACGGATGCTGCGTCTGGCGCCGGGAGCGGACTTCGCGGTCGAGGTCGCCGACCGCCTGGCCCTGGCCCTGGCCCGCATCGGCGGCGGCGGGATCGCGGTGGTCCTGGCCGACCTGTCGCTGCCCGATTCGGCCGGACTGGCCACGCTGACCGCCCTGACCCAGGCCGCCCCCGACATTCCGGTGGTGGTGCTGACCGGCAACGACGACGATACCCTGGCCATCGAAGCCCTGAAATTCGGCGCCCAGGATTATCTGGTGAAGGGAACCAGCGACGCCTCGATCCTGGTGCGCGTCATCCGCTATGCCATCGAACGCAAGGCCACCGAGCGGGCCTTGAAGGACGCCCTGGACCGTGCCGAGGCGGCGGTCCGCGCCAAATCGCTGTTCCTGGCCACCGTCGGCCACGAAATCCGCACCCCGCTGAACGGGGTCCTGGGCATGACCCGGCTGCTGCTGGACAGTTCTCTCGACCAGCGTCAGCGCGCCTTCGCCGAAACGGTGGAATCCTCGGCCGAGCTGCTGCTGGGACTGGTCAACGACATCCTGGACTTCTCGCGCCTGGAAGCCGAGGGGCTGACCCTGGAAGCGGTCCCGTTCGACATGGTCGACCTGATCGAGGAACTGCGCCTGATGATGGCCCCGCGGGCCGCCGAAAAAGGATTGGCGCTGGGCTGCCGCATTCCCGACGCCCTGCCGCCCCTGCTGGTGGGCGACCCGTTGCGGCTGCGCCAGGTGCTGCTGAACCTGATCGGCAACGCCGTGAAATTCACCGCGCGCGGCAGCGTCATGCTGGGGGTGGCCATCGTCTCCGTCGCCGACGACGGCGAACATCTGCTGCGGATCAGCGTCACCGACACCGGCATCGGCATCGCCGCCGGGGGCGGCACCGACCTGTTCACCGAATTCAGTCAGGCCGACAGTTCCATTTCCCGCCGCTTCGGCGGGGCCGGCCTGGGATTGGCCATCTGCAAGAAGCTGGTCACCCTGATGGGCGGCCAGATCGGGTTCGACAGCGCCGAAGGCCGCGGCAGCACATTCTGGTTCACCGTTCCCCTGGCGGCGGCCGCCGCCGAAGCGACGCCCCCGGCCCGCCGCCGGGCCGCGCCGGTTTCTTCGGCCGACGCGGCGCGCATCCTGCTGGCCGACGACAACCCGGTGAACCGGCAGGTAGCGGTCGGGCTTCTGGAACGGCTGGGCCATACGGTGGTGGCCGTGGCCGACGGCCATCTGGCCGTCCGGCATTTCCAGGACCAGGACTGGGATCTGGTCCTGCTGGACCGGCAGATGCCCGAGATGAGCGGCCTGGAGGCGGCCCGGGCCATCCGCGCCCTGGGCGGACGGGGTGGGGTGGTGCCGCTGTGGCTGCTGACCGCCAATCCGCTGGAGCAGGATGGCCGGCTATGGCGCGAGGCCGGGCTGGACGGCTGCATGTCGAAGCCGTTCCGCAGCGAGGAAGTGGCCGCCATCCTGGCCGAACGCGGGGTCTCGCGGCGGCAGGCCGGCGATCTTGGCCAACCGACAGCCCTGGTCAACCTGCCCGACCTGCTGGCCGATCAGAAGGATCTGGGAGCCGACCGCATGCGGTCCCTGGTCGAACTGTTCCGCCAGTCGTCCCGCCAGGACCTGGAAACGGCGACGGCCCGGGCGGCCGAGGGCGACGGGCTGGCGGTGGCCGGGCTGGTGCATCGCATGGCCTCGGCGGCGCTCAGCCTGCACCTGACCGCCCTGGCCCGGCGTTGCCGGTGGATGGAAAACGCCCTGCGCCGGAATCCGGCGGAAAGCGGGCTTCACATCGGCGGGCTTTCCGATTTGTGGGAACGTTCGCTGCAAGCCCTGGACGACGTCATCCGCTGATCAGGCGATAGCCGATGCCGTGGACGGTGACGATGATGGTCGGATGCTTCGGATCGATCTCGATCTTGCGGCGCAGACGGCCCACCAGGACGTCGATGGTGCGGTCGATCACCGCCTCGCCGTCATGCTGGGTCAGGTCCAAAAGCTGGTCGCGGCTGAGCGCGCGCCCGGCATTGCGGGCCAGGGCCGCCAGAACGTCGAACTCGCCCCGGGTCAGCCGCACCGCTTCGCCATCGGGGGAAACCAGTTGGCGGGCGTCGCAATCCAGCTTCCAGCCGGCGAAAGAGAAGATGCCGGTGGCCTGACGCTCCGCCGCCATGCTGGGGGCCACCCGGCGGATCAGGTTGCGGACCCGCACCGCCAGTTCACGCGGGTTGAACGGCTTGGTGATGTAATCGTCGGCCCCCAGTTCCAGTCCGACGATACGATCGGTCTCGTCCTGCCGCGACGTCACCAGGATGATGCCGACCGAAGATTTCGACCGCAGGTCGCGGGCCAGGATCAGGCCGCTTTCATCGGGCAGGTTGATGTCCAGCAGCACGACGTCCGGAACGATTCTCGACACGATGGCCCGCATGTCGCGCGCATCGGCGGCCTCGGAAACGGTGAACCCTTCGGCGGTCAGTTGGGCCGCCAGCTTGGCCCGGGTCACCGGCTCATCCTCGACGATCAGAATGTGCGCTTTGGTTGAGCTGGACACCGGATTTTCTCCAATTATCTCTGTTTACAGGCTATTTGCAGCGCGTTTCAGGCAAGTTCACCCAGGCCGGGAATTCTATTGTCAGTCCCTGGATATAAACAAGCCCAATACAGGAGAGTTTGCAAGTGTCGGGTTCAATCTGCGAAGCAAAGACGCATGTCAAACTGGCGGTTTCGGCCGTAAAATGCGCCCGTGCCGCGGCATGGCGGGGGGGCCGGTCGTAATGGCCGCCCGGCCGGTTTTCCGCATCGGCCCCGGCCCGGCTGTCGTCGCCTTCGGCGTCCTGGTGGTTTCGTTGCTGTGGGCCGCCGCCATCTGGCACATCCGCCAGGATCGCAATCAGGCGTTACGGGCGGCCGAGTCCGATGTGGCCAATCTGGCGCAGGTGTTCGACGTCCATGTGCAGCGAACCATCGCCGGCCTTGATCAGACCCTGCTGTTCCTGAAGGCGGAATACCAGCGCGACCCGGCCCGCTTCGACCTTCACGGCGCCATCGCCCACAGCACCGCCACCCACGGCGTGGCGGTGCAGATCGGGCTGGTGGATGCCGACGGACTGCTGGTCGACAGCACGGTTCCCGGCTTTTCCCGCATTGATCTGGCCGACCGCGAGCATATCTCGGTGCATCGCTCGCCCCATGTCGGGCTGTTCGTCAGCAAGCCCGTCCTGGGGCGGGCGTCCGGCAAGTGGTCGATCCAGCTGACCCGGCGCCTGGATCATCCCGATGGCCGGCTTGCCGGAATCCTGGTCATTTCCCTGGGAACCGGCTATCTGACCGACGTCTACCGTTCGGTCGATGTCGGGCCGCATGGCAGCGTGGTTCTGCTGGGGCAGGACGGCGTGGTCCGGGCCGCCATCGATTCCGGCGACGTGCATGTGGGAAGCGCGATCGACGACCCCGCCCTGGTCGAGCAGATCTTTTCCACCCGCATCGGCCGCCAGAGGCTGGATGGCCCGCTGGGACGCGAACCCCGGATCAGCGCCTTCCGCACCCTGCCCGACCAGCCTCTGGCCGTGGTGGTGGGCCGGGCCGAAAGCGACGTGCTGGCCCAGTTCGCCGATTCCCGCGACATGGACCTGACGGTGTGCCTGGCCGTCACCATCATCCTGACCGCCTGTCTGGCGATGGTCTATCGGCTGGTGCATCGTCAGGAAACGACGTCCCGCGACCTTGAGGCGAAGAAGACGGAACTGGTGGCCAGCCGCGAGCGGCTGAAACGCTATGTCACCGATCTTGAGCGGATCGCCGAGGTGGCGGCCCACGACCTGCAGGAACCGTTGCGCCGGGTGGTCGCCTATACCCAGCTTCTGGCCCGGCATGCCGAAGACGCCCTGGATGACGAGGGACGCGGCTATGTCGCCCAGGTGGTGGCCGGGGCGCAGCGCATGCGCAAGCTGGTCCGCGATC
>CAJANN010000057.1 GCA_903941095.1 uncultured Rhodospirillaceae bacterium | reverse complement strand
GTTTTCATGAGTCGCAGCTGCGTCTCGCCCAACCGTCGTATGGATGCCCGCCTGCGCGGGCATGACGAGTATGTACCAGGGGAAATTAGCCACTTCTTAACCTGGATTCGGAGCCCTGTGGGGCCAAGGCCGAGGTTGACGCGAGCCCCCGCTTCGCGCTTCCCTGAAGTCCCATCTGCCGGAGGTCCGCTTGCCCCACGAATCCTTGCGCGATTTCATCTCCAGGCTGGAAGGCGCCGGGCGGCTTGTCCGCGTGACGGCGCCGGTTTCGCCGGCCCTGGAAATGACCGAGATCCAGACCCGCCTGCTGGCCGAGAACGGGCCGGCGGTGCTGTTCGAGAAGCCGGTGCGTCCCGACGGCACCCCCTATGGCATGCCGGTGCTGGTCAATCTGTTCGGCACGGTCGAGCGGGTGGCCTGGGGCATGGACCGCGAGCCGCACCAGCTGCGCGAGGTGGGCGAGACCCTGGCCTTCCTGAAGCAGCCGGAACCGCCCGGCGGCTGGCGCGAGGCGCTGGAGATGCTGCCCCTGGTCAAGACGGTGATGGCCATGAAGCCGAAGACGGTGGGATCGGCGCCCTGTCAGCAGGTGGTGCTGACCGGCGACCGGATCGACCTGTCGCAACTGCCCGTCCAGGGCTGCTGGCCGGGCGAGCCGGCGCCGCTGATCACCTGGCCGCTGGTGGTCACCCAAGGTCCCGACCCGGCCGAGGACAAGCGCGACGCCTTCAACCTGGGCATCTACCGCATGCAGGTGACCGGCCGCGACACCACCTTGATGCGCTGGCTGAAGCATCGCGGCGGCGCCCAGCATTTCCGCCGCTGGAAGGAAACCCGGACCGAGCCGATGCCGGCCGCCGTGGTCATCGGCGCCGACCCCGGCACCATCATCGCCGCGGTGACGCCGGTGCCGGAAACCCTGTCGGAATACCAGTTCGCCGGCCTGCTGCGCGGCAAGAAGCTGGAACTGGTCGATTGCAAGACGGTGCCGCTGAAGGTGCCGGCCAATGCCGAAATCGTTCTGGAAGGCCATGTCCTGCTGGACCAGACCGGGCCGGAAGGTCCCTATGGCGACCACACCGGCTATTACAACAACGTCGAGGATTTTCCGGTCTTCAAGGTTTCGGCCGTCACCATGCGCCGCGACCCCATCTATCTGTCCACCTTCACCGGCCGTCCGCCGGACGAGCCGTCCGTGCTGGGCGAGGCGCTGAACGAGGTGTTCATCCCGCTGCTGACCCAGCAATTCCCGGAAATCGTCGATTTCTGGCTGCCGCCGGAAGGCTGCAGCTACCGCATCGCCGTGGTGTCCATCAAGAAGGCCTATCCCGGCCACGCCAAGCGGGCGATGTTCGGCATCTGGAGCTTCCTCAAGCAGTTCATGTACACCAAGTTCGTCATCGTGGTGGACGACGACATCGATTGCCGCGACTGGAAGGACGTGATGTGGGCGGTGTCCACCCGCATGGACCCGGCCCGCGACATCACCGTGGTGGAAGGCACTCCCATCGACTATCTGGATTTCGCCAGCCCGCAATCCGGCCTGGGCGGCAAGGTCGGGCTGGACGCCACCAACAAGTGGCCGCCGGAAACCCACCGCGAATGGGGGGTCAAGCTGGGCATGTCCGACGACATCGTCGAGCGGGTCAGCCGGCGCTGGGGCGAATACGGATTGCCCGGTTCGGGCAAGGCGATCTGGAAATAGCCTTCCGGCGTCAGTCCTTGCGCAGCACCGCGAACGGCGAGTCGGCGGGCGGGGAGCGGCGGCGCGGCCGGGGCGGGCGGGCCGCCTTCCACAGCGGGCCGGCGCGGCGGTATCCCAGCGCCTCCAGCATCGCGGCGGTTTCGTCGGCCTTCAGGCCCAGCGGCGCGCTCAGGTCGCCGCCGGCGGCGAAGCCGTCCTTGTGGGCGCGGGCCAGGGTGCGGGCCTGGGCGGCGAAGCGTTCCAGCATGTCGACGCGTACCGCCACCGGCCCCAGCACCCGGTAGCCGACGGCGTCGTAGAAGCCGGCCGGGCCGATGGCGGCGACGCTGACCCGGCCGCCCGGCGACGGCGGCGCGGCTTGGCCGGCATGGGCGGCCCACAGGCGTCGGCGCAGTTCCTGCAGGGGCGGTTTCAGCAGGGCGGGCAGGAACAGGCTTTCCGCCCCCAGCCGGATGCCCAGCCGGGCCAGGGCGGTGCGGTCGGCGTCGCCCAGGGCGGCCAGCTCGGCCCGGGCGTCGCGGCAGCGGACGGTGCCCAGCCCTTCGCCCAGGCGGTGGGCCAGCCCCCGGGCCGCCCCGGCCAGCGGCGCCTCGCGGGCGGCGAACAGCGGCCGGAAGGCCAGGGCCAGGGCGGCGGCCAGCCACTGGTTCAGCCGTCGGCGCACCCGCTCGCGGGCGGCGGGTTCCAGCAGGTCCGACGCCAGCGGCTCGGCCTGCGGGCGCAGCATTTCGGCTCCCGCGGTCAGGCGGGCCACCGGCTGGTCCCGCCACAGCAGGGTTTCGTCGGGGCCGAAGGCGAAGGCCTGGTCGCCGTCGCGGCACAAATCCTCGACCCGGGTGCGGATCGCGCCTTTCAGGGCGCGGGCGGCGGCGGCCAGCACGGCGCGGGCCTCGGCGGTTCCCTCGGTCCGGTCGGGCTGGAAGCGAAAGCCGGTCAGATGGCCGACATGCTGGCCCTCGACCACTACCGCGCCCGAGGCGGCCACCGCCGACAGCAGGTCGCCGTCGCCCTGCATCGCCTTGACCAGGACCGAGGTGCGGCGGTCGACGAAACGCTGGGTCAGGCGGTCGTGCAGGGCATCGGACAGCTTGTCCTCGATGGCCCGCGTCACCCCCTGCCAGTGGCCGGGATCGGCCAGCCAGTCGCCGCGATGGGCGACATAGGTCCAGGTGCGGATGCCGGCGATGCGTCCGATCACCGCGTCCAGGTCGCCGTCGGTGCGGTCCAGCCGGGCCACGTGGTTGGCCAGCCAGTCGGTGGGCAGCCGCCGGCCCGGCCCCAGCAGGTGGCGGTAGATCTGCCCCAGCAGGCGGGTATGGTTTTCGGCCATGACCTTGCGGAAATCGGGAATCTGGCACACCGCCCACAGCAGGCGGACCCGTTCCGGGTGATTGGCCGCGGCGGCGATTTCGGGATCGTGGGCCAGATGGGCCAGGGCGGCGTGGTCGTCGGCCTCGCGGGCACGGATCAGGCCCGGCCCCGGCGGCGGCCGGTCCAGCGAGGCCAGCAGCGCGTCGAGCGAGGCGAAGCGCAGGTCGCAATTGCGCCAGGACAGCGCCCGCAAGGGGTCGAAGCGGTGGGCCTCGACCGCTTCGACCGTTTCCGCCGCCATGCCGGCAAGGTCGGCGGTGGTGCCGAAGGTGCCGTCGTTCATGTGCCGTCCGGCGCGGCCGGCGATCTGGGCGATTTCCGGCGGTTCCAGGGGGCGCGGCCCCCGCCCGTCGAACTTGCGCAGGCCGGCGAAGGCGACATGGTCGATATCCATGTTCAGGCCCATGCCGATGGCGTCGGTGGCGACGATGGTGTCGACCTCGCCGGCCTGGTACAGCCCGACCTGGGCGTTGCGGGTGCGCGGCGACAAGGCCCCCAGCACCACCGCCGCCCCGCCTTTCTGGCGGCGGACGAATTCGGCGGTGGCGTAGACGTCGGCGGCCGAGAAGGCCACCACCGCCGAACGCGGCGGCAGGCGGTTCAGCTTGGCGTGGCCGGCATAGCTCAGGTTGGACAGGCGCGGCCGGGTCTGGAAGGCGATGCCGGGGACCAGGGTGCGCAGCAGCGGCCGGATGGTCTCGGCCCCCAGGAACACCGTTTCCTCCTGGCCGCGGGCGTGCAGCAGGCGGTCGGTGAAGACGTGGCCGCGTTCGGGGTCGGCGCACAGCTGGATCTCGTCCACCGCCAGGAACGACACCCGGCGGTCCAGCGGCATGGATTCCACGGTGCAGACGAACCAGCGGGGATGGGCGGGGACGATCTTTTCCTCGCCGGTGATCAGCGCCACCTGGGCGGCGCCCTTGGCGCGGACGATGCGGTCATAGTTCTCGCGCGCCAGCAGCCGCAGCGGAAAACCGATCATGCCGCTGGCGTGGCCCAGCATGCGCTCGATCGCGAAATGGGTCTTGCCGGTGTTGGTGGGGCCGAGAACGGCCAGCACCCGGCCCGAAAGAGTGGTCATGATCCCGCCAAGGGTTGTGGGAGACGGCGGGAAAAGCAAGCGTCAACGTTGTCGCGCTTGATTCCCTCCGTTCTCGCGCCATATTGGTTCCATCCGGACGCAACCCGAACCACAAAAGGATATGGCTATGGCCTTCGGTTCCGATCGTAAATATATGACCCCCGCGCAAGCCGAGGCCGCACAGATCGACCTCGGCCTGCGCCAGTACATGCTGCGGGTCTACAATTACATGGCCTCGGGCGTGGCCCTGACCGGCATCGTCGCCCTGCTGGTCGCCTCCAGCCCGGCCGCCGTGCAGCTGATCTTCGGCACCCCGCTGAAGTGGGTGGTGATGCTGGCCCCCATCGGCCTGGTGTTCTTCCTGGGCATGCGCATCGAGCACATGAAGTCCTCCACCGCGCAGGGCCTGTTCTGGGTCTATGCGGCGCTGATGGGCGCCTCGCTGGCCTCGATCTTCCTGGTCTTCACCGGCGCGTCGATCGCCCGCACCTTCTTCGCCTGCGCCGCCGCCTTCGCCGGTCTCAGCCTGTACGGCTACACCACCAAGAGGGACCTGTCGGCTTTCGGCACCTTCCTGGTCATGGGCCTGATCGGTCTGGTGATCGCCTCGCTGATCAACATCTTCCTGCAAAGCTCGATGATGCAGTTCGTCATCTCGGCCGCGGGCGTGCTGATCTTCGCCGGCCTGACTGCCTGGGACACCCAGAAGATCAAGGAAATGTACTGGGAGGCCGACGGCGCCGAGATCGCCGCCAAGAAGTCGATCATGGGCGCCTTGACCCTGTACATGGACTTCATCAACCTGTTCCTGTTCATGCTGCGCTTCATGGGCGTGATGCGCGACGAATAGGCGGGGTGACGCTGGAAAACGGCCGGGGCTCCCTTGTGGGGCCCCGGCTTTTTTTGACTTCCGGGGCCGCGCTCTCCTATAAGACCGCGAACGCCACCCCGCCACGGACGGAAAACCGATGATCCTCTATACCCTGCAATGTTCGAAGGACCACCAGTTCGAGCAGTGGTTCGACAATTCCGGCGATTACGATTCCAAGAAGGCCGATGGCGCGCTGGTCTGCCCGGAATGCGGCGACACCCAGGTGGCCAAGGCGATCATGGCGCCCCGCGTCGCCAAATCGGCCCCGGCCCCGGCGCCGGCCTGCCCGTCCGGTCCGCCCGGCGGCGGTTGCGGCGGCTGTGCCTTCGCCGGCCAGCACTGAGCCGACCGCACGCTCTTGGCCTATACCGTCAAGGAACTGTTCTACACCCTGCAGGGCGAAGGCGGGCAGGCCGGCCGCGCCGCCGTGTTCCTGCGCTTCGCCGGCTGCAACCTGTGGAGCGGGCGCGAGGAAGACCGGGCCGGCGCCGCCTGCCGGTTCTGCGATACCGATTTCGTCGGCGGCAGCCGCTACGGCGATGCCGAGACGCTGGCCCGGGCGGCGGCGGCCCTGTGGCCGGGCGGCGGCCATCCGCTGGCGGTCTGCACCGGCGGCGAGCCGGGATTGCAGCTGGATGCGGCGCTGGTCGACGCCCTGCACGGCCAGGGCTTCGAGATCGCCGTGGAAAGCAACGGCACCGTCGCCCTGCCGCCCGGTCTGGACTGGATCTGCGTCAGCCCCAAGGCCGGCACCCGTCTGGCTGTCACCGCCGGAGAGGAGCTGAAGCTGGTCTGGCCGCAGGACGGGATCGCCCCGGAAACCTTTCTGCGTCTGCCGTTCCGCCATTTCTTCCTGCAGCCGCGCGACGGGGCCGCCGGCGCGCGGGACGCCTGCGTCGAGTATTGCTTGACGCATCCGGGCTGGCGGCTCAGCCTGCAGACCCACAAAATTCTGGGGATCGCGTGATGAGTGCCCCGTACCGCATCAGCCGCCGCATCGAAATCGATGCCGGCCACCGCATCATGACCCACGGTTCGAAATGCCGGCACCTGCACGGCCACCGCTATGCCGTCGAGGCGGTGTGCGAGGCCGCCGACCTGCATCATGGCGGCGAGCAGACCGACATGGTGCTGGATTTCGGCTTCCTGAAGGACGAGATGCTGAAGGCCATCGACGCCCCTTGCGACCACGGCTTCATCGCCGCCCTGGCCGACCGCGAGTTGCTGACGATGTTCGCCCCGGCCGGCCGGCCGGTCGGGGACTGGCTGGCCGACCTGGAGTCGGGCGTCCGCGCCGGCGGCGAGGCGACCACCACCGACACCCGGCTGGGAACCAAGCTGACGGTGGTTCCCTTCCAGCCCACCGCCGAATGCCTGGCCCGCCACTGGTACGCCCGCCTGGCCCAGCCGGTTCGCGTCCGTTCGGACGGCATGGCCCGGCTGGTGTCGGTCAAGGTATGGGAAACCCCCAACTGCACCGCCGAGTTCGGCGAATAGGGCCGCGCCTTATCCGAACAGCACGCCGCTGGCCGCCGCTGCCGCCTTGCCCTGGTGGATGGGGGCCTGCATTTCGGCCAGCACGGTTTCCAGCCCGGTCAGGCAGGCCATGACGTGGGCGGCGCTGCAGCTTTGCCCCATCAGGCCGATGCGCCACACCTTGCCGGCCAGGGCGCCCAGTCCGGCGCCGATTTCCAGCCCGAAGCGGGTCAGCAGGGCGGCCCGCACCGCCGCTTCGTCGACGCCGTCCGGTACCCGCACGGCATTCAGTTGCGGCAGCCGGTCGGCGGGGGCGACCGGCAGAGACAGCCCCATCGCCTCAAGCCCGGCCACCAGGGCGCGGTGATGGTGGCGGTGGCGGGCGCAGGCGGCGTCCAGCCCTTCCTCGTGCAGCATCAGCAGGCTTTCGTGCAGGCCGTACAGGGCGTTGACCGGGGCGGTGTGGTGGTAGGCCCGCTTGGCCCCGCCGCCCCAATAGCCCAGCAGCAGGCTGAAATCCAGGAACCAGCTGGGGCATTTGCCGCGGCGGTTCCGCACCGCTTCGACGGCGCGGGGGGAAAAGGTCAGCGGCGACAGGCCGGGGGCGCAGGACAGGCATTTCTGCGAGCCGGAATAGACGGCATCGGCCCCCCATTCGTCGACCCGGACCGGGATGCCGCCCAGCGAGGTGACGGTGTCGACGATGGACAGCGCCCCGTGGTCGCGGGCCAGCCGGCACAGGGCGGCGGCATCCGAGGCGACGCCGGTCGACGTCTCGGCATGGACGAAGGCCAGGGCCTTGGCCTGGGGATGGGCGGCGAAGGCGGCGGCGACCTTGGCCGGGTCCACCGGCCGGCCCCACGGGTCGTCCACCACCACGGCGGTGCCGCCGCAGCGTTCGACGTTTTCCTTCATCCGGCCGCCGAACACGCCGTTGACGCAGACGATCACGGTGTCGCCCGGTTCGACCAGATTGACGAAACAGGCTTCCATGCCGGCCGAACCGGGGCCGGAAATCGGCATGGTCAGTTCGTTGGCGGTGCCGAAGGCCCGTTGCAGCAGGGATTTGACGTCGTCCATCAGGCCGATGAAGGCGGGATCCAGGTGGCCGACGGTGGGCTGCGCCATCGCCGCCAGCACGCGGGGATGCAGGTCCGACGGTCCGGGTCCCATCAGCAGGCGGCGCGGCGGGTGGAAGGAAGCGGGGCTCATGGCGGTCACTCCTCGGGCCAGACAAGTGCGGGAAAGCGGGTCAGCGGGGCCGGCCCCAGGTAAATCTGGCTCTCTTGCACCGATACGGGGACGGCGATGGCCGGACGCCCCTGGGAATCCGGTTTGGACATCATCATCAGGACGAATTTCAGGGCGTTGGCGGCGCCGGCTTCCACCATGCCGCTTTCCGCCAGCCGATCCATCAGCAGCGGCAGGCCGCGCACCCGCAGGGCCAGGGCGGCCAGGGGCTGGCCGGCGGGGTCCAGCGCCAGGGTGCCGTCGCCGTCGACGGACACCTGTTGCCAATCCAGCGCCAGTTTCGAGACGTCCAGCACGCCGCCATCGGCGGCCCAGGCCCGGATGGCCTTGGGCAGCGGGCCGGGCGGCAGCCCCCCCTTCACCGTGGCGGCCAGTTCGGCGGTTTCCACCCGTGGCCCCAGCAGCAGGGGCAGGGTCTTGGGCAGGTCCAGCCCCTGCAGGCTCAGCCCCAGGGTCAGGGTCGGCGTCTGGTGACCGGCGTCGGCACCGACGGGCAGCGGATCGATGCTCAGCGTTCCCCGCTCCAGGGCCAGTCCCGCCATCTCCAGCCGTTCCGTCCGGATGACGGCGTTTTCCAGGATGCCGCGGGCGGTCAGCCGGACCACGGCGCTCAGATGTCCGGCCGTCAGTTCGGTCTCGCCCCGGGCGGTGGCGATGCGGTGGCGGCCGGTGGCGGTCAGCGTCACCCGCGTCAGGTCGAAGGGGGCGGCCTCCAGGGTCAGCGCCTCGGCCTGCCATTGCCCGGGCGGCATGGACAGCAGCGGCGCCGTCAGCCGCAGGCCGACCCGGAAGGGAAAGCCGAAACCGGATGCTTGATCCCACCGGGCCTGACCGCCGCCGGCACGAATTCGGGCGGCCCAGTCATCCAGGCCCTTGCGGACCTCCCCCGCGACGTGGAACCAATAGGCGCCATAGGCCGCCGCCAGGACGGCCAGCAAAGCCAGTGCGAACAGGGACAGGCGACGGAAGGTCATGACAGGGCCGCGCGACAGGAAACCGGAAGACTCGTCTACTCCCGCCGCCGGCCCGACGCAAGACGAAGCGGCGGTATGGGTGTTCGCCTATGGCTCGCTGATGTGGCGCCCCGACTTCGAACCCGCCGAGATCCGCCCGGCCCGGCTGGCCGGCTGGCATCGCGCCCTGTGCATCCTGTCGACCATCTATCGCGGCAGCGAGGATCGGCCCGGTCTGGTGCTGGGGCTGGATCGCGGCGGATCGTGCGGGGGGCGGGCGCTGAAGGTCGCCGCCGCCGACTGGCCGGGCGTCCAGGCCCGTCTGGATGCCCGCGAGCTGGTGACGGGGGTCTATCTGCCGCGCTTCGTGCCGGTCACGCTGGATGACGGGCGGCGGGTGGCTGCCTATGCCTATGTGGTCGACCGCCGCCATCGGCAATACTGGTCCGGCCCCGAGTCCGAGGCCGTGCGCCTGATCCGCCAGGGGCGCGGCCAGGCCGGCCTGGCGCGGGACTATCTGGCCAGCACCGTGGAAAACCTGGATGCCCTGGGGATACGCGGCACCGCGCTGCACCGGCTGCTGCGGGCGGTGGACGGCCAGGCCAACGCGCGTCGAACCTGACGCAGGCTGGTCCGGCATCATGTTCGCCCTAATCCCCGTCGTGGGGGCGTCCGGGCTCGTGAACGGATTTGCCGCAATGGGGGCAGGGATGCGGATGGCGGACGGCGTCCTCCAGCACCAGCGAGGCCTCTTCCTCGGACAGGCCCAGCCGCAGGCGGGTGTCGTCCAGCATCCGGCGTTCGCGCCGGGTGATGGCGCCGTCTTCCAGCGCCCGCTCCACCGCCTCGCGGTATTCCTCGCGGCGCACGCGCATCTGCTCGGAAAAGCCCGAGGCCAGCACACCGGCGGGCAGGGCGATCATGCCGACGCCCAGCACGGCGGTGAAGCCGCCCAGCAGCCGGCCCAGCGGGGTGATCGGCACCATGTCGCCATAGCCCAGGGTGGTCAGGGTGACGACGCTCCACCACATCGAGGTGGGGATGTCGGCGAAGACGTGCGGCTGGGTGCGGTGCTCGAACAGGTACATCAGGCTGGAGGTGAAGACCAGCACCACCATCATGACGAACAGCACCGCGCTGATGGCCCGGGCTTCCTGCCGGGCCACCGCCACCATGACGGTGATGGCCATCGAATAGCGGCCCAGCTTGAAGACCCGCAGCACGCGCAGCACGCGGATGGCCCGCAGGTCCATCTCGACGAACATGCCGAGATAGAAGGGCAGCACGCTCAGCAGGTCGATGATGGCCATCGCCGAGACCATCCAGCGCAGCCGGCCCCAGACCGGGTGGTGGTATTCCGTCTCGTCCATTTCGACGGCGGTCCACAGGCGCAGCAGGTACTCGACGCTGAACACCGCCACCGAGAACAGGTCGAAGGTGTGGAACACCGGGCCGTGGGCGATGGACAGGTGCTCGATGGATTCCAGCACCACCGCCAGCACGTTCAGCACGATCATGACGATCAGGAACCAGTCGACGGCCTTGACCCACGGATCGTCGTGACCGTCGCCGCCCAGCATGTGATAGACCGTGCGCCGGAGCGAGCGCCCCCGATGGGGACGGTGATGGACGTGCGGACGGGGGCGGGTTTCGGTTGAAACGGGCATGACGGAACCCAAAATAGCCGGGCCGGCGGCCTCTCGCAATCCCGCGGGAATCGTGCCAAGGTCGGCGTCCGACGAAATTTCTGGCTCCGGGGACCGGATGGCCGCTAAATTAGTAAAAAATCATATTAAGAGCGCAAGGAGACGGGGATGACGGCAGGAAAGGTATTTCTGGTGGGCGCCGGACCCGGCGACCCCGATCTGCTGACCGTCAAGGCGCTGCGGCTGATCCAGGGGGCCGAGACGGTGGTCTACGACCGTCTGGTCAGTCCCGAGATCATGGCGCTGATTCCCGCCTCGGCCACCTGCATCTATGCCGGCAAGCAGATGTCCGACCACCATCTGGTGCAAGACGAGATCAACGCCCTGCTGCTGGATCTGGCCCGGGACGGCCGGACGGTGGTGCGGCTGAAGGGCGGCGACCCGTTCGTCTTCGGCCGCGGCTCGGAAGAGGCCGAGGTGCTGGCGCGGGCCGGCATCGCCTTCGAAGTGGTGCCCGGCATCTCGTCGGCGTCGGGCTGCACCACCTATGCCGGCATTCCGCTGACCCATCGCGGTCTGGCCCAGGGCGTGCGCCTGCTGCCCGGACATACCCGCGACGGCAAGCCGCTGGGCTATGACTGGAAGAAGCTGGCCGATCCCGACTGCACCCTGGTGGTCTATATGGGGCTGAACAACCTGGACCACATCGCCGACGAACTGATGAGCGCCGGCCTGCCGTCTGACACGCCGGCGGCGGCCATCGAGAACGGCACCACGCCGCGCCAGCGCCGCGTCGTCGGCACCATCGGCAGCCTGCCGCGCCTGACGGTCGAAGCCCAGTTGAAGGCGCCGACCCTGATCGTCATCGGCCGGGTGGTGGGACTGGCCGGAACCCTCGACTGGTTCGGAAGCGGGGCATGAGCGGCGCTCCGGCCATCTTGCTGGTCGGGCACGGCTCGGCGCGGCATCCCGACAGCGCCGCCCCCATCCTGGCCCTGGCCGAAGCCCTGAAGCGGGCCGGGCCGTGGAGCGGGGTCGCCGCCGCCTTCATGAAGCAGTCGCCCGGGCTGGAGGGCGCCCTGGACCGGCTGGACGCCGCCGAACTGGTGGTGGTCCCGGTTTTCGCCGGCAAGGGCTATTACACCGAGACGCTGATCCCGCGGGCCTTGGGGCTGGACGGCCCGGTGACCCGCCGGGACGGGCGGGTGCTGCGGCTGACCGCTCCGGCCGGCTGCCATCCGCGCATTCCCGGCCTGCTGGCCTGCCGCGCCGATGGCGTCGCCCGCTCGGGCGGGCTGACCGCCGCCGAAACCAGCCTGCTGCTGATCGCCCACGGATCGGGGCGTCCGGGCGGGGCCGGCGAAACCCCCAAGGCCATCGCCGCCGCCATCGCCGCGATGAATCATTTCGCCGAGGTGGCGCTGGTCTTCCTGGAGCAGGAACCGTTGGCCGAAAACTGGCCCGATCTGCTGCGCGGCCGTCAGGTGGTGGCGCTGCCCCTGCTGGTGGCGCAGGGCATGCACGCCAGCCAGGACATCCCGCCGCTGTTCGGATTGCGGGCCGGACAGTCCGGCCCGGTGGACAGCCACGGACGCACCGTCCGTCTGGCCGCCGGCCTGGGGGCCGAGCCCGAACTGGTCGGCATCATCGCCGACATGGCCAATCAGGCGATGCGGCAAGGCTGACGGCGGGCGGCCGTTCCGTCCCGCCCCGCCTTGCCGGTTCGCCGGAGCTGCCGGGCGTCGTATCCGACGCCCGGGCCCGGCAGTCATTTCCACGCTGCGCGTGGAGATGGCTCAGTACATGTGCTGACCGCCGTTGATCGACATGGTCGAGCCGGTGATGAAGTCGGCGTCGTCGGCGATCAGGAACATCACGCCGCGGGCGATGTCGTCGGCGCGGCCCAGGCGGCCCACCGGGATCTTGGCGATGATCTTTTCCAGCACCGCCGGCGGCACGGCGCGCACCATGTCGGTGTCGACATAGCCCGGCGCGATGGCGTTGACGGTGATGTTCTTGGCGGCGCCTTCCTGGGCCAGAGCCTTGGTGAAGCCATGGATGCCCGACTTGGCGGCGGCGTAGTTGACCTGACCGTACTGACCGGCCTGACCGTTGACCGAGCCGATATTGACGATGCGGCCGAAGCCACGCTCGCGCATGGAATCGATCACCAGACGCGCCATGTTGAAGCACGAGGTCAGGTTGGTGTGGATGACGTCTTCCCACATCTGATAGCTCATGCGGTGCAAGGTGGCGTCACGGGTGATGCCGGCATTGTTGACGACGATCTCGACCGGGCCGTGCTCGGCGACGATCTGGGCGATGGCGGCTTCGCAGGCCGGATAGTTGCCCACATCCCACTTCATGGACGGAATGCCGGTTTCCTCGGTGAATTTACGGGGCGCAATATTGCAATAGCGCTTTCGCCACGTGCGCAGAGCGCGATGGTGAAGATTGCTCCTGGGATTGATACCAACCACTTTGCGCCTCATTCAGGAGCTATTAAGTTACGC
>CAJANN010000056.1 GCA_903941095.1 uncultured Rhodospirillaceae bacterium | reverse complement strand
GCCCGCCTGCGCGGGCATGACGAGTATGTACCAGGGGAAATTAGCCACTTCTTAACCTGGATTCGGAGCCCTGGGCGCCGCCGGGCGGGACTTGACCCGGGCGGCGGGCCGACGCATCTTCGGGCTTTCACGCGAAGGATTTTGACAATGGGCACCATCTACGTCGCCACCAGCAAGGCCAACCAGGAATGGGGCGCCGACGTGGGTCTGGGCAAGAACCTGTTCAAGGTCGGCCTGATCGCCGAAGGCGGACCGGACGAAGCCCTGGCCGGTTTCGCCGGCCAAAGCGACTGGAAGGTGCTGAAGGCCGCCCCCTGCGACCTGAGCGAAGAGGATGCCCTGGCCCGCCTCGCCCGCAAGGAAAAGGCCGTCGATCCCACCTATTACCCCAAGCTCAGGGGGGCCGGCGGCCTGTTCAAGGTCACCATCGCCAACGTCGAGAATTCCATCCTGGTCGCCCTGGCCCTTGACGGCCGGGAGCCGCCGAAAAACTTCAAGGTCAAGCCGGTCGACATTGCCGGCTACCTGATCGCCAACGCGGTGAAATAGGGAGCAAGCCCATGTCCAGGACCTTCGACCTGATCATCCGTGGCGGCACGGTCGTCACCCCCGGCGGCTCGATCCATGCCGATATCGGCGTCGTCGACGGGCGCATCGCCGCCATCGGCGGACTGGCCCAGGCCGGGGCGGCAGCCACCGTCGACGCCGCCGGCCTGCACGTGCTGCCGGGCGTCATCGACACCCAGGTGCATTTCCGCGAGCCCGGACTGGAACACAAGGAAGACCTGTCCACCGGCACGGCGGCGGCGGCGATGGGCGGGGTCACCGCCATCTTCGAGATGCCCAACACCAAGCCCAGCACCACCACTGCCGCCGAACTGACGGACAAGCTGGAGCGCGCCCGCGACCGGGCCTGGACCGACCATGCCTTTTTCCTGGGCGCCGCCGCCGACAACATCGCCCATCTGGCGGAATGGGAACGCATCCCCGGCTGTGCCGGCATCAAGGTGTTCATGGGCTCGTCGACCGGGTCGCTGCTGGTCGAGGACGACGCCACCCTGGCCCGGGTCCTGGATCAGGGCACCCGCCGGGTCGCCGTCCATTGCGAGGACGAGGAACGCCTGGCCCAGCGCAAGCATCTGGCCGAGGAAGCCGGCCACCCCCGCGCCCACCATATCTGGCGCGATGCGGAAACCGCGCTGAAAGCCACGCAGCGGCTGATCCGGCTGGCCGAGGCGGCCGGCCGCCGGGTCCACGTGCTGCACGTCACCACCGCCGAGGAAATGGCCTTCCTGGCCGATCACAAGGATCTGGCCACCGTCGAGACCACGCCCCAGCACCTGACCCTGGCCGCCCCCGAATGTTATGAACAGCTGGGCACCTTTGCCCAGATGAACCCGCCGATCCGGGAATCCCGTCACCGCGACGCCCTGTGGGCGGCCATCGCCGACGGGACCGTCGACGTGCTGGGCTCGGACCATGCCCCGCATACGGTGGAAGAAAAAGGCCAGCCCTATCCGAAAAGCCCGTCGGGCATGACCGGAGTGCAGACCCTGGTGCCGCTGATGCTGGACCATGTCCATGCCGGCCGGCTCAGCCTGGAACGCTTCGTCGACCTGACCTCGGCCGGGGCGGCCCGCATCTACGGCATCGCCGGCAAGGGCCGTATCGCCCTGGGCTACGACGCCGACTTCACCCTGGTGGACCTCAAGGCCCGGCACACCATCACCAACCGCTGGATCGTCAGCCGTTGCGGCTGGACGCCTTTCGACGGCCGCAAGGTGACCGGCTGGCCGCTGGCGACCATCGTGCGCGGCCATATCGTCATGCGTGACGGCGAACTGGTCGGCGACCCGGCCGGCCGGCCCGTCCGCTTCCACGAAGCCTATCCGGGCCGTCATCCCTAGGCCGTCGCCAGCCCTGCCACCGGCAAGAGATATGCACGCGCATCAGGATAGTACGATGTGCATATCTTGCGCCTTCCCAGCTCTGGCAATATCGTAGCCGGAGTCCGGGGAGGGGATACCGGCAGGAGGGTGCGGTGAAAAGCGTCAATCCGAAGACCTTCGTCGCAGGCGAAGGCAGCCCGCGCCTTGGGGCGGATGATCCGACGGAAACCTTGCCGGTCGAGGCGTTCGAATTCACGCCTGATACCGGCGAACGCACGAAGAGACTCATCCGGGCTTGCCATGGCTTGGCAGCTGTGAATCACTGGGTTTCCACCAGATACATGGGGGGAGCCATGTCGAGTCGGATCACAATATCG
>CAJANN010000055.1 GCA_903941095.1 uncultured Rhodospirillaceae bacterium | reverse complement strand
CGTTGGCCTTGGCCACCACCTCGGCGGCTTTCACGGCCCGCTCTGTCTCGGGCAAGCCGAGGATCTCGACAGCATGGATGGCCAGCGCATGGGCCAGCACGTCGTCCAGGGCGCGATGGGCCACAAGTCCAGCTTCAGCCGCCAAATCGGCCGTCAGCGCCGCGTGCGCCTCGAATAGCGGGATGCCGCCGCCCTGGTCGTTGAGCATCCCGACGACGACGCGATCCAGGTCATAGAGCGCATGCAAGCCAATGCCTTTCAGCGCGCGGCGGATCGCCCGATAGACGGCAAACAAGGGCTGGGCCAGGCTCCAAACTGCGTTGACTGGCGCCAGCGGGAAGGCTGGCTCGATACCGGCGGCGGTGAAAATCTGCCTCGCCCAGAATCCATCCATATGCGCGCAGTCGCTCAGGACCGTGGCGCCCGCCCGGGCGCCATTCAGGGCCTCGGCCACCAATTCCACAGTCTCGCCATGGGCGGCAAGCTTGTCATAATCCAAGCCATGCACAGCCTCGGCCTCGGGCGACCAGTCCTTGGCGGTCCAGTCAGCCACCGGCCGAATGCCCGCGCTGTAACCTTCAGACAGGTCAGCGGCCACCCAGGCCACCTCAGTCGGAAACGAAGTGGCGTGCAGGCCGCTGGCCTCCATGTCGAGCAGGACGATCTTATCCATGGCCAGCTTCCTTCAGCGCCGCATGAATGGCACCGAGTCGTCTTCGAGGCCCAGGAGGGCTAGCTCGAAAAAAAGGGACGCCTTCACCCTGTTTGGCAGGGCTTCGAGCTGGTCACGGCCCAGATGGAACACCGCGCCCTCGTCACAGCCGATCACCGTCGAAGCGGAATCGGCCATGATCACCCGAGGGGTGACCAGCCAGCGCTTAATCTCGCCGAAGCCCCTGCGGCTTGAGGGCAAGACGGCAGACAGTCGGTCGCAACGGCAGCCCACGATGTACGCCGCGCCATCTGGTGCCTGCAAAGCCAGCCAGGGATTGAGCAGCGGGGCGGCGGGTTTCTTGGGCGGGCGCATCAGTATTCCTCCGCCAGCAACACGGTGGTCCTGGAGCGATCAGCCTCGGTCAACACGTAAAATCGGGCGCCCTGGGCGGTGTATACGCTGAGGATTCGCTCGCCATCGGCAATGGCAGCCGTATTGGCGGCGATGTCATCTGAATCCAGATCACCGTAATCCCCTCGCGCATGGCGCATGACCACCAAAGCCATGAGGTCCAGGCCGACAGCTGCGGCGACATCATGGGCGCCTAGCGTCGTATAGAGATCGCCGAGGGTAAAGATGGCCGGAAGTCGTTTCACGACGGCACCTGGCGAATGGGAATTATGGGATTGGCTGGGAATATTATACAGGGGATGCGCCGAGTATTGGAAGCACGCTATTTAGAAAATAGTAGCGATTACAATGCGCTATAGATCGTCATCAGCCAAAAATCGACATCCTGTGTCCATATGGCGATGGGATGTCGATTTTTCCGGGAATGGGGGTCTTTTTGACGTGAAATTATTTTTTCGGAGAGGCGGAAAATCGGCGGCTTGGGCTTACATCGGAGCAGGTGGCGGAATAAGTGATATGCTGTTCCTGGTTTGTCCCCCTTAGCGTTGTTTAGCGCATAAACCTTGCGATGCCGAATAGCAGGCACCAAAGAAGCAGGCGCCACCATCAATGCCGCCCGGTGGCGGCGTGGGGGGATTGGCTCGGAATGCGTGAAACAATTCATCACGGAAGCGGACTCGACTCTCTCAGTCCGTGTGGTCAGAATCTGGCATGACTTTTCCAGACCCGGACATTTTGAGTGCCGTGAAGGTGCTGCTCCGCAGGCATGGCGACGAGGCCCCTCAGCACGCAGCGAGACGCGCCAATGAATGCAAGGCTTCAGGCGACCGAGAAGGCTGGGCGATCTGGACGCGGATCTGCATCGCGCTCAATGAGCTGGTAGGAACTGAGATGCAGCCGGGCGAGCGCCGACATTGAAGCTGCCCGCACTCCATATACACGCATTGCAGTCTGACTGCGATACGGGCATAATGGT
>CAJANN010000054.1 GCA_903941095.1 uncultured Rhodospirillaceae bacterium | reverse complement strand
CGGATCTCGGCCTCGCGGGCGGCGCGGGCGGCGGCCATTTCGCGTTCCTGACGCTCTTTCTCGGCCCGGCGGGCGGCGGCCTCGGCCTCGCGGGCGGCCTTCTGCGCCGCCAGTTCCGCCTCGCGGGCGGCTTTCTGGGCGGCAAGCTCGGCCTCGCGGGCGGCTTTTTCGGCGGCCAGCTTGGCGGCGGCCTCGGCCAGACGACGCTGGCGCTCCTCCTCCAGCCGCATCAGCAGTTCGCGCAGATCCTCGGCCTCGCCGGCCAGCTTGCGCATGCGCTGCTCGGACGCCTCGGTCTCGGCCAGGGCGACCGACTGGATGGTCGACTTGCGCTCCCACAGGCCCTTCAGCCGCTTGTGCTCGCCGTCCAGCCGCACGGCGGTGGCGCCGATGCGTTTCTTCTGTTCGTGGATGTCGACGCGCAGGTGGCCCAGCATGTCGATCTCGCCCTTGAGATCCTGCACCGACCGTTCGATCTGCGGCACCGCCGAGCGCAGCAGGATGGCCGAACGGACGGTGTCGGCCGGCGTCTGCGGCTGGGCGATCAGCGCGTCGGTGGGCCGCCAGGCCAGACGCTGCAGGGCGGTCAGCACCCCGGTCATCTGCGACGACCGCCGCTGCAGGGCGTTGGCGCGGTCGATCTCGGTGACTTTCAGTTCCTCAAGCTGGGATTCCAGCTCGGACAGCAGTTCCTCGCTTTCCTGGGCGGCGCGGGCGGCACCGACCATGTCGGAGCGGATGCGCGACATCTCCTCGGAAATCTCGCGGGCCTTCTTCTTGATCTCGTCGTGCTCGGCGCGGCTGCGCCGCAACTGGTCTTCCAGTTCGCGCAGGCGCCGGTCGGCGGCGGCCGGATCAGGGGCCTGGGCAAGGCTGGAGCCCGCGGCCCCCGTCACCAGGGCCAGCGCCAGAAGAAGCGCCCTAAGCTCCGACATCGCCCTGCAACAGGGAGAATCCGGTCATTTCCGCCGGCTGCGGCAGCCCCAGCAGCCGCAGCAGGGTCGGCGCGACGTCGGCCAGACGCCCGTCGGCCAGCCCGGTGATCCCGGCCGGGGGATTGACCAGGACCGCGTCCACCGGGCCGGTGGTGTGGGCGGTATGCGGCTGCCCGGTTTCGGGATCGGTCATCTGTTCGGCATTGCCGTGGTCGGCGGTCACCAGCATGGTTCCGCCGGCGGCGGCCACCGCCATCTCCAGCCGCGACAGGCAGGAATCGATGGTGACCGCCGCCCGCATGGCGGCGGCCAGGATGCCGGTATGGCCGACCATGTCGCCATTGGCGAAATTGGCGACGATCAGGTCGTACTTGCCCGAACCGATGGCCTGGACCATGCGGTCGCAGACCTCTCCGGCACTCATTTCCGGCTGCAGGTCGTAGGTGGCGACCTTGGGACTGGGCACCAGGATGCGGTCCTCGCCGGGATAGACCTGTTCGCGCCCGCCGTTGAAGAAAAAGGTGACATGGGCGTATTTCTCGGTCTCGGCGATGCGCAGCTGGGTCAGCCCGGCCTCGGACGTCACCTCGCCCAGCAGCCGGGTCAGGCTTTCCGCCGGAAACAGCGGCTGCAGGAAGGCGTTCAGGTCCCGGGAATATTCCGTCAGTCCCAGCCGGGCGGCGAAATCGGCACAGCGGGAGCGGGCAAAGCCGTCGAAGCCGGGATCGACCAGGGCATGCAAAATCTCACGCGCGCGGTCGGCGCGGAAATTGCCCATCAGCAGGCCGTCGCCGTCGGCCATGCCGCCATAGCCGCCCACCGTCACCGGCAGCATGAATTCGTCGGTCTTGCCGGAATCATAGGATGCCTGGATCGCGGCCAGCGGATCGGCCGCCGCCGGCCCCTGCCCCAGCATCATGGCGTCGAAGGCCAGTTGCACGCGGTCCCACCGCTTGTCGCGGTCCATCGCGTAATAGCGCCCCGACACCGTGGCGACCCGGATATCGGCCCCGGCGGCATCGGCCCCGGCGACATCGGCCCCGGCGACATCGGCCAGGAACCGGGCCATGTAATCCTTGGCCGACGACGGCGGCGTGTCGCGGCCGTCCAGGAAGGCATGCACCCGCACCGGCACGCCGGCGGCGGCGATGGTGCGGGCCAGCGCGGCCAGATGATCCTGATGGGAATGAACGCCGCCGGGGCTCATCAGGCCCAGCAGGTGGAACACCCCACCCCTGGCCCGGACCGCGGCGACGGCGGCGACCAGGGCCGGATTGGCGGCCAGCGAACCATCCGCCACCGCTTCGTCGATGCGCGGCAGGTCCTGCATCACCACCCGGCCGGCGCCCAGGTTCATGTGGCCGACCTCGGAATTGCCCATCTGTCCGTCGGGCAGGCCGACCGACAGGCCGGACGTGGCCAGCAGGGCGCGGGGGCAGGTGGCGACCAGACGGTCCCACACCGGCGTCGCCGCCAGGGCGATGGCGTTGTCCCGGGTGTCGTCGCGATGACCCCAGCCGTCCAGGATGCACAGGACGACGGGGCGGGGGGCGGTTGTCTTGCTCATGGCTGCCTATTCTACGGGAATTGCGGTTTCATCTCCACCCCGCCTCGCGGGCGAAATCGACCAGGGCGTGCTGGCGATGCAGCCATTCGGCGGCGGGGTGTTCATCGGTGGCCCGGGCCAGGGCCGCCGCTTCGGCGACGGATTGGGCCAGCGGCGGCAGTCCGACGGCGGCGCGGCGAACGTCGACGGCGTCCTCGTCGGCGATGGGCAGCGGCGCCAGCAGACCGTCATCGTCCCAATCCAGCTGGGTGCCATAGATCTGCGGCCGCCCTTCCAGAACCCGGATGCGGTCCTCCAGCATGGCCGGGTGGCGGGCGGGGATCTCGCCGCGGTTGGCGGCGGCCCTCATCTGGGTCAGGCAGCGCCGCTGGAAGGCCGGGCGGGACATGGCGTGAAAGGCGATGCGGAAGGCGGCCTCGGCGGCGGCCTCGCCGATCTCGGCGGCGGTCGGCCAGCCGTCGTCGTCGATGGACAGCTCGAGTTCGCGGGCATTGTCCTCGTGGATCTTCCGCATCTCGGGGTGATAGCCTTCCAGCAAGGCCCCGGACAGCGCCAGACGATGGCGCAGACGGCTTTCCTGTTCGGCCAGTTGCAACAGATGGTCGCGCACGGCGGACGCGCTCCTCTTCCCGGTGGGGAACCGCCTGCCCGAACGGGCAGTGCGTGCGCTTTAGCGCCTTTCGGCGCCGGCGTCCAGCAGAAGTGCTGTCAACCGGGACATGCGGCAAGATCGTCCCAGATGAAGGAATCGAGGCGCAGCACCGGCCCGTCGCCTTCGGCGAACAGCCGCCGTCCCCGGCCGCCGCCGGCGGCCATCGTCACCGGCAACGGCAGGAAATGTTCGTCGGTGGGATGGCTGCGGTCGGCGAAGGGGGCCTTGCCCCAGTCGCTCATGGCGGCCATGTCGCCGGCGGCAACCGCCGCCCCGACCCAATCGGCGAAGAGATCGGCATATCCGAACGGCATGTCCGGCGGCATGGCCGAATAGTCGCGCAGATTATGGGTCACGCCGCCGGAGCCGATGATCATCACCCCCTGGTCGCGCAACGGGGCCAAGGCCCGCCCCACCGCCATGTGATGGAAGGCGTCCCGCCCCGGCTGCACCGACAGCTCGACCACCGGGATGTCCCCGTCCGGCCACATCAGGGCCAGGGGAATCCAGGTGCCGTGGTCGATGACCGCCCGGTCCTCGGGCTCGACGGTCAGGCCGGCGGTGCGCAGCAGGGCGGCGATGCGCAGGGCCATCGGCGGATGGCCGGGAGCGGCATAGCGCGCCTGCCGCAATGCCGGCGGAAAACCCGAGAAATCATGCAGGGTGGCCGGATGGGCCGCAGTCGAGACCCGCACCTCCGGCGTCGTCCAATGGGCGGTCACCGACAGGATGATGTCCGGGCGAGGCAATTGCCGCCCCAACTCCTGCAGGAAGGTACGGTGCGGCGACGGCTCGACCAGCACCAGCGGCGAGCCGTGCGACAGGAACAGGACCGGCTGGCGCCCGCTCACGCGGCGGACTCGCCGTCGCCGGCGATGGCGGCGGCGGCGACGATCAGGTCGCCGAACTCGCGCAGATAGACCGATCCCTTGACGGTGCGCTGCACCAGGACCGAGCGGCGGTCGGCATCGTCGGTCTTGCGCTTGATCAGGCCCAGTTCGGACAGACGGTCCAAGGCCCGGGTGATGGCCGGCTTGGACACGTTCAGGGTCACCGCCAGACCGCGCACGGTGTGGGGCGGCGGCGTCAGATAGACGGTCAGCAGCAGGGCCATCTGGCGCGCCGAAAGATCGGGACCGTCGCGGCGGACGCTCTCGACGATTGCGCCTCGCCACAGATCGAGCGCCTGCACTGCCTTCAACTGGAAGCCCATGACCCTGCCTGTTCGTTCCGCCGACGAAATCTTCTACCCGAGGAAACCCTACGCGGCAATGCCCCGTGTGTGGATTGATGCGGGAATATGGTTAAACATTCGTTCCGAACCTGCGGGAAATTACCGAGAAAATCGCCAGCAGGGCCATCGCCTCGCCACCGTCGGGCCGTCCCGGCCGGCTGCTGCCGTTCCAGGCCATGATGTCGAAATGCGCCCACGGCACCGTATCGGGGACGAATTCCTGCAAAAACAGCGCGGCGGTGATGGCCCCGGCATGGGGGCCGTCCGACACGTTGGCGATGTCGGCCACCTTGCTGTCCAGCAGGCGGCGATAGGGCCGGTGCAGCGGCAGCCGCCACATCGGGTCGCACTCGGCCTCGCCGGCCTGCACCAGTTCGGCGGCCAGCGCGTCGTCGTTGCAGAACAGCGCCGCCAGTTCGGTGCCCAGGGCGGTGCGCGCCGCCCCGGTCAGGGTGGCCATGTCGATCAGCAGCGCCGGATTGTCGCGCGCGGCCTCGGCCAGGGCGTCGCACAGGATCAGCCGGCCCTCGGCGTCGGTGTTGCCGACCTCGACGGTCAGGCCCTTGCGGGTGGACAGCACGTCCAGCGGCCGCATGGCATTGCCGGCCACCACATTCTCCACCGCCGGGATCAGCACGCGCAGGCGGACCGGCAGTCCGGCGGCCATGACCATCAGGGCCAGCCCCAGCACATGGGCGGCCCCGCCCATGTCCTTCTTCATCAGCTTCATGTTGGCCGAGGATTTCAGGTCCAGCCCGCCGCTGTCGAAACACACCCCCTTGCCGACCAGGGTCAGGCGCGGCGCCGCCTCGTCCCCCCAGACCAGATCGATCAGGCGCGGCTGGCGGGGATGGACGGCGGCGCGGCCGACGGCATGGATGGCGGGATAGGTCTCGGCCAGCAGGCCGTCGCCGACGATGACCCGCAGGCCGGCGCCGAAGCGTGCCGCCAGGGTCTCGGCGGCGGCGGCCAGGTCGTTCGGTCCCATGTCGGCGGCCGGGGTGTTGATCAGGTCGCGCACCAGGACCGTGGCCTCGGCGGCGGCCTCGATCCAGGCGCGGTCGGCGCCGGCCGGGCGGACCAATGACGGCCAGGGGCGCGCCGCCTTGCTTTTGTAGCGGCGAAAGCCATAGCCGGCCAGCAGCCACGACAGGCAGAAACGGCGGGCCGGGCCGGGCCCGATGGGCTGGGCCAGATGATAGCGCCCCACCGGCAGCCGTCCGGCCAGTATGGCCCCCAGCCAGGCATCCTCGTCCGGACCGACGCCGACCAGCACCTGCCCCAGGGCGCCGCCGGCCCCCGGCACCAGGGCAACCGCGCCGGGTTCGGCGGCAAAGCCGGTGGTGTCCAGCCACGCCCGGGCCGGCGGCGGCAGTTCGGCCTGCCAGTGCGGCCAGTCGGCCTTGGCGACCCGGTGGATGGCGATCGATCCGCCGCTTTCTTCGATCAAATGGTCCAGCACCGAACAATCCCCCGCATCTTCGGCCTCATCAGGCGGCGAAGATGACCCAAGCCGGCGGCGTTGAAAAGAGCGCCTTGCCGGACGCCCGAGGGATCGCCATCATCGAAGCCCTCTTCCGTGCGGCGAAAGGCAGACACATGGCCCCCTGCGTCACCCTGATCATCGGCACCCGGCGGTATTCTTCGTGGTCGCTGCGCCCGTGGCTGGCGGCGAAGCAGGCCGGACTGACGGTCACCGAGGTGGAAATCCCCCTGCGCCAGCCCCAGACCAGGGCCGACATCCTGCAATGGTCGCCGTCGGGCAAGGTGCCCTGCCTGATCCATGACGGGCTGACGGTGTGGGACTCGCTGGCCATCTGCGAATATCTGGCGGAACTCGCTCCCGCCCTGTGGCCGGCCGACCGCGCCGCCCGCGCCGTCGCCCGCGCCGTGTCGGCGGAAATGCATGCCGGCTTCCAGACCCTGCGCAGCCTGTGCCCGATGGATGTGCGCACCATCGCGCCGATGACCGGCATCACGGCCGACCTGCAGGCCGACCTGGACCGCCTGCAGACCCTGTGGACCGATTGCCGCACCCGGTTCGGGGATGGCGGCCCGTTCCTGTTCGGCCGGTTCTCGATCGCCGACGCCATGTACGCGCCGGTGGCCACCCGCTGCCGCACCTATGCCCTGCCGCTGACCCCGCTCGCCGAATCCTATTGCCGGGCGGTGCTGGACCTGCCGTCGATGCGGGAATGGATCGAAGCCGCCGCCTGAGGCCCTATTCGGCGACCCAGCGGCCCAGATACGAGCGGATCAGCCCGTCCATCTGCGAATCGATGTCGCGGACCAGCGATTCGGTGACGTCGTGCAGGACGCGGTCGCGCTCGTTCAGCGACACGCCCTCGGGCACGGTGCGCGACCGGGTGGCGCGGGCCAGCACGTCGGCCACCGGCATGTGGCGTTCGTCCAGGATCTGGATGGCGACGTCCAGCACGGCGTCGTAGCGTTCCGCCTGCTCTTCCTTGAACATGCCGGTGAAGCTTTTGTCGGTCTTCAGGGCGACCTCGACGACGCGGGCATCCTTGATCACCACGCGGGCCGAGCCGGTCCGGCCCACCGGCCGCAGCCGCTCCTGCGCCCAGCGCACGGTGGCGGCCTCGGGGCTGACCGGCATCAGGTGTTCGACATGGGGGCGCTTGGCCGGGCTTTGATATTCCGGCACGATCTCCAACTGGCCGACATCCAGTTGGATCGGCCGCTTGCCGGCAAAGCTGATCTCGGCCAGCCTGGCCACCGGCGGCTTGGTTTCGCAGGCCGCCAGGGTGATCAGGGCGGCAAGGGCGACCATCAGGCGCGAAGCACGGACGAACATGCTGGGTTTATCCCGTCAAGGTTGGAGAACCGCGGGCATTCTGGCAAAGCCGGCCCGAAATGGCGATGGGATTTTAAGGTGCGGCGCTTTTCAGCGGCGGAACATAGGTCCGTTCCAGGTCGTCATTGTCGAAGGCATAGGCCGACTGGCAGAACTCGCAGGTGATGGTCACCTTGCCGGCCTCGTCCTTCAGGTCCTCGATTTCGGCGCGGGGAATGGACCGCAGCATGCGGGCCACCGCCTCGCCCGAGCACCGGCACCGCGCCTCCAGCCCCTTGGCCTCCCAGACCAGCAATCCTTCGGCATGGAACAGGCGATGGGCCAGATCGGCCAGCGGCAAGGACTGGTCCAGCATCTCGCCGGCGGTGACGCTGTTCATCAGGATCGCGGCGGTCCGCCAGGATTCGCGGGAATCCTCGTGGGTCAGGATCGGCGCCCCCGGCTGGTCGCCGGGCATGCGCTGGATCATCAGCGCCGCCGCCCGCCAGCCCCGGCCGTCGCCGGGCGGAGCCGACGCCAGCCGGACCTCGCTGTCCAGCTGTTCCGACCGGGCGAAATATTCCCGGGCGCAATCGGCCAGACTGGCCCCGGTCAGTTCGACGATGCCCTGGTAGCGTTCGACCTTCAGCCCCTGATCGACGGTAAAGGCCAGATAGCCGCCGCCCAGCAGGTCGGGAACCGAAGCGCCGGCCACCGTCCGCAGACGGGCTTCGTCATATCGCGCATAGCCGCGCAAGGCACCGGCGCTGGTGACGTCGGCGACCACCAGGGACACCGGACCGTCGCCCTGGGCCTGCAGGGTGAAGATGCCGTCATATTTCAGGGCGCCGGCCAGAACAGCCGCCAGAGCCAGGGTTTCCGCCAGCAGGGCGGCCACCGCGGGGGGATAGTCCCGCCCGGCCAGGATGGCGTCGACGGCCGGCCCCAGACGGACCAGACGGCCCCGCACGGCGCCGCCGCCCACCTGGAACGGCAGGATGGCGTCGCCGTCGGGCCGGATCACAGCAGGCACCAGGACAGGATGCCCTTTTGCACGTGCAGACGGTTTTCCGCCTCGTCCCACACCACCGATTGCGGACCGTCCATCACCGCGTCGGTGACTTCCTCGCCGCGATGGGCCGGCAGGCAATGCATGAACAGCGCCTTGGGCGCGGCCCGGGCCATCAGCGCCTCGTTGACCTGATAGGGGGTCAGCAATTCGTGGCGATTGCCGTCGGAACAGCCCATGCTGACCCAGGTGTCGGTCAGCACCAGATCGGCCCCGTCGACGGCGGCATGGGGGTCGGTGCCCACGGCCACGGCCCCGCCATTGGCGCGTGCCCAGGCCACCACCGCCTCGGCCGGCGGCAGTTCGGACGGACAGGCCAGACGCATCTCGAAGCCGAAATGGGCCGAGGCATGGATCCAGCTGGACGCCACGTTGTTGCCGTCGCCGACCCAGGCCACCACCTTGCCCTCCAGCGGGCCGCGATGTTCCTCGAAGGTCAGGATGTCGGCCATCACCTGGCAGGGATGGGTATCGTCGGTCAGGCCGTTGATCACCGGCACCGTGGCGTTGTCGGCCAGATCGCGCAGCTTTCCCGGATCATCGGTGCGGATCATGATGGCGTCGACATAGCGCGACAGCACGCGGGCGGTGTCGGCCACCGTCTCGCCCCGGCCCAGCTGGCTGTCGCCGCGCGACAGCACGATGACGTCGCCGCCCAGCTGCTTCATCCCTGCCTCGAACGAGACGCGGGTGCGGGTCGACGGTTTCTCGAAGATCATCGCCAGCACGCGGCCGGCCAGGGGCTTGTCCTTGCCGAAGCTCTTCTCGCCCCGCTTGTAGGCGGCGCCCAGATCGAGAATGCGGCGCAGGGTCTCGGTGTCGAAACGGTCCAGATCCAGGAAGTGCCGGGTCTGTCCGGCCCGGGGCCGGCCAGGGGTCACGGTCATGGCGTCACCTCGGTCAGGGTGCGGTCAAGGATGGAAAGCGCCGCCTCGATTTCGGCGTCGCCGATGATCAGCGGCGGCAACAGGCGCACCACGTTGTCGCCGGCCCCGACGGTCAGCAATCCGGCGGCCAGCAGACGGGCGGACAGTTCGGTGTTGGGAATGCGCGCCTTGATGCCCAGCATCAGGCCCAGTCCGCGCACCTCTTCGATGACGGCGGGATGGCGGGCGGCCAGGGCGTCCAGACCGGACCGCAGCCGAGCACCCATCACCGCGACGCGGTCCATGAAGCCGGGTTCGGCCATGACGTCCAGCACCGTCCCGGCCACCGCCATCGCCAGGGGATTGCCGCCGAAGGTCGATCCGTGGGTGCCGGCGGTCAGGCAGGCCGCCGCCTTTTCGGTGGCCAGGCAGGCGCCGACCGGGAAGCCGCCGCCCAGTCCCTTGGCCAGGGTCATGATGTCGGGGGCGAGATCGGCATGCTGGTGGGCGAACAGCCGTCCGGTGCGGCCCATGCCGGTCTGCACCTCGTCGAAGATCAGCAGCAGGCCGAACTCGTCGGCGGCGGCGCGCAATCCGCGCAGGTAATCGGCGCTGGCCGGCACCAGCCCGCCCTCGCCCTGCACCGGCTCGACCATGATGGCGGCGGTCTCGGGGCCGATGGCGGCGCGCAGGGCGTTCAGGTTGCCGAACGGCACATGGACGAAGCCCGGCGTGACCGGGTCGAAGCCCTTCAGATGCTTTTCCTGGCCGCCGGCGGCCAGGGTCGCCAGGGTGCGGCCGTGGAAGGCCCCGGTGGCGCAGATGATCTGGCCGCGCTGCGGCGAGCCGGCATCGTCATGATGCTTGCGGGCCATCTTGATGGCGCATTCGTTGGCCTCGGCGCCGGAATTGCAGAAGAACGCCGTATCCGCGAAGCTTTCCGCCACCAGCCGCCCGGCCACCCGCTCCTGCCCCGGCACGCGGTACAGGTTCGACGTGTGCCACAGCGTCGCCGCCTGATCCTGCAGCGCCTTGACCAGACGCGGATGGCAATGGCCCAGGGCGGTGACGGCCACCCCCGATCCGAAATCCAGGTAGCGCCGTCCGTCGGTGGACCACAACCACGCGCCCTCGCCCCGTTCGAAGGCGATGTCGGCACGTCCGTAGGTCGGCATGACCGCAGAAATCAAGACTCCCACTCCCCAACTGCAAAAGCCGGAAGCCATCGTCCCGACGGACGATAGGGACCGGCGCGTTGAAAGGAAAGGCGCGAATATCCTCTGATCGGGGGCGGCTGTCAACCGTTCCGCACGGATTGCCTACGCCTTCAGCTTGTATCCCCGGGCCAGCATCCGCCAGGTCAGCAGCAGCAAGGCGGCATCCACCGCCCCCACCACCGCCAGCCCGACCGGCACGGAACCGTCGGAATGACCGATGAAGCCATAGCGGAACCCGTCGATCATGTAGAAGAACGGGTTCATCAGGGCGACCATGTGGAACCCTTCCGGCAGCCGGTCGATGGTGTAGAAGGTCCCCGACAGGAAGGACAGCGGCGTCACCACGAAATTGGTCACCGCCGCCATGTGGTCGAACTTGTCGGCCCAGATGCCGCCGACCATGCCCAGCAGCGACAGCATCAGCGACCCCATCACCGCATGGAACAGGATGAGGCCGGGGGCATGAAAGCGGATGGGCACGAACAGCGACATCGCCGCCGTCACCACCACGCCGACCAGAACGCCGCGGGCGACGCCGCCCAAGGCCAGGGCGGCGGTCTGCTCGAAGGGCGACAGCGGCGGCATCAGCAGGTCGACGATGTTGCCCTGGACCTTGGCGATGATCAGCGAGGACGAGGTGTTGGCGAAGGAATTCTGCACCATCGCCATCATGATCAGGCCGGGAGCCAGGAATTCGGTGAACGGCACGCCCTTGACATCGGCGGCGACCCGGCCCAGGGCCAGGGCGAACACCGCCAGGAACAGCAGGGTGGTCACCACCGGCGCCGTCACCGTCTGGAAATGCACCTTCAGGAAACGGCGGATCTCCTTGGCCAGCAGGGTGCGGAAGCCAAGCCAGTTGACGGCTCCGTACGACCGGGGCTGGGGCGGCAGAACATCGATATGCTGGGTCATGGCATCCTCGTCCGGGTTTGGGTAGGCTGTCGGCTATGACGAAGGTGCGCGTGCCCCCCCGGATCACCCCATCCTACCTGGAAAATGCGGCGTTGCATTATCTGGAACGCTTCGCCGCGTCCACAAATTCCTTGCGCCGCGTCCTGCTGCGCAAGGTCGACAGGTCGCTGGCCCATTGGGGCGGCGAGCGCGAGCCGGCCGCCGGCCTGATCGAAGCCCTGATCGCCAAACTGTCGGGCCTGGGCTATCTGAACGACGCCGCCTATGCCGAACAGAAGGTGCGGGGGCTGCACCGCCGCGGCAAGGGCGGGCGCGCCATCCGCGCCGCCCTGGCGGCCAAGGGCGTCGACGGCGACCTGACCGCCGATGCCCTGGCCGCCCTGGCCGAGGAAACCCCCGAACCCGACCGCCACGCCGCCGTCACCCTGGCCCGCCGCCGCCGGCTGGGGCCGTTCCGCTCCACCGGCCGGGCCGAGAACCGCACCCGCGATCTCGCCACCCTGGCCCGCGCCGGCTTTGATTTCCAGACGGCCCGCGCCGTCATCGACGCCCCGTCCCCCGACCACCTGCTTGAGGAGTTCCCATGAGCGCGCCGACCATCTGGCACAATCCCCGCTGCAGCAAAAGCCGCGAGACCCTGGCCCTGATCGAGGGCAAGGGGATCGCCCCGACCGTGGTCGAATATCTGAAGACCCCGCCCAGCCCGGCCGAGCTGGCCCGGGTCCTGGCCCTGCTGGGCAAGGGACCGCGCGACGTCGTCCGGCGCAAGGAAGCCGCCGAGGCCGGCATCGACCCGGCCGGACTGTCCGATGCCGAACTGATCGCCGCCCTGTGCGCCAACCCCGCCGCCATCGAGCGGCCGATCGTCGTCACGGCGGACCGGGCGGCCATCGGCCGTCCGCCGGAAAGCGTGCTGGACATCCTGTGATACGAAGCCCGGATGATTCATTCGGGCTTCGTATCCGGCGCCCGTTGGGCGCGGCCAAGGCCGCGGATGCGGCCGCCCGGCGAGGGCTTGGGAACCCGAATGAACCATTCTGGTTCCGTATCAATCGTCACGGGTGAACTGTT
>CAJANN010000053.1 GCA_903941095.1 uncultured Rhodospirillaceae bacterium | reverse complement strand
TGTCGCTAGCGAAATCGGGCGCTGATGCCCCCCGCATAGCGAAAGGTGCCGGGGAGGAACCAATTCTCCACGGTACGGTGTTCTATTCTTTCGCCCGCTCCGGGCGGCGGATCATTTGATTATCGTCTCCGCCGCCCAGTTCCCCAGGCTATGGGCAGACCCTACCATTTCGGGCCATGTTTGTTGCATTCCTCGATGTTGCACGGGTGTTGCACGACTTCTCCTGTCTTTTCAAAGAGTTCAGCTTTGTCGACATGGTGACGAGGGCAGAGGTCCAATGCCGCCATGCCGTCGTGCGGTCAACCCCGAACTCGTGGGTGATAGCCTTCCATGGTCGTCCACAGGCCCGCCGCCAGACGAGGCGGCTGTCGTTGAGATCGAGCCAGCGCAGCCAGACGAGGGTTTCGTCCATCTGGTCGATGGCCTTGGCGGTGGGCGGGCCGAGACGAACGGCGGCCTCCTCCCAGCCATATGCGTCCCAGTATTCCCGCACCATCGGCGGCCAGGTGCTGGCATAACCCTGCACCTTCACCGGTGGCAGGCGGCGGAGGGTGTCGGCGGCTTCCTCGAGGTAGACCGCCACCATCTTTGGGGTCCAGTAGAGGTCATCCATGGGAAGGCTCCTGCGCTGGACGGTTGCCGTAGAGCTTCTTACCAAGCTGGCGGACCAGTTCACGTTCGGGCCAGGTGAGGCGCTGGTCATCCTCGGCGATGACCAGAACACCGCGTTCGTGCCAGCCATCACGCTTGACCTGTTCGGGATCGCGGCGGGTGCCGCCGAAGCCGGGGGGATGCCACTTCATCGCATGCCTCCGTCGGTGTCGATGGCCCAGGACAGGATGGCCAAGGCGTCGGCTTCATTGTCGTCCTCGGGATTGAACCCGCGCGCCCGCATGGCGGCAATCACCGCGTCCTTGCAGGCATTGCCCTTGCCGGTGGCGTGGCGCTTTATGGTGCCGACAGGCACGCCCTGGTACGGCAGGTGTTTCAACTCACACCAGGCGGTGAGATGGGCGAGGAAGCCGCCATAGATGTGGGCTGCGTCGGTGCCGGCATGGCGGCGGACTTCCTCGAAGTGGATCGTCGCGATGCCCTTCGAACCGCCCAGGAGGTGGTCGAGCCAGGAGCGGAAGCGCAGGTAGCGCATGCCTCCGCCTTCGTATCGGCCCGGACGGAACGCCATGGTGCCGGAGACGATGACTCCGTCGCCCAGCCGCATGGCCCAACCGGTTGTGGTGCCGAGATCGAGGGCGAGGATGCTCGCGCCGCGTTCGGAGCGGCCAATGTTTAGCGGCGGCAACGCCGTCGGCGGACTTGCAATGTCGCCCTGAGGGGGCAGAGTCGAGACAGCCATGATGGTCTCCGTGAAGGGGAATGTCGTGGTCAGGGCGACGGCGGTTCGTGTTCTTGGCGGGACAGGCCACCGTCGCCCGCCTGGGATTGAGTGCCGTTCAGCCGGGCGGGCCACGGGGCATGCCCAGCCAGATCCGCACGGCCTGCGCCCGGTCCTCGTCCAGCAAGGGGTCGAGGCCGAACTCGTCGAAGATCGCGTCGAAGCTGGGTGTCAGCGGGCGGACGGGCTGCGGGGCGACCGGCATTCCGAGCAGGCGGACGATCTCGGCCTTGCACTCCCGCAACCGGGCGCGCAAGGACTCGGACAACGGCTGGGGTGCGGCGAGACGCAGGTTGCCGTCTTCGAGACGGACCATACCGCCTTGATCGGCGACCTCCTGGAGGAGTTGGCGGGCGGCGGCGGTCATATGACCTCCTCCCACCAGCGTTCTGGCGAGGGGGGAACGTTGCTCCCCGGTCCAGGGGCACGTTCCCCGCCACGTTCCCCGGTAAAATCACAATGATTTCCGTCAGGTAGTGGACATGGGGAACATGGGGAACGTTTTTCGGCATCCCCACTCATGTGCGTGTGTGCGCATGCGCCCGTATGTGTGTGAGGTATGGAAAAACGTTCCCCACGTTCCCCACGTTCCCCAACATCAATGACATCAATAGCTTGCCCGGGGGAACGTTTGGACTCAACGTTCCCCTCCGGGGCACAACGTTCCCCGCCTGGGG
>CAJANN010000052.1 GCA_903941095.1 uncultured Rhodospirillaceae bacterium | reverse complement strand
GTTGGCCGCCGCCGACGCGAATGGTGCCGCTGCCCTGGCTGAACCGCTTCAGGGCGAAGCTGGCCGGGCTGGCGTCAATGGTGGCGGCGGCTTCGGCCTCGCCCTGGGCGATCACACCGATGCTGGCATTGGCGGCGCCGGAGCGGGCCATATCGAATGACAACTTGTCCAGCTTGACCCCGCCATGGCGGAAGAACTTCGGTACCGCCAGTTGGGCATGGCCGATCTCGATGGCGAGGCTGGGCAGCGTGCCGCCCGAGGTGAAGACATGGTCGAAGGTACCGTCACCATTATCAGCGGTGGCGGGCGCGCCGAACAGGCCCTTCAGCCAGAACCCCAGCGCCCGCACATCCAGCGGCACGCCGATATCGCCCTCGTCCTTGATCGCCTCATAGAACGGGTCCTGGGCGTCGCGACCCTGGCCCAGCAGCGGGTCGTAACCCAGCGGTCGCTCGGCCCCCAGGCTGGATTCCTTGAACGACAGCCGTCCATAGCCGTCGGCCGGAAGCGTGCCGTAAACCGTCTCGAAGGCGACCAGCAGGATGCAATCGGCGCCGTAGGCCCGAGTCTTTGCCATGGGAAACTCCCATATATTAAGGTGTGGCTCAGCCCAGCGGGTCGCTGGAGCCGTAATGGATGGTGACCGGCACCGTGGCTCCCCGCAGGGCGGCGGCACCGTCGATGGCAAGGCCGGAAGTCTTGGGGGCGCCCCAGTCCAGCCATTCCGCCAAGCCGCCGAGGGAGCGGTCGGCGGCCAGGGCGCCTCCCACGGTCATCAGCAAAGCATCCAGTGCGGCACTGTCGTCGTCCTGACCGCGCTGGAGGATGATTTCGATCTCGGTCTGGTGTTCCCAGAGATAGGTGACCGGCGACAGCACCACCTCGGGATCGCCGGGATCGCCGTCGCGCAGGATGATCAGGCCACCGACGGGCACCGTTTCCGGCAGCGGCGCTTCCCGTTTGACCGTGGCATCGGGGACGGTTTCCAGCTGTGCTAGCAGGGCGGTGAGGATATGTTCGCGGACGGACGGCATCACGAATTCCAGTTTCCGACGATCAACCCCGGCAGGGCACCGGCCCACCGCTCGGCGGCACCATCCACGTCGAGGCGTTTCTTCAAGGACACCTGCGGCACCAGGATGAACATCACCACACTGGCCAGCCCGCGCCCGGTGCGGAGCGCCGAAGCACTGCCTTTGGCGAAGCCGCCGCGTTTGCCGGTGCGCGCCCGCATGTCATCGGCCACCAGCAGCGACGGCGCGCCGCGGCGGTAGATGAAGCGGAGCCGCCCCCCGTGCATCTGTTCCCACAGGCCCGGCGTCATGCGCTTGCCTCGGGCGCCGGTCCCGGCGGCGGGTGTGGGGATCGCCAACCAGAAGCCGTGTTTGGATTTGATTACCCCACCCTGATCGAAAGCGCGGATGATGGTGGGGGCCTTGGTAAAGACGAAGCCCGCGGCCTTGATGCTTTTCCGGCCCTTGGGATAAAGCTCGGCCCGCCAGGTGTTGGCGAGGCGCTGGCCCATCCCCGCCTCGGTGACCTGGCGGCGGAGATCGGCCTTCAGACCGTCGGCGGCCTGCCGCGTACCGGCGGTGACGGCGTCTTCGGCGGCCTTGACCTCCTCGGCCATGATCTTGCGTAGGTCGCCCGTGATGGCAGCCGCCAGTTTCATCCCGGTCTCGTGTCCAAGGTCCAGATCAGCCGTTCGGCATCCAGGCGGGGTTCACCCTGGACGACGAAGCTGTCGCCGTCATGGTGGATGATGTCCCCCGCCTGGGGTGCCGGGATGTCCCGCCGCCGAATCTCGAACAAAGCCGTGCCGGTCTGCACGGTGATGTCCGAGAATTCAATGTCGCGGTCAGGCCGCCGCACCAGGGCCCGCATGGGGCTGCCCTGGTAGCTGACGGTGACGGTCATGTTCGAATCGGCGAACAGGTCGTCGATGGCGGCGGCGAAGGCCGTCACGATCAGTTCCCCGAGAACAGACGCACCGCCAGACGCGGGCGCTTGTTGACCGGCAGGATGGAGGCCTCGGTCTTGACGTCGATGGCACTGCCGTCCTGGCGGGTAAGCTGCCGGGCGTACATGGGAACGCCCAGGGTGTTGACCGTCTCGATCAGATTGGCGGGGGCGCCATAGGTGACGAAGGTGTCCATGGTGCCCAGCGGAAAGGCGATGCCTTCGCCCGCCGGGATCAGGGTTTCGGTCTGGCCGGTGGAAAGGGTGACGGTGGCGCTGTATTCCTCGAACACCATGCCGGCGAAGGGAAAGCGGCGGCG
>CAJANN010000051.1 GCA_903941095.1 uncultured Rhodospirillaceae bacterium | reverse complement strand
GGCGGTGGCCGATACCCCCACCGTCGCCAGCCCGACAGTGACCGAGGACACGGATTCCGGCGCCATCGCCATCACCCGTGCGGCAGGCGACGGCACCGAGACGTCCCATTACAAGATCACCGGCATCACCGGCGGCACGCTCTATTCCGATGCGGGCTATACCACCGCCATCAATAACGGCGATTTCATCGCCGTGGCCGGGGCGACCACCAACGTCTATTTCCGCCCGACCGCCAACCGCAACACCACCACCGGCGGTAATGGCGCCTTTACCGTACAGGCGTCGAAATCCAACGTGGATGCGGGCTTGGGCGGCAGCACGGCCACCAGCACCATCGCGTTGACCGATGTGGCCGATACGCCTTCTGTCACCAATGCCGGCACCTCGCCCAATACCCAGACCACCACCGGTCTGGTGCTCAGCCGCAACGCGGTAGACGGGGCCGAGACGACCCATTTCAAGATCACCGGCATTACTGGCGGCACGCTGTACAAGGCCGACGGCACCACCGCCATCGCCAACGGCACCTTCATCACCTTCGCCGAGGGCGATGCGGGGCTGAAGTTCACGCCCTCCAACGGCTCGACCAGTGGGGCATTTACCGCCCAGGCGTCCAAATCGGGTGTCGATGGCGGCCTGGGCGGCAGCACGGTTAACGCCACAATCAACATCAATTCCGCCCCCGTTGCTGCGGGTGGTGCCCTGACGCCCCCCGGCGGGCAAGTGGGTAGAGGCTATAACTTTGATCTGCCAAACGGCACCTTCACCGATGCGGATGCCGGCGACACCAAGACCTTTACGGCCACCGGCCTGCCCGCAGGTTTGACCATCAACCCCAAGACCGGGGCCATTTCCGGCAATCCCACGGCGGCAGGTACCAGCACCGCGACCATTACCGTCACCGATGCGGCGGGTGCCACGGCGACCAAGACCGTGACCATTGCGGTACAGCCGGCTCCCGTGGTGGTGCCACCACCACCACCGGCACCTCCTCCCCCGCCGCCGCCGCCGCCGCCGCCGCCGACAGCACCGCCGCCTCCACCCGAGCCGCCGAAAGCTCCGCCGCAGGTGTTCGTCCCTCCGGCCCTGGTGGAAGCACCTTCGCCTCCGCCCCCACCTCCGGTTCAGGCGCCAAAGGCTGATGCACCCGCGCCAGCCGCAGCGCCGACACCGGCCCAAGCCGCTCAGGCCGTCAACACTGCGGTGACGCCGGTCGCGGTGATTCCTGCTGCACTGACCGCGCCGTCGGGCACCGCTTTCCAGGTTGCAGTGGCGGCCAAGCCCGCCGGTGGTGCGGATGCCCTGGTGGTCAATGCCCCGGTCAAGGATGCCGGCTTCGCCCTCGGTACCCGGGTCTCGGTGCAGATTCCGGCGGATTCCTTTGCCAGCACCAAAGCCGATGCCACCGTCACCCTGACCGCGACACGGGCCGATGGGGCGGCGCTCCCGGCCTGGATGGTGTTCAACGCCCGCACAGGCACCTTCGAGGGCACGCCGCCACCTGGTTTCAAGGGCGAGGTGGTGGTCAAGGTCATTGCCCGGGACAATGACGGCCGCGAGGCGGTGCAGAGCTTCAAGATCAATGTGGGCGAAGCTGGCCAGGGCAATGTGGCGCCCCAAGGGCAAGATGAAGGTCGGGGCGAAGGCCAGCCGCAGGCTCCGGCTCCGGGGCAGACAGGCGATTCCGGGCTTCCTGCCAAGCACGCGAGCGCCAGGCCGGTGGGCAAGCTGGCCCTGTCGGCGCAGATGAAAGCCATGAGTTTCGAAGGACGGGTGGCCAAGCAGATGGCCCTGTTCAATGCGGTCAAGCACGGCGGCAAGGCCGCGTGATGTTTCAATACCAGGGGATATTGACGATGAAGCGTTTGCTTGCCTCCGTCTCGTTGGTTGCTCTCCTTTCCGCCTGCGCCATGACGCCGGAACCGTTCACCCAGGACGAGCTTGCGGCCCAATCCGCCGCCGACCGTGAAGCCATGTTCAAGGGTGGCGAGCCGCTGAGCGGACCGCTGACCGTATCCGACGCCATCGCGCGGGCGCTGAAATACAATCTGGAAAAGCGCTCCAAGATGATGGAGGAAGCCCTCGCCCTGGGCCAACTAGATGTGGACAAGTTCGACCTGCTGCCCAAGTTGACAGGCAATGCAGGTTATACTGAAAAGTCTGAACCCAACGCCACCCGGTCCCGCGACCTCTATACCCAGACCACTTCGACCAGCAATCCCAGCTACTCGGCCGATCGCTTTGCCCGGACGGCCGATCTGACCATGAGCTGGAACCTCCTGGATTTCGGTCTGACCTACTACACCGCCAAGTCCAATGCCGACCGCGCCATGGTGGCGACCGAGCGTCGGCGCAAGGCGGTGCACAACCTGATTTCCGAGGTTCGCTTCGCCTATTGGCGAGCGGCGGCGTACCAGACCCTGAAGACCGACGTGGACAACGCGGTGGCCGAAGCCCGTTCCGCCCTGGGCAAGGCCAAGACGGTGGAGAAGGAGAACCTGAAAGCCCCGGCGGAAGCTCTGCGCTATCAGAAGTCGCTGCTGGAGACCCTACGCCAGCTCACCGCCATCCAGCAGGAACTGTCCACGGCGCGCATTGAGCTGGCGGCGCTGATCAACGTTCCGCCAGGCAGTGAGATCAAACTGGCGGTGCCCGATGCCATGACGCCACCCGACTGGTCCTCCTCCATGGAGCGGATGGAAGAAATGGCCTTCGTCAATAATCCCGATCTGCGCGAGCAGGGCTATCTCACCCGCATCACGGTAGATGACACCAAGAAGGCGATTATCAAAATGCTGCCCGGCGTCACTTTCACCGGCAGCCGTAACTACGATTACAACAGCTTCCTGATGGATAATCACTGGTATGAGGCTGGTGCCAAGCTGTCTTGGAACTTGATGAATGTGATCTCCGGTCCCTCGGCTCTGAAATACGCCGATGCCAATGAGGAAGTGGCCAAGGCTCGGCGAATCGCGCTGCGCATGGCGGTGCTGGCCCAGGTCCATATCTCGGAGCGCCAGTTCCGCAACGCCACCAGCCAGTTCGAGCAATCGGATGAATTGTGGAAGGTGGACAAGCGTCTGGCGGAATTGTCCGACGCCAAGAGCGCCAACGACGCAAGCGGCATGCTGGAGCGGGTGGCGGGGCACGCCTCGGCTATCGCGTCTCAGCTTCGTCGATTCCAGACCTACGCCCAGGTCGAACAGGCCTATGCCAAGATGCAGGCCACCATGGGCGATGATCTGCTGCCGGACTCCGTGGCAACTCATGACCTTCCGGCCCTGTCCTCTGCGATTGCCACTCGTCTGGAGACCTGGGGCCGTGAGGTGGTCGAGGTGAACCCTACTGTTGCACTTGTTCCCGCTGTATCGCCGAAACGGCAGGACTTGGCCCCGGTGGCCGAGGAGGTGCGCGAGCCATCGTCCCAGGCTCCTGTTGCTGACAATATTAACGACCTGTTCGATTCGGTCTACAGCTGGTTCGAAAAGAAAATTCCGGAGGTCTTGAGGGGAATTGAGACTGAAGAACAGGTTCAGGCCGATTCGGAGCGAAACACCCCCAAAGTCCGGCAAGTGTCCGAAGCATCCAGCCGATGAAATGCGTCGCCTCCTTGGCCCTGATTCTGGCGTTGGCCGCGGCGCCCGCCATGGGGCAGGAACTGCGCGCCCAACTGTCTCCTCGTGACTACACCACTCTGGCCGCCGAGATCGGGGCTAAGGTAGAAAAGATTGCGGTGCGCGAGGGCGATCGCTTTAGCAAGGGGCAAGTGTTGATCGCCTTCGATTGCTTGGTGCAGCGTGCCAATCTGGCCGAAGCTCGGGCAAGCGTATCGGCTGCCGATAAGACGGTAGCGGTGAACAAGCGCCTGCTGGAGCTTCAGACCATCGGCAAGCTGGAATCCGAAGTGGCCCAGGCTGAATTGGACAAGGCGCGGGCCAAAGATGCCGCCGGTGCGGCGGTGGTCGCCAAATGCAGTGTTCCTGCCCCCTTCGATGGACGGGTGGTTGAGCAGAAGGTGCGCTCGCAGCAATTTGTCCAGCCTGGACAGGCACTGCTCGACATTCTGGACGATTCAGTCCTGGAACTGGATTTCGTGGTGCCCAGTAAATGGCTGGTCTGGCTGAAGCCGGGCCATGCATTTCAGGTGGCCATCGATGAAACGGCAAAGAGCTATCCGGTCAAGCTGACCCGCTCCTCAACCTCGCGGCGTGCGCGGGTAACCTCCGACAGCTTTGTCCGTAATTGGCCCATGGCGCGGCGATGGCGCAACACCGAATCCTTCAGGTCGGCGATGCGCGCATCCAGATCCTGCCGAACCACATCCGCCGTCATGGCCTCGCCGTGCGGCTGGTCGGCGGTGGGAGTATGACAGACATAGCAGCTATCAGCTGGGCGCTGCCCTTTGGGCGCCAGGCCAGAGCCGCAGCGCGGGCAGCATTCGAACTCG
>CAJANN010000050.1 GCA_903941095.1 uncultured Rhodospirillaceae bacterium | reverse complement strand
GTGGCCGGGGCGCAGCGCATGCGCAAGCTGGTCCGCGATCTGGACGCCTATGTCGCCGTCGACCACCTGCCCGACGTTGATGCCCTGACGCCGGCGGGCGACGCGGTCCGGACCGCGACGGAACGGCTGGCCGAGCCGATCCGCCGGGCCGGTGCCCTGATCAAGGTGGATTCGCTGCCGGAAGTGGCCGCCGACAACCGCAGTCTGACCGAAGTGTTCGCGCAATTGCTGGACAACGCCGTCCGCTACCGCTCGCCCTATCGCCGGCCGATGATCGACGTGTCCGCCCGCCGCGACGGCAATCTGGCGCTGTTCGCCGTGCGCGACAACGGCGTCGGAATCGAGGAGCCCAGCCGGGCACGCCTGTTCGAGATCTTCCACCGCCTGCGCGGCATCGACGGCCAGGACGGCACCGGCATCGGGCTGGCGACGGTGCGCCGCATCGTCGAGCGCCTGGGCGGCCGGATCTGGGTGGATTCCCTGCCCGGCGACGGCAGCACCTTCTATTTCACCGTGCCGCTGACGGCACAGGGCAAACGATCGGACCAGGAGGTGCAGGCCGCCTGATCGCCCGTCACCCGGCTTCCCCGTGGCCGTCCCCGAACCCCAGTGCCACACGGAAGCCGGCAGAGAGGGATCTCGTCCCCCAACGGGGTCCCTCTCGGTTCAAGCCGGAATGGGATGATTGCGACACGTCCCCGAACCCCAGTGTCGCAATCATTCCAGCGGAGGAAGAGCCCCAACCTCTCTTCCTCCCACGCTTCCTGCCCGGGTATCGTCCCCAAACCCCAGATGCCCGGGGAGGAAAGACGAGGAGGACGCCGTCCCCACGGCGTCCTCCTTTATTTTTCCGGACCTGTTCCCGCAAAGAAAAGGCCGGCACCCGCAAGCGGATGCCGGCCAGTGTGACTCCTCCGTCATCCCATGAGAGACTTGCGGTCTTCCATGATCCGGCGAAGGATCGGGGTAAGAATGAGTTCCAGGGCCAGCCCCATCTTGCCGCCGGGCACCACGATGGTGTTGCGCCGGCTCATCCACGAATCCTTGATCATCTGCAGCAGGAACGGGAAATCGACGCGGAAACGGTCGGGCTTGCGGAAACGGATCACCACCAGGCTTTCGTCGGCCGTGGGGATGTCGCGGGCGATGATGGGGTCCGAGGTGTCGACGATCGGCACCCGCTGGAAGTTGATGTCGGTCAGCTTGAACTGCGGAATGATGTAATGCACGTAATCGTGCATGCGGCGCAGGATAGTATCCATCACCGCCTCTTCCGAATAGCCGCGCATCTTGGTGTCGCGGTGGATCTTCTGGATCCATTCCAGATTGATCACCGGCACCACGCCGATCTTGAGGTCGGCATGCTGGGCGACATTGCAGTCCTTGGTGACGACGCAGCCGTGCAGGCCTTCATAGAACAACAGGTCGGTATTGTCCGGCAGATCCTCCCACGGGGTGAACTGACCGGCCTTGACGCCGTGATGGGCGAACCGCACCGCCTCTTCGTCATTGTGGACGTAGAAGCGCCGCTTGCCCCGGCCGGATTCGCCGTAATGGCGGAACAGTTCCTCCAGGTCGCCGAACAGATTGGCATCGGCGCCGAAGTGGCTGAACGTGTCGTTGCCCTGCTTCTCGGCGTCGGACATGGCTTTTTTCATGTCGACGCGGTTGAAGCGGTGGAAACTGTCGCCTTCGACGGTGGCCTGCTTGATGCCCTCGCGCCGGAACATGTGCTCGAAGGCTTCCTTGACGGTGCTGGTACCGGCTCCGGACGAGCCGGTGACGGCGATGATCGGATGCTTCCTGGACACGGCCTGCCTCTCTTTGGTCGGGCGTTATGTTCGTTTTGACGAAAACGGCGCTCAGCGGACCTTCAGCTTTTCGCGCCAGCCCGGATACAGCTTGTCGGCATCGGCCTGGAAGCTTTCGAACGCGCCCTTCAGTTCGGGGTGTTCAAGGGCATAATCGACCAGATTGACGCCGCGCTGCCAGGCTTCATGCGCCAGCCGCAGCGACTTGGCGCCGACGGTGCCGCCGTCCTTGTGGCCGAAGGCGCCGCCGCCCGAGGTCTGGATGACGTTGGAATGGCCCAGGTTATCGAAGAAACCGGGCAGGCGCAGGGCGTTCATGCCGCCCGAAATGATCGGGGTGGTGGCTTTCAGGCCATGCCAGTCCTGGCGGAAGTGGGTTCCCTCGGCGACGTCGCGCTCCAGCATGTAGGCGACCATCTTCTCGTTCTTGTCGCCTTCCATCTTGCCATAGCCCATCGTCCCGGTATGGATGCCCGACGCGCCCTGCAGGCGGGCCATCTTCATGTGGGTCAGCACGGTGTAGCCGCGCTTGGACTGCTTCGAGGTGACGGCGCCGTGGCCGGCCCGGTGATAGTGCAGGAACTGGCCGGGGAAATAGCGGCGGCAGGTGGTGATGGCGGTCGGGCCGGCGACATAGCCGTCGACCAGGAAGGCCACGTGGCTGGCGTTCGAGCCGAAGATTTCCAGGATCAGTTCGCCGCGGCGGATCATCTCGAAGGGATCGTCGGCGGTGATGTTGGCCGAGAACAGCTTGGCCTCGCCGGTTTCGTCCTGGGCCCGCTTCATGGAATCGGCCACCAGGATCATGGTGTCCTTCAGCGGCGCGAAGACCTGATTGCCCTGGGGCTCGTCGTTCTTGATGAAGTCGCCGCCCAGCCAGAACTGGTGGCAGGCGTCGGCGAAGGGCTTGGGACGCAGACCCAGCTTCGGCTTGATGATGGTGCCGACCACCATGCCGCCGTTGACCTGCGGCCGCCCCAGCACCCGCCACATGTCGGCGATGTTCATGGCCGGGCCGTCGAACAGCATCAGCATTTCGCGCGGGACGTAGAAGTCGTACATCTTGGCATAGTCGACGTCGCTCATGCCCTGGTTGTTGCCGATGGTCAGGGTCAGGAACGACGCGATCATGGCCCGGCCGTCGATGACGTTGCGGTCGAACAGCTCGTTGGGATAGGCGATCTTCATCAGGTATTCGCCATCCGACTGCTCGGTCACCTGATAGACCAGGGCGTCGACGCCACGGGTGAAGTCGTCGGTGGTGCAGACCTCGACATTGGTGCCGGTCGAGGATTCCGCGGCGAAGTGCGCGGCGGTGGAAACCGGCTCGTAGCCGGCCTTGGGCTTGAAGACATACGCGCACAGCACGTGCTTGCCGGCAGCGATCAGTTCGTCTTCCTTGAGGGCGAAATTGCAGTAGCGCTTGGACTGATCCATCGTCTCTTTCCTCGTCCCGGTCGGGTCTTCTTGCCCTGAGAAGGCTTGGTTGAACTGTCGCCAGGGTGCCAAAGCCACCGGCCGGGCGAAACACCCGGGTGGGGTGGACGGGAAAATTACATGGGTAGAGGGGGAACCATCCCCAAGGGTAGGAAACGGGCGGTTCCGGGCACGGGCAGCCGGAATGTGGGTAAGGCGCCCCTACCCGCCCGCAGGACCGCGCCAGATGGCCCGGCGGGCCGGCGCCCCCCGGCCGAGCGGCCCGGCTAGCCCTTCAGGCCGTTCAGGAAGCGGGCAAGGTCCTGGTTCAGGCCGTCCGACAGGCCGACCAGATGGTGGGCGGCGGACAGCACTTCGGATGCCGCCGTTCCGGTGATGTCCGACGCGCCCGAAACCTCGGTCACCAGGGTCGACACCCCGATGGTGCGGTTGGCGGCGTAATCGCTGCTGCGCGCGACCTCGCCGGTGGCGGACTGCAATTCCTCCACCGCGTGGGCGATGGCCTCGGAAATGGTGTTGATACCTTCAATGGTGCCGGTGATGTCGCCGATGGCGGCGACGGCCCGGTCGGTTGCCCCCTGAATGGCGACGATCTGCTGACCGATCTCGCTGGTGGCGCGGCCGGTCTGGTTGGCCAGGGCCTTGACCTCGCCCGCGACCACGGCGAAGCCCTTGCCGGCTTCACCGGCACGGGCCGCCTCGATGGTTGCGTTCAGCGCCAGCAGATTGGTCTGGCTGGCGATGGCGTTGATCAGCTCCACCGCCTGCCCGATGCGGTTGGCGGCATCGGCCAGCGACCGGACGATTTCATCGGTGCGGCGGGATTGGCCGACGGCCCGGGCGGAAATTTCCGAGGCGTGAACCACTTTTTCGGCAACGGCCGACAGCGACCCGGTGATCTGTTCGGCGGCGGCGGCGATGGTCTGGACATTGCCGGCGGCTTCGCCGGACAGGGTCTGGGCCGTTTCCGACTGGGTGCGGACCTGTTGGGCGGCGGCCGACAGGGATTGCGCCGAATCCTCCAGCCCGTGCGCCGAGCGGGCCACCGAATCGACGGTGCCGCGCACCCGGCTTTCGAAATCGTCGGCGATGCGGTGCAAGGTTTCGCGCCGTTCGGCCTCGGCATGAAGGCGCTCTTCCTCTTGCCGGGCCTCCAGCTCGCGCTTTTCCGCCAGATTGCGGCCGAACACCCCCAGCGCGCGGGCCAGCGCCCCCACTTCGTCGCGGCGCCCGGCATAGCCCAGTTCGACCGAGGCTTCGCCCCGGGCCAGAGTCTCGGTGGCATCGATGACCCGGCGCAGCGGCGGAACCGTGGTCAGAACCAGCCACAGCACGAACAGGCTGCCGATTGCGATGGCCCCCAACCCCAGAAAAACGGCTGCAGCCATGTGTTCCGGGGCGAACCGTCCCAACATATCCAGATAAAGGCCGAAGAAAGCCCAGGCCACCAGCACCGGCGGCACGAAGGCAACAGTGATCTTCAGGCCGATTCCCTTGAACAGGGTCCCCAGCAGCGTAGAGAGCAGATGCTTGGACACAGGAAGTTCTCCTTCTGACGGATACCGGAAGTCCCCTGCCGGCCGTATCCGAAAGTATGAGGACAATAAGATATCTTGTGCGTTGATACCAATAGAAATGTTCCTTTTTACACTGTGTTTACCGTTGTAAAAACATCCCTTGATTTGTAAACATGCTGTTAATGGTCGAAAAATACGACTTTGCCGATGGCTATCCATTTCCGCATCGCCGGAAAACCGGATCGCCGCAGCGGCCGGAGGGGCGGAGCCCCGTATGGAACGCGAGGAAGCCTACGGGGGGCGGATGCCCCCCGCCGGCGATTGAGGCCGACATGAAACAAGGCAGGGTGATCGCCAAATGCGATCACCCTGGGCGGCGGCGGGGCAGTGCTTGCCTTCCGTCACCACCATCCGTAAACTCCCGCCCTTCGTTCGCATTGCGTTGAAAGTTTTCCGCCGATGGCCGATTTGCCGCCCGACATTGCCGCCCTCAGCTTCGAGGAGGCCCTGGCCGAACTGGAATCCATCGTCAAGCGCCTGGAAAGCGGCGCGACACGGCTGGACGACGCCATTTCCGCCTATGAACGCGGAGCCAGGCTGCGCCAGCATTGCGAAACCCGCCTGAAAGAGGCCCAGATCCGGGTCGAACGCATCGTTCTGGCCCCCGACGGCGGCGTGGCGGTCGAGCCGGCCGCGGTCGAGTAAGGCGCCCCGATGAGCACGCAACCCCCGGCTTCGGACAATCTGGCCGCGGCCCTGGCCGCCACCGCCGCCGACGTCAATGCCGAACTGGACCTGCTGCTGCCGCTTCCCGAAGGGCCGGAACGCCGGGTCCACGAGGCCGTGCGCTATGCCTCGCTGGACGGCGGCAAACGCTTGCGCCCGTTTCTGGTGCGGCAATCCGCCTCGCTGTTTCATGTCGCCCCGGCGGCGGCGCTGCGGGTCGGCTGCGCCCTTGAGATGATCCATTGCTATTCCCTGGTCCATGACGACCTGCCCTGCATGGACGACGACGACCTGCGCCGCGGCCGCCCGACCTGCCACCGCCGCTTCGACGAGCCCACCGCCCTGCTGGCCGGCGACGCCCTGCTGACCCGCGCCTTCGAGATCATGGCCGGCGAGACGACCCATGCCGACCCGCAGGTGCGCTGCCAGCTGGTGGTCGAACTGGCCCATGCCGCCGGGGCGCAGGGGATGGTCGGCGGCCAGATGATCGACCTGCAGGCGGCGAACCTGTCGATGGACGTGCCGGCCATCACCCGGCTGCAGCAGATGAAGACCGGCCGGCTGATCGCCTTCGCCTGCGAGGCCGGGGCCATCATGGGCAAGGCGGCACCGCAGCAGCGGCAGGCCTTGCGCAACTATGCCCACGACATCGGCCTGGCCTTCCAGATCGCCGACGACCTGCTGGATATCGAGGGCGACGCCGCCGAGGTGGGCAAGGCGCTGCGCAAGGATGCCGAAGCGGGCAAGGCCACCTTCGTCTCCCTGCTGGGACTCGAGCGCGCCCGCGCCCAGGCCGACATGCTGGCCGAGCAGGCCTGCCGCCATCTGGACCCGTTCGGCGAACGGGCCGATCTGCTGCGGGCCACCGCCCGCTTCATCGTCGAGCGGCGGGCGTAAGGAAGGAACGGTGATGAGCGACAAACCCGCCCGGCTTCTGGACACGGTGCATGTTCCCCCGGACATGCGTCACTTTTCCGTCGACGAATTGCGCCAGCTGTCCGACGAGGTCCGCCGCGAGATGATCGAATCGGTGTCCATCACCGGCGGCCATCTGGGGGCCGGTCTGGGGGTGGTGGAACTGACCGTGGCGCTGCACCATGTTTTCGACACGCCGGCCGACCGGCTGATCTGGGACGTCGGCCATCAGGCCTATCCGCACAAGATCCTGACCGGCCGGCGCGAGCGCATGCGCACCCTGCGCCAGGGCGGCGGACTGTCGGGCTTCACCAAGCGCAGCGAAAGCGAATACGACCCGTTCGGCGCCGGCCACTCGTCGACCTCGATCTCGGCCGGACTGGGCATGGCGGTGGCGCGCGACCTCAAGGGCGAGGACTTCAACGTCATCGCCGTCATCGGCGACGGCGCCATGAGCGCCGGCATGGTCTATGAAGCCATGAACAATGCCGGCTCGATGGATTCGCGGCTGGTTGTGATCTTGAACGACAACGACATGTCCATCGCCCCGCCGGTCGGCGCCATGAGCGCCTATCTGTCGCGGCTGCTGTCGTCCCGGCCATACCTGTCGATCCGCCATTTCGCCAAGGATCTGGCCGCCATGCTGCCGCCGCCCCTGGAACGGGCGGCGCGGCGGGCCGAGGAATATGCCCGCGGTTTCGTTTCCGGCGGCGGCACGCTGTTCGAGGAACTGGGCTTTTATTATGTCGGCCCCATCGACGGCCATAATTTCGACCACCTGCTGCCGGTGCTGAAGAACGTCCGCGATTCCGACGAGACCCGGCCGGTCCTGATCCATCTCGTCACCAAGAAGGGGCGCGGCTATCCGCCGGCCGAGGCGGCGGCCGACAAGTATCACGGCGTCGGCCGGTTCGACGTGGTCACCGGCGCCCTGGCCAAGCCCAAGGCCAACGCCCCCAGCTACACCAGCGTCTTCGCCCGCGGCCTGCTGGCCGAGGCCGCCCACGACGACCGCATCGTCGCCATCACCGCCGCCATGCCGGCCGGAACCGGGCTGGACCTGTTCGCCGAGCGCCACCCCAGCCGCTGCTTCGACGTCGGCATCGCCGAGCAGCATGCGGTGACCTTCGCCGCCGGCATGGCCTGCGAAGGCTTCAAGCCGTTCTGCGCCCTTTATTCGTCGTTCCTGCAGCGCGGCTACGATCAGGTGGTGCACGACGTGGTGCTGCAGAAGCTGCCGGTCCGCTTCGCCATCGACCGCGCCGGTCTGGTCGGAGCCGACGGCGCCACCCATGCCGGCGCCTATGACCTGGCCTTCCTGGGCTGCCTGCCCGATCTGGTGTTCATGTGCCCGTCCGACGAGGCCGAGCTGATGCACGCCGTGGCCACCGCCGCCGCCCTGGACGATCTGCCGTCCTTCTTCCGCTATCCGCGGGGCGAGGGGGTGGGCCTGGATCTGCCCGACCGCGGCCAGGTGCTGGAGATCGGCAAGGGGCGGATCATCCGCGAGGGATCGCGGGTGGCGCTGCTGTCGCTGGGAACCCGTCTGGCCGAATCCCTGAAGGCCGCCGACGAGCTGGCGGCCCGCGGCCTGCCGGCCACCGTGGCGGACGCCCGCTTCATGAAGCCGCTGGACGAGGCCCTGATCCTGCGGCTGGCCCGCGAGCACGAAGTGCTGGTCACCGTCGAGGAAGGCTCGGTCGGCGGGTTCGGCAGCCATGTCCTGCACTTCCTGGCCGGAGCCGGCGCCCTGGACCACGGTCTGAAGGTCCGCCCGCTGGCCCTGCCCGACCGCTTCATCGAGCATGATTCCCCCCAGGCACAATACGATCAGGCCGGGCTGAACGCCCCGCAGATCGTGACATGCGTCCTGGCGGCATTGGGGGTATCGGCCAGCGCGGCCAGAGGCTAATTCATAATATTATAAATAAGCAATATATACTACCTGCCGAGACCGGGTTTGCGTCACAATATAATACATGTGGTCCATGTTGTTTATTTCGGAATACCCGCAAATGGTCAGCGTCATGCCTTGCAATCTTGAAATATCTCGGATGAGTGGTATAGTATATTCCATCTTTGTGGATGGAGCCGGGTCCGTGGATATGGAATTGGAAAAGCTTCAGGACAGCGCCCGCCGTGCGAGCACGCTGCTCAAGGCCATGAGTAACGAGCACCGCCTGATGATCCTGTGTCAGCTTCTGCCCGGCGAAAAGTCCGTCGGGGAGCTTGAGCGCCTGATCGGCCTGTCGCAGTCGGCCCTGTCGCAGCATCTGGCCCGCCTGCGCCGCGACAATCTGGTCCAGACCCGGCGTCAGGCCCAGACCATCTATTATTCCCTGGCCGGACACGAGGCCAGCGCGGTGATCAACACCCTGTACGGGCTTTACTGCGCCAAGGAAGTCGGCGGCGCCTGCGCCGCCTGACCCGCTCTCAGGTCCGCCGGTACGTCCAGACGCCGTCGCCCCGGTCCGTCCGCGCAACCGCCCCCTCGGCCATCAGGTGATGCAAGTGCGACAGGCTTTCGCCGATGGCGAAGCTGGTCTGCTGCGCGTCCAGCGGCCGCGTGAACAGCACCCTCAACACATCCAGAGCCGTCGCCCCGTCGATTGCACAGGCTTCCAGCGTCCGGGCCAGCCGTTCGTCGTGGTGGGCCAGCAACTGGTCGGCCCGGACATGCAGGCCGGTGAACGGCAGATTGTGCGACGGCAGGACCAGGGCGTCGGCCGGAAGGCCTTTCAGGCGCCGCAGGGCCGCCAGGAAATCCGCCAGCGGCCGGGCGTCGGGTTCCTGCGGCCAGACGCCGATGATCGGGCTTATCTTCGGCAGGATCTGGTCGCCGGAGATCAGGATGTTCGACTGGGCGGACCACAGGCACACATGGTCGGGGGAATGGCCGCCGCCTTCCAGGATTTCCCAGTCGCGGCCGCCGATGGACAGATGCGACCCGGGGCGGATGGCGGTTATGGCCGGCGGCAGCGGCTGGATGCGGGTGCGATAGGTGCCGGCCCGTTCCCGGATGCCGGCCAGCATGTCGTCGTCATAGGCGGCGCGGCGGTAATGCCCGACCTGATTGGCGACATAATCGTCCCCCTGCTCCAGCATCAGCATCCGCCCGAAGCTCCACTCGCCGACGCTGGTCTGCATGCGGATGCCCCACTGTGTCGTCAGCGGCCCGGCCAGACCCATGTGGTCGGGGTGGAAATGGGTGCAGATCAGTCCGGTAACCGGCTTGCCGGCCAGGGGACCGGCGAACAGCCCCTGCCACACCGCCCAGGTCTCGGCGTTGCCGACCCCGGTGTCGACCAGAACCCAGCCGCCTTCGTCGGCCAGCGCCCACAGATTGATGTGGTCCAGGGCAAAGGGCAGCGTCATGCGGATCCACAAGATCCCGTCGGCGACCTCGTGCACCGTGCCGGAAGCCGGCGGCACCGGGAAAGGAAACTGCAGGGCGGCGCTGGTCACGAATGATCCTCCATGAATTCGGCATATGCTTACCGATTTGACGCGGCTGTGCAAGCGGCATGGCTTATGGCATCACTTGTCCATGATCACCTTGCGCATCGGAATCGACCTGGGCGGCACCAAGACCGAGGCCATCGCCCTGGACCCGGCCGGCGGCAGGGAACTGGCGCGGCTGCGCGTTCCCACGCCGTCCGGCAGCTACGACGGCACCGTCGCCACCATCCGCGATCTGGTCCAGACCCTGGAAAGCCGGCTGGCCGCCACCGGCAGCAGCGTCGGCATCGGCATTCCCGGCACCGTCAGCCCGGCCAGCGGACTGGTGAAGAACGCCAATTCCACCTGGCTGATCGGCAAGCCCTTCGACCGCGACGTCGCCGCCGCCCTGGGACGGCCGGTGCGGGTCGCCAACGATGCCGACTGCTTCGCCCTGTCGGAAGCCACCGACGGCGCCGCCGCCGGGGCCGGAACCGTGTTCGGCGTGATCCTGGGCACCGGGGTCGGCGCCGGGCTGGTGGTGCGGGGACGGCTGGTCGGCGGCCCCAACGCCATCGCCGGCGAGTGGGGCCACAACCCCCTGCCCTGGCCGACCGACGCCGAACGGCCCGGCCCCCGCTGTTACTGCGGCAAGTCCGGCTGTATCGAAACCTTCCTGTCCGGCCCGGGGCTGGAGCGCGATTGCGGCGGCGGCGACCGCGTTCCCGCCATCGTCGCCCGCGCCGAGGCCGGCGACCCGGCGGCACGGGCGGCCCTGACCCGCTACGAGGACCGGCTGGCGCGCGCCCTGGCCTCGGTCGTCAACATTCTCGACCCGCATGTCATCGTGCTGGGCGGTGGCGTCGGCAATGTCGGCCGCCTCTACGACGCGGTGCCCCGCCTGTGGGGGGCGCATGTCTTTTCCGACACGGTCGCCACCAGACTGGCCGCCCCGGCCTTCGGCGATTCCTCGGGCGTGCGCGGGGCGGCGTGGCTGTGGCCCGCGACGGCGGCGGGAACACCGGACACCTGACGGGCGTATGCGCTAATCCTCGTCGCCGCCCAGGTCCCTGGGACGGACGAACGCGGTCAGCCGGCACGACCCGGCCTCGATTTCGGCCCAATGGCCGATGCCGCATTCCAGGCAGGCCAGGGCGCCGGTGGGATATTTGCGGGCCAGTTCGGCCAGGGCCGCCGCCTCGCCGTGCCCGCCGCACAGGGATTCGGCCAATCGCTCCAGGCCGGGATTGTGGCCGATCAGCAGAACCGATTCCAGATGGTCGTCCAGACGGCGCAGCCGGCTCAGCAGCTCGTGCCGGCCGGCCAGATACAAAGATTCCTCGGTGCTGACCGGCACCCCTTTGAGGACGGGCTCGACGATGGCATAGGTTTCCTGGGTGCGCCGGGCCGCCGAGCACAGAACCACCGCCGGCCGGATGGCCGCTTGCCCCAGATGGCCGGCCACCAGCCGGGCCGCCTTGATCCCCCTGCCGCTCAGCTTTCTGTCGAAATCCGCCGTCCCGGCCTCGCCCAGGCTGGATTTGGCATGGCGCAATAGATAGATGTGTCTCATTTCTGTCATCCTCGCGCTCATGACAGCCTGTCGTGAAGGATATATAAAGGCTTCCCTGGACGCCACGTCTTCACGGAGGAACCGTCATGACGAATCAGCCCCCCCCCGACCTGACCGCCATCGACATGGACTCCAAGGACCGCTTCATCAATCGCGAGCTGTCCTGGCTGGCCTTCAATCTTCGGGTCATCGAAGAAGCGGTCAACCATCACCATCCCCTGCTGGAGCGGTTGCGCTTCCTGTCGATTTCCGCCTCGAACCTGGACGAATTCTACATGGTCCGCGTCGCCGGCCTGAAGGGACAGGTCGAAGCCGGAATCATGACCACGTCGGAAGACGGCCTGACCCCGGCCCAGCAACTGGTCGCCATCAACGTCAAGGCCACCGACCTGCTGCGCGCCCAGAAGGAATGCTGGCGCGAACTGAAGCGGGAACTGCGCGAGGCCGGCATCGCCGTCGCCGAGCCGTCGGAACTGTCCAAGGCCGACATGCTGTGGCTGGACCAGCGGTTCATGGAACACATCTTCCCGGTCCTGACCCCGCTGGCCATCGACCCGGCCCACCCGTTCCCCTTCATCCCCAATGCCGGCATCGCCCTGGTCCTGCACCTGTTCCGCCTGGACGACGGCGAGGTGCTGCGCGCCCTGGTCCCGCTGCCGCACCAGATCGAACGCTTCATCCGCCTGCCCGGCGAGGCCATCCGCTTCCTGGCTCTGGAAACCCTGGTCCAGTTGTTCCTGGACCGGCTGTTCCCCGGCTTCCGCCTGGAAGGCCAGGGCATGTTCCGCGTCATCCGCGATTCGGAAATGGACATCGACGAAGAGGCCGAGGATCTGGTCCGGGTGTTCGAAACCGCATTGAAGCGCCGCCGCCGCGGCGAAGTCATCCGCCTGACCTTCAATTCCGGCATCCCGGAAGACCTGAAGAAGCTGGTCATCGCCGAAATGGACGCCAACGACGGCGACGTCTACGAATTCGACGAACTGATCGGCCTGGTCGACACCAAGCAGCTGATCGCCGACGAACGCCCCGACCTGCTGTTTCCCCCCTACAACGCCCGCTTCCCCGAACGCATCCGCGATTTCGGCGGCGATTGCTTCGCCGCCATCCGCAAGAAGGACATCGTCGTCCACCACCCCTTCGAAAGCTTCGACGTGGTGGTGCAGTTCCTGCGCCAGGCCGCCCGCGACCCCAACGTGGTGGCAATCAAGCAGACCCTGTACCGCACATCGAAGGACAGCCCCATCGTCAAGGCGCTGATCGAGGCGGCGGAAGCCGGAAAATCCGTCACCTGCATGGTCGAACTGAAGGCCCGCTTCGATGAAGAGGCCAACATCCGCTGGGCCCGCGACCTGGAACGGGCCGGCGCCAGCGTGGTGTTCGGCTTCCTGGAACTGAAGACCCACGCCAAGATCAGCCTGGTGGTGCGCCGCGAAAGCGGCGGGCTGGTGTCCTATGTCCATTACGGCACCGGCAACTACCACCCGATCACCGCCAAGGTCTACACCGACCTGTCCTATTTCACCTGCGATCCGCAGCTGACCCTGGATGCGGTCAAGGCGTTCAATTACATGACCGGCTACGCCACTCCGGACAAGATGGAAAAGCTGTCCATCGCCCCCCTGCATATCCGCAAGACCATCCTGGCCCTGATCGAGACCGAGATGGACTTCGCCCGCCAGGGCAAGCCGGCCGCCATCTGGGCCAAGATGAACTCGCTGGTCGATCCCAAGCTGATCGACGCCCTGTACCGCGCCAGCCAGGCCGGCGTCGAGATCGATCTGGTGATCCGCGGCATCTGCTGTCTGCGTCCGGGCATTCCCGGACTGTCGGACAAGATCAGGGTGCGCTCGATCGTCGGGCGCTTCCTGGAACATTCCCGCGTCATCGTGTTCGGCAACGGCGCCCGCCTGCCCAGCCGCCAGGCCCGGATCTTCATCTCGTCGGCCGACTGGATGCAGCGCAATATGGACTGGCGGGTCGAAACCTTCGTCCCCATCGAGAACCCCACCGTTCACCGCCAGATCCTGGAACAGATCATGGTGGCCAACCTGAAGGACGTGGCGCAAAGCTGGCTGCTGGAACCGGACGGCAGCTACCGGCGGGTTTCCCCCGACGGCAGCGGATTTTCGGCGCACACCTATTTCATGACCAATCCCAGCCTGTCGGGCCGCGGCAGCGCCCAGGAAAAGGGCCGTAAACCCAAGCTGGTCAGCGGCGCGGGCAAATGAGCCGGCAATGAAGATCAAGCGCAAGCAGGAACCCGTCGGCATCGTCGACATCGGTTCCAACTCGATCCGCCTGTGCGTCTATGACGGCGCCGCCCGTGTTCCGGTGCCGTTGTTCAACGAAAAGGCCGTGTGCGCCCTGGGGCAGGGTCTGGGCACATCGGGCCGCCTGAATCCGGAAGGGGTGGAAAAGGCGGTGGCCGCCGTGGGCCGCTTCGTCGCCCTGACCCGGGCGATGGAGGTGGAATGGCTGGACGTCCTGGCCACGGCGGCGGTCCGCGACGCCGGCGACGGAGCCGACTTCGTCCGCCGCCTGGAACGCAGCTTCGACATCGAGGTCAAGGTGCTGTCCGGCGGCCAGGAAGCCAAACTGGCGGCCCTGGGCGTGCTGTGCGGCATTCCCGAGGCCGATGGCGTCGTCGCCGACCTGGGCGGCGGATCGCTGGAACTGGTGACCGTGCAGGACGGCGATGTCGGCGGCCATGTGACCATGCCCCTGGGGGTGCTGCGCATGGCCGAGGCGGCCGGCGACGACCGGGGCAAGGCCGGCGAGCTGATCGACCATCACCTGAAGAAGGTCAAATGGCTGACCACGGGCCGGGGGCGCGCCCTTTATGCCGTCGGCGGGGCGTGGCGGGCCATTGCCCGCATCTGCATCGCCCAGACCCACCATCCGCTGACCGTGCTGGACACCTTTTCCCTGGACCCGCGGGAAGCGTTGCGCATCATCGATCTGGTGGCCAACCAAAGCCGCAAGTCGCTGGAAAAGGTACCCGGCGTTTCCAAGAAGCGGCTTTCCGCCCTGCCGTTGGCGGCATTGCTGCTGGACCGCATCATCCGCGCCACCCAGCCCGACCGGCTGGTTTTTTCCATCTACGGCATGCGCGAAGGGCAGTTCTTCAAGCGGCTGCCGGAACGGCTGAAGCAACAGAACCCGCTGATCTCGGTCTGCCGGCTGCTGGCCCAGACCAATTCCCGCTTTCCCGAGCACGGCGACGAGCTGATGGCCTGGCTGGCGCCGCTGTTTCCCCAGGAAACCCCGCGCGAGGCCAAACTGCGCCATGCCGCCTGCCTGGTGTCGGACATTTTCTGGAACGAGCACCCCGATTACCGCGCCGAACAGGCTTTCCTGAAGGTGCTGCGGCTGCCCTTCATGGGGGTGCCGCATCGCGACCGCATCGCCCTGGCCTACACCATCCTGGTGCGCTACCAGGGCGACGACGACGGCGCGCATGGCCGCATGGCCGCGCAGATGCTGGATGACGACGAACTGCGCCGCTGCCGGCTGAGCGGACAGGCCCTGCGGCTGGCCCATGCCGTGTCGGGCGGGGCGCCCAACCTGCTGAAGCAGACCCGCCTGCTGGCCGATCGCGGCCAGCTGATTCTGGACGTTCCCGCCGACAACCCCGCCTTCGCCATCGAGAACGACCGCACCTTCGACCGGCTGGCCAAGGCGCTGGATTGCGAGAGTCTGGTCTTCCGCCGCGTAATCCCCGCTTGACTCCGCCGCCGGTGTGGAGAGAGTCGGCCCCTTTCACGGGCCGCCGGAGATACCGATGAGTGTAGCCATCGAGATGGGGAAGACGCAGGGCGGTCAGCCGGCGACCCTCGATCTTGAGGAGCTGCTGGCCACCCGCCTGCTGGTGCAGGGCAATTCCGGATCGGGCAAGTCGCACCTGCTGCGCCGCCTGATCGAGCAAAGCGCCCAATGGGTCCAGCAGGTGGTCATCGACCCCGAGGGCGATTTCGTCACCCTGGCCGACGCCTATGGTCACGTGGTGGTCGACGCCGCCGCCCACACCGAGGCGGCGCTGCAGCAGGTGGCGGCCCGCGTCCGCCAGCACCGGGTGTCGGTGGTGGTCAACCTGGAGAACCTGGAAACCGAACGGCAGATGCGCCACGCCGCAGCCTTCCTGGGCGGCCTGTTCGACGTCGACCGCGATTACTGGTTCCCGATGCTGGTGGTGGTCGACGAGGCGCAATTGTTCGCCCCGGCAGCGGCCGGCGAGGTCTCGGACGAAGCGCGCAAGGCCAGCCTGGGCGCCATGACCAACCTGATGTGCCGCGGCCGCAAGCGTGGACTGGCCGGGATCATCGCCACCCAGCGCCTGGCCAAGCTGGCCAAGAACGTCGCCGCCGAAGCCTCGAATTTCCTGATGGGGCGCACCTTCCTGGACATCGACATGGCCCGTGCCGCCGACCTGCTGGGCATGGAGCGGCGGCAGGCGGAAATGTTCCGCGATCTGGCCCGGGGCCACTTCGTCGCCCTGGGGCCGGCCCTGTCGCGCCGCCCGCTGCCGCTGCGCATCGGCGACGTCGAAACCAACGGGCGCGCCGGCAACGCCTGCCTGCTGCCGTTGCCCGCCACCCAGCCCGAAGACGCCCGCGGCCTGATCCTGACAGCCGGAGCAAACGAACCGGCCCGCGCCCCGGCGATCCGCCCGACACCGGCCGATACCGCCCAGCTGCTGGCGCAACTGGCAGCCTCGAAACCGCCGCCGCCGCCTGGGCAGGCTCTGGTCGAGGCCGCCCTGTCGGCCCCGCCGCCACCGCCCAGGCCGGTGCCGGCCAAGGTCGAACTGGACGTGGTCCTGCGCGAGGTCCTGTCCGACCCCGACGCCCTGTTCCGCTCGGTCGCGCAAATCTATCAGGATTTCCTGGTCCGCTGCCGCCAGCACGGCATCAACGGCCGAACCCTGGACATGGGCGGATTCCGCCGCCGGCTGGCCAGCGCCCGTGCCGGTCTCGACAGCGATGCCGCCGCCGGACCGGAATGGGACAACGCCCAGGCCGTGGCCGAAGCCCTGACCGAAGACATCCAGCCGGTTTTCCTGCTGCTGGCCCGCGCCGCCCATGACCGGGCGCCCTGCCCGTCGAACGCCCAGATCGCCCGGGCCAGGGGATCGCGCAGCCCGCGGCGGGCCTTGGGACTGCTGGAGCACATGGAGGCACGCGGACTGATCGCCGTCAGCGCCGACGCCTGGGGGGCACGCGTCATCGGCATCCCGGCCCTGGGCTGGCAGACCGCACCGGGCAATCCCGATTCCGGAGACGAGGACACGCCCTGAGACCACCGGGCATCGGATACGACGCCCGAATGAATCATCCGGGCTTCGTAGTAAAGGGAAACGGTCAGTGGTGGCCGTGACCGTGGCCGTGGCCGCCTTCGGCGTCGGCATCGCCGGACCGGCCCAGGCACTGGATGCAGCCGTACATCAGCGCCGACGCCACCAGGAAAATAACGAAAGTGGACAGAACTCCGGACATGGCGGCCTCCGCAAGGGATCGGGTTTGGCGGCCAAGGTGGCATGGGCGGCGGGCGGCGTCAATCGCCCGGACCAATATGAATAATCCATAAATGCAAAGACAACCGGGTGTGAAAATATTTTTGCTCTCCCCTGATCCGGCGACTATTCTCCGCGACGGACACAGGGCACAGCCATCGGTCAGGGACGGCCGCTGGCATCGATCGGGGGGAAACCGGCGATGAATCTCAACGCCAAGGTGACGATGTTCTTCGCCGCCATGTCCATCGGGATGGTGACCATCCTGGTGGCGATCAGTCTTTACGCATTCCGCAGTTTTTCCATCGCCTCGTCGTCGGAACACATCCGGACGGCGGCGGAGATCGTGCGCGTTCATCTGACCGAATCGATGATCAACGGGGTCATCGACCGGCGCGAAAGCTTTTTGAAGCGGCTGATGGAAGTGCAGGGGCTGGCCTCGGCCCGGGTGGTCCGCTCGCCGATGGTCGAGCGGCAGTTCGGCAAGGGACTGAGCCAGGAAACCGCCTCGGACGAGATCGAGCAGCAGGTCCTGCGCGACGGCAAGGCCCAGTACGAAATCATCGAGACCAACGACGACACCCTGATCCGCGGCACCATTCCCTTCATCGCCACCGATCGCGGCTCGCCCAACTGCCTGGAATGCCATCAGGTCCGGGAAGGCATGGTCCTGGGCGCCGTGACCATGCAGGTGTCGATCGGCAGCCTGAAAAGCAAGGCGCTGCTGACCATCGGCGGCATCATCCTGGTGGTGGCGCTGTCGTCGCTGATCGCCATCGTGCTGATCCGGCGCATGATCCTGCCGATTTCCAGGACCGCCGACAATGTCGAGCAGGCGGTGCAGCGCGCCCTGCGCGGCGACTTCAAGGGCAAGGTCGAACAGCTGACCCAGGACGAGGTCGGGCAGATCGCCGACGACATGAACCGTCTGCTGGCCTTCCTGGATGACGGGCTGAACCGGATCGGCGCCAACGTGGCCCGCCTGACCAGCCGCACCCCGGCCCCCGGCGAGAATCAGCTGACGGCGACCATCGACATGGTCGAAGGCCTGACCAAGGCCGCCCATTTCAAGCAGGCCATCGAGGAAGACGAGACCAAGAGCGAAATTCATCGCCGCCTGGCCCGTGCCCTGGAAAGCGAATTCCAGGTGCAGGAATATTCCATCTACGAGGTCGCCCCCGGCAAGAACCAGATGACGCCGCTGTTCGTCGACGGCATGCCCAGCGACACCTGCCGGTGGTGCGATCCGCAGATCCTGACCCGCAGCGAAGGCTGCCGGGCAAGGCGGACCGGACATGTGGTCGACGGCATCCTCAATCCCGGCATCTGCTATTCCTTCCAGCCGCCGGCGGAAGCGAAGGGGCGCAGGCATATCTGCCTGCCGGTGATCCAGTCCGGCGGCGTCGGCAACGTGCTGCAGATCGTCACCCGCGACGAGGACCGGACCGGCATGCTGGCCCGCCTGCCCTATGTCAGCGTCTATCTGCGCGAGGCCGCCCCGGTCCTGGAAACCAAGACCCTGATGGAGACCCTGCGGGAATCGTCGCTGCGCGATCCGATGACCGGACTGAACAACCGCCGTTTCCTCGAGGAATACGTCGACACCCTGGTCGCCAACGTCCAGCGCCGCAAGTCCCGTCTGGGCGTGATGATGCTGGACCTGGACTTCTTCAAGATGGTCAACGACACCTATGGCCACGATGCCGGCGACACGGTGATCAAGTGCCTGTCCAAGGTCCTGCGCCAGACCGTGCGCTCGTCGGACATGGTCATCCGCTATGGCGGCGAGGAATTCATGATCATCCTGCTGGACGCTCCGCCGGAAGACGTCGACCTGATCGCGGAAAAGATTCGCTCGACCGTCGAAGAGATGGAAATCCACGCCGGATCGACGGTCCTGAAGAAGACCATCTCGATCGGCGTGGCGGATTTCCCCGGCGACAGCGACACCTTCTGGCAGGCGGTCAAGTTCGCCGACGTCGCCCTGTATCAGGCCAAGGACACCGGCCGCAACCGGGTGATCCGCTTCCGGCCGGAGATGTGGAAGGACGCCCAGTACTGATCGGTCCGGAAAGAAGCGGGGGGCGGCACGCAAGCGTTGCCAACCCCCGGCCCTGGTGGTATTCCGCGCTGGCGCATCACGCGTTTTCCGGCACCAATTCCTGGGAATGGCCCATGATTCCCATCACCCGCCGCATTCAGCTCGACGAGCGCGAGATCGAGGAAAGCTTCCTGCGTGCCTCGGGACCGGGCGGACAGAACGTCAACAAGGTGGAAACGGCGGTCGAGCTGCGCTTCGACGTCCGCCGCTCCCCCAGCCTGCCCGACGACGTCAAGGCCCGGCTGGAGCGTCTGGCCGGGCGGCGCCTGACCCTTGACGGCGTGCTGATCATCACCTCGCAGGAACATCGCAGCCAGGACCGCAACCGGGCGGAAGCCCTGGGCAAGCTGGTCGAGCTGATCCGCGAAGCGGCCAAGCCGCCGCCGCCGCCGCGCCGCCCGACCAGACCCACCAAGGGATCGCAGGAACGCCGTCTGAATTCCAAGGGCAAGCGCGGCGTCACCAAGGCCCTGCGGCGCGACAAGCCGTCGCACGACTGATACGAAGCCCGGATGATTCATTCGGGCTTCGTATCCAGCGCCCATTGGGCGCGGCCAAGGCGGCGGATGCGGCCGCCCGGCGAGGGCTTAGGAACCCGGATGATTCATTCGGGCTTCGTATCCAGCGCCTATTGGGCGCGGCCAAGGCCGCGGATGCGGCCGCCCGGCGAGGGCTTGGGAACCCGAATGAATCATTCGGGTTCCGTATGATACGGGGACCGGCTCGCCCCAGCGAGGCCGTGCCGGCGCCGAAAAAGGCGGCATTGGGATCAGGCCACCTCGACGACGTCGACGGCGGCATGGACCTGATGGTCGCCACCCCCCAGCACCACGCCGCGAACCGGGCTGACATCGTCGTAATCGCGCCCCCAGGCGACGACGACATGGTCCGGCCCGGCCACCATGTTGTTGGTGGGATCCACGTCCAGCCAGCCCCAGCCCGGCTGGTAGACCGACAGCCAGGCGTGCGAGGCGTCGGCGCCGACCAGCTTCTCGCGTCCGGGCGGGGCGATGGTGCGGATGTAGCCGCTGACATAGCGCGCCGCCAGCCCCACCGACCGCAGACAGGCGATGCCGGCATGGGCGAAATCCTGGCAGACGCCGCGGCGGTCGCCGAATACCGTGGCCAGGGGCGTGCCCACGGTGGTGGCATGGGCATCGAAGGCGAAATCGCGATGGATGCGCGCCACCAGATCCATCACCGCCTCGGTCAGGGGGCGGCCGGCGGGAAAACTGGGAGCGGCAAAGGCGGCGGCCTCGGCCAGCATCGGCACCTGCGGCGAGGCGAACAGGTAGTCCATCGCCGTATCGTCCAGACCGCGGCCGATGCGGGAATCGAAGCACACCGTGTTCCAGGCCGGCGAGACCGACGCCTGCAATTCGGGCTGGCCGCTGGTTTCCACCACGAACGACGATCGGATGGTCAGAGTGGAATGGGGGTGCTGAATGGTGAAGAACGTGGTCGGATTGCCGAAATAATCCCGGCCGCCATCGTGCAGCACCGCAGGCTCGGGACGGATCGAGACCTCGACCGGGCCGACCTGCTGCCCGTCGACGTCGCGCGGGCGCAGATGGGCGGCATGGTGCGACAGCTGGACCGGCTCGGCATAGCGGTAGGTGGTCAGGTGGCGGACCTTGAACTTCACGGCAACACCTCCATCCGCACCACCGGCAGCCGCCACTGGGCATGGGTGAAGTAGCTGCGCGAAACCTGCTCCGACAATTCCCACAACCGCGAACGCAGAACGTCCAGCAGCCGTTCGGCGTCGTGGTAGCCGGCGTCGCGTTCATAGCGGGCCAGAACCGCGATATCGATGGTCCGCACCGTCCCCGACAGAATGGTCATCAGTTTCTGCGCCGGCTGATAGAAGCCGCCGGTGTCGCCGATGGCGGCCAGGCTGTCCATATGGCGCGACAGGGCCGACACCTGGAAGCCCAGCGAGCGAGGATTGCTTTCGTCGCACAGCAGCAGGTCCAGCACGCCGGCCAGCCGCGGCGCGGTCAGATAGCGCGAACGGTAGGTCATGACGCTGTCCCAGATCTCCAGCAGCATCTCCAGCGGGACCGCGTCTTCGCCGTCCACCCCGGCCAGGGCGCCGCCCAGGGTGTCGACGATGGCGATGGCCCGCTCCAGACGGCGGCCGGCATCCAGGAACAGCCATTGCGGCCCGCGCGTCATGTTTTCCATCACCAGGCCGCTGATGGCCTGGATGATCAGCACGATGGAATTCAGCCGGCCGATGACGTCCTCGTCCAGACCGCCGGCCTCAAGCTGCCCGGCTTCCTCGCGCAGATGCTGGACCGCCCGCCAGGTATCGGCCGACAGACGGTCGCGCAGATGGGCGACCACCCGGATCAGACGCTCGGCGGAATTGGCCAGACCGGGATTGCCGCCATCGGCGTGAAAGCCGACCAGTCCGGCCGGCAAGGCCTCGACGTTCAGCCGCATGGCCCCGTCCGGAACCTTCAGACCCAGCCGCCCCATGATCAGCAAGGTGGCCCGCGCCTGCGGCCCGTCATCCTGGGCCAGCGAATCGTCGATATGCCCCAGCGCCGTCCGCAGCAGCCGGGTCGAGCTTTCGCAACGTTCCAGATAGCGCCCCAGCCAGAACATGTTGTCGGCCACCCGCGACGGCAGGTCGCGGTTGTCGCGGGTCAGCCGCACCTCGGGCGGGCGGATACGAACCGGCGGCAGGCTGTCGCGGCGTCCGGCGGTGCCGATCCACACATCCTTGCTGCCGCCGCCGCCGGTCTGCAGCCGGGTGGTGATCAGGTCGCGCTCGGCCGACAGGCGGGCCAGGCCGCCCGGCAGCACCTGCCAGCCGGTCTCGCCCATCACCGCGAACACCCGCAGCACGCAATGCTGCGATTCCAGGGACCCGCCGGTCCACACCGGCACCGTCGAGGTGCCGCCCACTTCCTGGGCGACCCAGTCCGACGGCCGGGCGGCGATGGCGGCCCGCAACCGGGCCGCCTCGGCATCGGACAGCGACGCCCCCACCACCGACTGGTCGCGGCTGACGAAGGCGGGACGGACGATCAGACGGGCCAGATTGGCCAGAACGTGGCGGCAGGCGTCGGGTTCGCCGCACCACCACGTCGCCACCGACGGCAGGACCAGATCCTGGCCCAGCAGATCGCGGGCCAGGGCCGGCATGAACCCCATCAGCGCGGCCCCGTCCAGCAGGCCGGTGCCGATGGCGTTGGCCAGGGCGACGTTGCCGGCCCGCGCCGATTGCAGCAGGCCGGCCACCCCCAGGGTGGAATCGCCGCGCAGTTCCAGCGGATCGCACCAGACGCCGCCGGTGCGGCGCAGGATGACGTCGACCCGCTGCAGGCCGGTCAGGGCCTTCAGGTAGACATTGTTGTCGCGGACGGTCAGATCCTCGCCCTGGACCAGGGTGACGCCCAGCTGACGGGCCAGGAAGGCGTGCTCGAAATAGGTCGCGTTGTAGGGTCCGGGGGTCATCAGCACGATGCGCGGATCGTCGCTGTGGCGGGGCGACAGCCCGGGCAGCGACCGATAGGTGGCGTCGAAGAACGGCCCCAGCCGCTCGACCTGATGCGAGCGGTGCAGTTCCGGCAGGACACGGCTGACGATGGAACGGTTTTCCAGGGCATAGCCGGCCCCGGAAGGGCTTTCGGTACGGTCGGCCAGCACCCGCCATTGGCCATCGGCGCCGCGGGCCAGGTCGGCGGCGTAGAAATGCATATGCCGCCCCCCCGCCGGCCGCCAGCCGTGGCACGGCCGCAGGAACTCGGGATTGGCGTGCAGCAGCGCGGCCGGAATCAGCCCGCGGCCGACCAGACTGCGCGGACCGTACAGATCCTGGAAGATGGCTTCCAGCAAAGTGGCGCGCTGGGCGATGCCGGCGGCGACGGCGGCCCATTCGTCATGATCCAGCAGCAGCGGCAGGGGATCCAGCCGCCACGGCCGGTCCAGACCGGCCGGATCGCCATAGACGTTGTAGGTGACGCCGTTGTCGCGCAGCAAACGCTGCCCCAGGTCCCAGCGCCGCCGCATTTCCGCCGGATCGAAGCCCAGCAGGCTGTCGGTGAAGGCGCGCCAGTGGGGCCGGATCTCGCCCCGCGCGGTCAGCACTTCGTCATACGCCCCGCCCTGCGGGCGGTAGACGCTTTGGAAATCCTGCACCGGGGTGCCCCAGCGGGTCCTTAATCGTCGCGGAATCGGTCCCTCCCCTGCGGCATCGGCCGCACCCGGCTATTGTAGCCGCAAATCCAGCGTATTGGGATAATCCGGATGCACCGCCCCGCCATCCACCCGCAACGGCCCGTGGGTGTGGCCGAACGGGAAGAAGCGCGCCCGCCGCCGGGCTTCCGCCTCATAGGAATTGACCGGGAAGCCCTCGTAGTTCCGGCCGCCGGGATGGGCGACGTGATAGGTGCAGCCGGCCACCGCCTCGCCGGTCCAGCGGTCGACCAGATCGAAGACCAGGGGGGTGTGGGGGGCGATGGTCGGATGCAGGCACGACGCCGGCGCCCAGGCGCGATAGCGCACCCCGGCGACGAATTCTCCCCGCGTCCCGGTGGGGGCCAGGGGCACCATCCGGCCGTTGCAGGTCACGTGATGGCGGTCGCCGTCCAGGTTGGACAGTTTGACCTGGATGCGCTCGACCGAGGAATCGACGTAGCGGACGGTGCCGCCGGCTCCGGCCTCCTCGCCCATGACGTGCCAGGGCTCCAGGGCGTTGCGCAGGTCCAGGGCGACGCCGCGATGGACGATGCCGCCCACCACCGGAAAGCGGAACTCGATGTGGGCGGCGAACCAGGCGGGATCGAATGGGTAGCCGCCGGCCGCCAGCCAGTCCAGAACCTCGGCGAAATCCGCCTCCAGCCAGTGCGGCAGCATGAAGCGGTCGCGCAGGGCCGAGCCGAAGCGGATCAGCCGCCCGGTATAAGGCGCGTCCCAGAAGCGGGCGACCAGCGCCCGCAGCAGCAATTGCTGCACCAGGCTCATGCGGGCATGCGGCGGCATCTCGAAGGCGCGGAATTCCACCAGCCCCAGCCGTCCGGTCGGCCCATCGGGGGAATACAGCTTGTCGATGCACAGTTCGGTGCGGTGCGTGTTGCCGCTGACATCGATCAGCACGTTGCGCAGAACCCGGTCGACCACCCACGGTGCGACCGGGCTTCCGGGCGGCGGCAATTGGGACAGGGCGATTTCCAGCTCGTACAGGCTGTCGTCCCGGGCTTCGTCGACCCGGGGATGCTGGCTGGTCGGCCCGATGAACAGGCCGGAAAACAGGTAGGACAGGCTGGGATGGTTCTGCCAGAAGCGGATCAGGCTGCCCAGCAGGTCGGGGCGGCGCAGGAACGGACTGTCGTCCGGCGTGCGCCCGCCCAGCACCATGTGGTTGCCGCCCCCGGTTCCCACCGCCCGGCCGTCGACCATGAATTTCTCGGTCCCCAGGCGGGTCTGGCGGGCTTCTTCGTACAGGATCTCGGTACTGGTCACCAGATCGCGCCAATGTCCGACCGGGGCGACGTTGACCTCGATGACGCCGGGGTCGGGAGTGACCTTGACGATCCTCAGGCGATGGTCGTTGGGCGGCGGATACCCTTCGACATGAACCGGCGTTCCGGCCTCGGCGGCGGCCCCTTCCACCGCGGCGATCAGCTCCAGATATTGCTCGGCGGTCTCGACCGGCGGCAGGAACACGTTGATCCGCCCATCGCGGGGCTGCACGCACAGGGCGGTGCGGACATTGTCGGAAACCGGGCCGGCGGCGGTTTCGACCGGGCGCAGGTCGACCGGCACCTGTTGCGTCACCGCCGCGCCGGACCCGCCCGTGGCGGCCGCGCGGCCGGTCTGCGCCCGTTGCCGGCGGGATGGCGGCAGCGGCCCGCGCGGTTCGAACGGGTCGCGCTCGCTGTGATAGGGATAAGACGCCGGAGCGATCCACGGCAGCGAGTGCAACGGCAGCCGCAGGCCCAGGGGCGAATCGCCGGGAACGGCGATCAGCCTGCCGTCCCGCGTCGGCCACGGGCCGGTGATCCAGCGGAACCCGTCCCGGGCCTGCCAGGGCTGCAACGGCAGGACATAGCCGGTCGGAACGCCCAGGCCGCGCCGGAACGTCGCCGCCAGTCTGGCCCTTTCTTCCGGATCGTCCAGCTTGCTGTCGCCGGGATCGACATTGACCGGCAGGGCTTGTTCGCGCAGCAGGTAATGGACGGGATCTTCCCAGGCCGGCACGGCATAGGATGGATCGACGTGCAGACGGCGGCCCAGGGCCTCGATGAAGCCGCGGGCCTGATCCAGGCTGGGCCGGTGGTCGTCCTGCTCCAGGGCGATCAGGGACGCGTCGGTCCAGACCGCCTCGCCGTCGTCGCGCCAGACCAGCGAGAATGCCCAGCGCGGCAGGCTTTCGCCCGGATACCACTTGCCCTGGCCATAGGCGATCAGGGCACCGGGCGCGAAGCGGTCACGCAGACGGCGGATCAGGGCATCGGCATAGGCGCGCTTGGTCGGGCCGACGGCGGCGGTGTTCCATTCCTCGGCATCCATGTCCTGGGTGGCGATGAAGGTCGGCTCGCCGCCCTGGGTCAGGCGCACGTCGCCCCGGGCCAGATGGCGGTCGACCAGATCGCCCAGTTCCAGCACCTGCTGCCACTGCCGGTCGGTATAGGGCTTGGTCACCCGCGGGGTTTCCAGCACCCTGACGACACCCATCCGGTGGGCGAACTCGACTTCGCACTGTCCGACCGCTCCGGAAATCGGGGCGGCGCCGGTCGGGTCGGGCGAGGCCGCCAGGGGAATATGCCCCTCGCCGGTCAGCAGACCCGAGGTCGGGTCCAGCCCGATCCAGCCGGCACCGGGCAGATAGACCTCGGTCCAGGCATGCAGGTCGGTGAAGTCGGCGCCGGCGCCGGCGGGGCCGTCCAGCGGCCTGACGTCGGGCACCAGCTGGATCAGGTAGCCCGAAACGAAGCGGGCCGCCAGACCGAGACGGCGCAGAATCTGCACCAGAAGCCAGGCGGAATCCCGGCACGAGCCGCTGCGCAGCGACAGGGTCCGCTCGGGCGTCTGCACGCCCGGTTCCATGCGGATGGTATAGCGGACATCGGTCTGCAGACGCCGGTTGAGCGCCACCAGGAAATCGGTGGTCTGCATCGGCCGGCTGAGGTCGATGGAAGCGACATAGCCGGCCAGCAGCGGCCCGGCTTCCTCGCACAGCAGAAACGGCTTGAGCTCGTGGTCCAGCTCGGGAGCATAGCTGAACGGAATGTGCTCGGCCTCGGGTTCCAGGAAGAAATCGAACGGATTGACGATGGACATGTCGGCCAGCAGTTCGACATCCACCACGAACTGCGTGACCGGCTCGGGAAACACCAGCCGGGCCAGCCAGTTGCCCTGGGGGTCCTGCTGCCAGTTGATGAAATGCGCCTTGGGTTCCACATCCAGGGAATAGGACAGGATCGGCGAGCGCGCGTGCGGCGCCGGGCGCAGCCGCACCACCTGGGGGGACAGGGCCACCGGGCGGTCGTAGCGGTAGGACGTGGTGTGGCGGAGCTTGACGTGAATGGCCATCTTCGGTGCGCTTCCACAGAGAAGGAAACGCAAGCGTAGCACAGGAAGAAAACCCCGGCTGCGATAAAGGATTATATTTTAGGCATGGCTGCCATACAGGCTAAAATTTGGACATATCCGCCGTCGGTGCTACCCTGTCGATCTGATCGGAGCGACAACAGGAGGATCGAGGATGATCCAGCAACAGGCTGCGCCGCCCGGAAACGGGTTGCTGGCCCGCTATCGGCGCGGCGATTTCTTCTGCGAGCTGACCTCGGCCCGTCCCTCCAGCCAGGTCGAGCTGTCCGACCTGTTCGCCCGGCTGGACGCCCTGGACGAAGAGGATCTGCGCCGCCGCATCGCCCTGGCGGAAAAGGAACTGTTCGATCTGGGCATCACCTTCACCGTCTATTCCGACAAGGATGCCATCGACCGCATCCTGCCTTTCGACGTCCTGCCCCGCGTCATCACCGCCGCCGAATGGGCGCGGCTTGAAAGCGGCATCATCCAGCGCGTCACCGCCATAAACCTGTTCCTGGACGATCTGTACCACGACCGGCGTATCCTGGCCGACAAGGTGGTTCCGGCCGATCTGGTGCTGGGCAACACCAATTACCACGAATTCATGCGCGGCCTGAAGGTCCCGTGCGGCGCCTATTCCCACGTCTGCGGCATCGACCTGATCCGCGACCAGGAAGGGCTGTTCCGGGTACTGGAAGACAATGCCCGCACGCCGTCGGGGGTGTCCTATGTGGTCGAGAACCGCAATCTGATGCTGCAATCCTTCCCCGACCTGATGGACGGGGCCAGGGTGCGGCCGGTGGACAATTACGGGCTGATGCTGCGTCAGGCGCTGGAACAGGTGGCCCCCCCCACCGCCGGCGATCCCCAGGTGGTGCTGCTGTCGCCTGGCATCTACAACTCGGCCTTCTTCGAGCATGTCTTCCTGGCCCGCGAGATGGGGGTGCCGCTGGTGGAAGGCGGCGACCTGATCGTCGAGAACGACCGGGTCTTCATGCGCACCACCGCCGGACACGCCGCCGTGGACTGCATTTACCGCCGCATCGACGACGCCTTCCTGGACCCCAAGGTATTCCGCCCCGATTCCATGCTGGGCGTGCCCGGCCTGATGGACGCCTATCGCAAGGGCACCGTGTCCATCGCCAACGCCCCCGGCACCGGCGTCGCCGACGACAAGGCGGTGTACGCCTACATGCCGCGCATCGTGCGGTATTACCTGGGCGAAGAAGCGGTCCTGCCCAATGTGGAGACCTTCATCTGCCGCGAACCCCAGGGTTTGAAATACACCCTGGACCATCTGGAAGAACTGGTGGTCAAGCCGGTCGGGGAATCCGGCGGCTATGGCATGATCCTGGGGCCGAAGGCCAGCCGGAGCGAGCTGGATGAGTTCCGCGCCAAGCTGAAGGCCGACCCCGCCAACTATATCAGCCAGCCGATGATCGGCCTGTCGGTCTGCCCGACCCTGACCGACAAGGGGGTCGAGCCCCGCCATGTCGACCTGCGGCCTTTCGCGGTGACCGGAAGCAAGACCACGGTCCTGCCGGGCGGGCTGACACGGGTGGCGATGAAGGAAGGATCGCTGGTGGTGAACTCGTCGCAGGGCGGCGGGTCAAAGGACACCTGGGTGTTGGAGTAGACACGATCATGGGCGCACTTCTCTCCCGCAATGCCGATTGCCTGCTGTGGCTGGCCCGCTACATGGAGCGCATCGAGAACCTGGCCCGCATCCTGGGCGTGGCGGAAACCTTCGCCCGCGACCGGGCCGGGCGCAACTGGCTGCCGGTGGTGCAGATCAATGCCGACGAAGGGCGCTTCTTCGCCCGCCATCGCATCGCCGACGCCCATACCGTGCCGCACTTCTATACCCTGGATCAGGACAATCCCACCTCGATCGTCTCGTCGATGCGCGCCGCGCGCGAGAATGCCCGCGCGCTGAGACCGCTGATCTCGATCGAGATGTGGCGTCAGCTCAACCGCATGAGCACCTGGCTGGGCGGCCTGAGCGACAATGCCGTCGCCCCCGCCAACCTGTCGGCCCTGTGCACCGAGATCAAGGAAGCCTGCCAGCTGCACCAGGGCATCACCGAAGGCACCTTCTATCGGGACCAGGCCCATTATTTCTATCTGCTGGGCAAGAACCTGGAACGGGCCGACCAGACCACCCGGCTGCTGGACATCAAGTACCACACCCTGCTGCCGCGGCCGGAGGACGTCGGCTCGCCGCTGGACACCAGCCACTGGAACGCCCTGTTGCGCGCCGCCGCCGGCTATCAGGCCGCCCGCCGGGTGCTGAGCGGAACGATCACGCCACGCTCGGTCGCCGGCTTCCTGCTGTTTTCCGACTCGTTCCCGCGCTCGGTGATCTTGTGCGTGCGCCAGATGGACTGGCTGCTGAGCCAGGTGCGCACCCGCTATGGCCTGCGCGGCGGGGCCGCCGCGATGGAACTGCTGGATGAATTGCGCGCCGCCCTGACCGACCGGACCATCGACGATGTCGTCAATCACGGGCTGCACGAGTTCCTGGACTGGGTCCAGCAGCGCCTGATGCTGATCTTCTCGGAAATCCGCGACGCCTATTGCCTGCCGCGATAGAAACCCCGGCAGAGGCGGAAAAGCCGCCTACGCCACCAGACCGGCGGCAACCGCCGGGGTGGCGGGATCGCAATCCCCGGACAGCGACCCAGGGCTCCGAATCCAGGTTAAGAAGTGGCTAATTTCCCCTGGTACATACTCGTCATGCCCGCGCAGGCGGGCATCCATACGACGGTTGGACGAGACGCAGCTGCGACTCATGAAAACACCATGCGTCTATATTT
>CAJANN010000049.1 GCA_903941095.1 uncultured Rhodospirillaceae bacterium | reverse complement strand
CTTGGCCGCTCGCTCAATGCTCGCAGGAGCGTCGCGCCTCAGAATTAAGGCGCGACGCTCTAGGCTTTCCCAAGGCCGGGCAGCGCCAGGGGCGCGGCAAAGCCGGCGGCGACGACGTCGCGCACCTTCTCGAAGGCTTTCACCTCGATCTGGCGAATCCGCTCACGCGAGACGCCGTAACGAGCCCCCAGTTCCTCCAGGGTCAGCGGCGCATCGCGCAGACGACGTTCGACGAAGATCTCGCGCTCGCGCTCGTTCAGGCAGTCCAGGGCGGCGGCGATCAGCTTGCGGCCCTTGGACATTTCCTCGCGCTTGGCGAAAGCCACTTCCTGGTTGTCGGACTCGTCGGGCAGCAGGTCGACGATTTCCGTCGAGGATTCGCCGACCATGACGTTCAGGGACGAATCGCGCCCGCTCATGCGGCGGTTCATGGCGACGACGTCGGACTCGCCCACATTCAGCTCGCGGGCGATGGCGCTGACATGCTCGGGGGCCAGATCGCCGGACTCCAGCAATTGCAGCTTGGCCTTGACCCGGCGCAGGTTGAAGAACAGCTTCTTCTGCGCCGCCAGGGTGCCCAGCTTGACCAGCGACCAGCTGCCCAGCACGAACTCGTTCAGCGACGCCTTGATCCACCACATGGCATAGGTGGCCAGCCGGAAGCCCTTTTCCGGATCGAACTTCTTCACCGCCCGCATCAGGCCCAGATTGCCTTCGGAAATCAGGTCGGCCATCGGCAGCCCGTAATGGCGATACCCCATCGCGATCTTGGCCACCAGACGCAGATGGCTGGTGACCAGCCGATGGGCGGCCTCGGTGTCCTCGTAATCGACCCAGCGCTTGGCCAGCATGTACTCCTCTCCGGCTTCAAGCAGCGGAAAGGCGCGGATCTCGCGGAAATACTTGGAAAGACTGTCATCCCCAAGCACGGGAATGGCGGCAACCGAGCTACGCATGTCATATCCTCCCACGGAAGCAACATGACCGGGCCCACCGGAACGGTCGGACCACAGCAGAAACAGCCCGTTCTGACGGCACTGCCCTTACGAACATTATGCCAACCTTGGCCGGCCAGGGTCAAGATTTTCCCTTGCCGGGACGGGTCCATGCGTTAGACTCGGGGCATGTGGTGGGAATTTCTGATCATCGCCCTGCTGGTGCTGCTGAACGGCTTCTTCGCCATGTCGGAGATGGCCCTGGTGTCGTCGCGGCCGGCCGAGCTGCGCCGCCGCGCCGAGCAGGGCTCGCGCGGGGCTCGCCGAGCCCTGGACCTGCTGGAGGACCAGTCGCGCCTGCTGTCGGCGGTCCAGATCGGCATCACCCTGGTGGGGATCGTCGCCGGCGCCTATTCCGGTGCGACCCTGGGCGAGGAATTGTCCCTCTGGCTGAGCCTGCACCTGCCCGCCATCGCCGAATGGTCGCCGGAAATCGCCATGAGCGTGGTGATCGGCGCCATCACCTATCTGTCCCTGGTGGCCGGCGAGCTGGTACCCAAGCGGCTGGCCCTGCGCCATGCCGAAACCATCGCCGTGCGGGTGGCGCCGATCATGCGCTGGGTCGCCGTCGGCGGGGCACCGCTGGTCAACATGCTGCGCCATTCCACCGACGGCATCCTGCGTCTGCTGGGCCAGCGTCCCGACGAGACGGCCTCGGTCACCGAAGAGGAAGTCCGCGCCGTCATCGCCGAAGGGGCGCTGACCGGGGCCATCGACCCCATCGAAAAGGAAATGATCGACCGGGTGATGCGTCTGGCCGACCGTCCGGTCGGATCGATCATGACGCCACGCCCCGATGTGGTATGGCTGGACGCCAACGGCACCGCCGACGACTGGCGCCGCCGCATCAGCGGCTGCCCGCAATCGCGATTCCCGGTGGGGCGCGGCTCTCTGGACGACGTCGTCGGCTATGTCGACGCCCGCAAGCTGCTGGACGGACTGCTGGCCGGCGAGCCCTTCGACCCGGCCGCCGCCATCCTGCCCGCTGCCGCCGTCCATGAAAGCACCCGCGCCCCGCGCCTGATCGAGACGTTCCGCAGCAGCGGGGTGCCCTTCGCCCTGGTCCTGGACGAACACGGCCGGTTCGAAGGAGTCGTCACCAATTCCGACATTCTGGCCGCCATCGCCGGAGAACTGGGCACCGCCGGCCCCGACGAAGAGGAAGCCGCCGTCCGCCGCGCCGACGGCTCGTGGCTGGTCGATGGATTGCTGTCCGTCCACGAGGTCGAAGCCCTGACCGGGATCACCGGCATGAGCGGCGAAAGCGACTTCCACACCCTGGCCGGTTTCATGCTGTCCCAGCTCAGCCACCTGCCCAAGGTGGGCGACCGCGTCAGCTGGCAGGGCTGGCGCCTGGAAGTGGTCGACATGGACGGCCGCCGCGTCGACCGCATCCTGATCGAGCCCCCGCGCGTCGAGGAAGAGACCTCGGGATCGGGAATTTAGCCAGACTTAGCCATATGAACTAGCGACATCATCATTAAGGCGGAGCTGGCCTATCCATTAGGACTATGTTATCTGAGGTTGATATCTTGCATCCGCCAGCCTCAGAGAATCGCCTGTGCCCCGAGATCCTTCCAAGGCGGTTCGCCGTCGACTTCCACGCCTTCAACGCGAACAGATGATCGTCGACGAAGCCATCCGGTTCTTCGCCGAAGTCGGTTTCGAGGGGCAGACCCGCGCCCTGGCCGAGCGGCTGGGAGTGACCCAGCCCCTGCTGTACCGCTATTTCCCCGACAAGGATGCCCTGATCGAGCGGGTCTATCAGGAAGTCTTCATGAACAGCTGGGACCCCGCCTGGACCGGGGAACTGCGCGACCGCTCGCTTCCCCTGCGCGAGCGGATCATCCGCTTCTACAGGTCCTATACCCGCTGTCACTTCCGCTTCGTCCAGGTCCGGCTGTTCATGTATGCCGGCCTGAAGGACCCGGCCCTGGCCAGCCGGTATCTGGAATTCATACGGGACAATCTGTTCGTGCCGCTGTGCCTGGAACTGCGCGCCGATGCCGGATTGCCGGTCGACCTGCCCGCCGGCGAATACGAAATCGAGTGCGCGGCCGCCCTGCACGGCGCCATCACCTATATCGGGGTGCGCCGGTGGGTCTATCATGTCGAGGTTCCGGAAGACACCGACAGGGTGGTCGCCAACGCCGTCGATTCATTCCTGAACGGCATGTCGGCAACCTTGCGCAGCATCTCCTCGACATAGAGAAACCTTGCCAACGTCGCCCAGGCACGCTACCCAGAAGGTTAATCGCATCATCCGGGGGAATCCATGAGGAACCTTGTCGCCGCCGCCATCGCCACCCTGGCCCTGGCCGCCTGCTCGACCTCGCCGCATGCGCTGGCTCCGGATACCGAGCAGGGGCCGACCAGCTATGTCTGCTATTCCAGCATGACCACGTCGGCAGAGGAGGTCCGGGCCATCGGCGAACGCCAGTGCCGCAAGGCCGGCTTCGGGATTTCCTCGATGATCGGCCAGACCTGGACGCCAAGACGCTGCGGCATCCTGACTCCCTCGGTGGTGGCCTTCCAGTGCGGCAGCGGCGGCATGTCCATCCTGCCGCCGCGCTGACCTGCGGCAGCGGCCGGACCGCCAGGGCCCGGCCGGCCGTTCAGGCAGAAGGGGCTATACCTGTTCGATAGCCGACAGCAGCCAGCGCCCGCCGGAGACCCGGATGAAGGTCCAGGCTTCGGTGCTTTCCACCGGCTGCTTGGAATCGCCCTCGACCAACGCCCCATTGTCCAGGCGCACGGTATAATCCCGGGCGGAAAACACGATCCGGGCGGTCACGTACTCGCGCTCGCCCTCGCGCCAGCTTTCGACCACATCCCCCTGCAGAAGCTGAACGTCCTCGACGACGTTGCGCACACCGGCGGACTGGTCGCGGGTCAGGTCCTCACCCATCCAGCCGGCCACCTCGGGGGTGACCAACTGGCGGATGGCGACGGGGTTGCCGTCGCTCCAGGCCTTCTGCACCCCCAGGATGATCTTCGAGAATTCTTCCTGGTCGGCGGCCGTGGGCTCGAACTCCTTTTCGACGCGGGCCGACGGCGACGCGTGGGCCGGAACCGCTTCCCGCTGATGCTGATAGGGGACCGCCTCGGCATTGGCCGGGGCGGCGCGGCGGCGGAAGAAGCTGTAGGCCAGCCAGGCCAGACCGCCGATCAGCGCCAGCTGCAGCAGGGTTCCCAACATGCCGGCCATCGGGGCGGCGTCGGTGGCGGCGGCCAGGGCCGGGGAATGGCCGAACAGCATCGATCCGATGCCCGCCCCCACCAGACCGCCCAGCATGCCGGCCATGAAGGGGTTGCGCTGGAAGAAGCCGGGCTGCTGCATCGGCGCCGCCGGCGCGGCCATGCCCGGCTGCTGGCGCACCGCACCGGGATTGTACATCGGCTGCGTCCCGCCCGGCTGGGTCGGGGCGACATGCGGTGCCGGCGCGGCCGAAGGCGGCGGCGCGATGCTGCGTTCGATGGGGCGGTCATAGGTGCGGTCCCCACGCGACCCCATGCTGGACCCCTTGCCGGCCTTGGCCCAGGCCTCGGCGGAAGCGGTCACGGCAAGAAAGGCGGCAAGCAGCACGGACAAATGTCGAAGGCGCATGGCGTATCCTGTCCAAAAAACAATGGCGGAACCGATATAGGCTCCGCCATCGCAAAATCAAATGACGAAAGGGTAATGTCAGGACTCTTCCTCGTGCCCCTTGATGCGCGAGGCCAGGGACGCCGCCATGAACTGGTCGAGATCGCCGTCCAGAACCCCCTGGGAATCCGAGGTTTCGACGTTGGTGCGCAAATCCTTGACCATCTGATAGGGCTGCAGGACGTAGGACCGGATCTGGTGGCCCCAGCCGATGTCGGTCTTGGTGTCTTCCAGCGCCTGGGCGGCGGCCTCGCGCTTTTGCAATTCCGCTTCGTACATGCGGGCGCGCAGCATTTCCCAGGCCCTGGCCCGGTTCTGGTGCTGCGACCGCTCGGTCTGGCAGGCCACCACGATGCCGGTGGGGTTGTGGGTGATACGCACCGCCGAATCGGTCTTGTTGATGTGCTGCCCGCCGGCCCCCGAGGCCCGGTAGGTGTCGATGCGGCAATCGCCCTCGTTGATCTGGATGTCGATGCTGTCGTCGACCACCGGATAGACCCACACCGAGGAAAAGCTGGTATGGCGCCGGGCCTGGCTGTCGAAGGGGGAAATGCGCACCAGACGGTGCACCCCGGCCTCGGTCTTCAGCCAGCCATAGGCATTGTGGCCGGAGACGCGGATGGTGCCCGACTTGATGCCGGCCGCTTCGCCGGCGCTTTCTTCCAGATATTCGACCTTGTAGCCGTGCTTTTCCGCCCAGCGCATGTACATGCGCAGCAGCATCTCGGCCCAATCCTGCGATTCGGTGCCGCCGGCCCCGGAATTGACTTCCAGGTAGCAATCGTTGCCGTCGGCCTCGCCGGACAGCAGGGTTTCCAGCTCCATCTTGCCGGCCAGGTCCTTCAGCGCCCGCAACTGCGCCTCGGCATCGGCGGCGACGACGGCGTCGCCCTCGGCTTCCGCCAGTTCGATCAGTTCCAGCAGGTCGCCCATCTCGGTTTCCAGGCGCCGGCAGCCGGAGATCTGACCGTCCAGCTGAGTGCGCTCGCGCATCAGCTTCTGGGCCTTGTCGCCGTCGTTCCACAGATTGGGATCTTCCGAGGCCGCGTTCAGCTCGTCCAGCCGGCGCAACGCCTCGTCCCAGTTGAGGTGGCGCTTCAGCAGGGCCTGCGACTTGCGGATATCGGCGGCCAGCGCTTCGATTTCGGCGCGCAACGGCGGTTCCTTTCCAGTGACGATCCAGCCGGCGGCTGTTTTAGGGGAAGCCGGCGGTTAGTACAAGCCCCCCGACGTCGGAGCCGGCCCTGCCGGCGGCGGCGGCGGGGCATTGGGCATCACCAGCCCGTGCGACGGGCCGGATTCGGTCGGCAGCGGACTGAAGCTGAAACCCTCGGCGGCATCGCCGTCCAGGACGTCCTCGTCCTCCGAGGGCATGCGGTCGGTCGATTTGAAGGCTTCCAGGATGGCATGGGAATCGCCCGGCATGGCCGGCTTTCCGGAGCCGGCATTGACGCGCACCAGCCGCACCCCCGGCGGCACCCGGAACGGGGTGGCTGGCTTGTCCTTCAGGGCTTCCATCATGAAATCGCGGAACACCGGAGCGGCGATGGATCCGCCGGTTTCCTTGTCGCCCAGGCTTTGCGGCTCGTCGAAGCCGACGAACACCCCGACCGCCAGATCGGGGGAAAAGCCGACGAACCACACGTCGTAGCTGTCGTTCGAGGTGCCGGTCTTGCCGGCCAGCGGCTTGCCCACCGCGGCGATGGAGCGGCCGGTGCCGCGCTGGACCACGCCTTCCAGGATCGACACCATCTGATAGGCCGACACCGGCTCGACGATCTGCTCGCGCATGTCGGGCAGACGCGGCATTTCCTGGCTGGAATATTGTACCGGCCAGCAACCGTCGCAGAACCGCTTGTCGTGGACGAAGATGGTCCGCCCCTGGCGGTCCTGGATGCGGTCGATCAGGGTGGGCGTGATCTTCTTGCCGCCATTGACCAGTTGGGCATAGGCCGCCGTCAGCCGCAGCACCGTGGTCTCGCCGGCTCCCAGGCTCATGGCCAGCTGGCGCGGCAGGTTGTCGTAAATGCCGAACCGCTGGGCGTAGTCGGCCACGGCATTCATGCCGATGGCCTGGGCCAACCGGACGGTCATCAGGTTGCGCGACTTCTCGATGCCGACGCGCAAGGTGGTCGGGCCAAGGAAGTCGCCGCCGTAATTCTTCGGCCGCCACAGCGGCAGTCCCGGCCCCTGCGGCAGGGCGATGGGGGCGTCGAGAACCAGCGAGGACGGCGTATAGCCATGTTCCAGGGCCGGCAGATAGACGAAGGGCTTATAGGCCGATCCCGGCTGGCGCAACGCCTGGGTGGCGCGGTTGAACTGGCTTTTGCCATAGGCCCAGCCGCCGACCATCGCCAGCACGCGGCCGGTATGGGGGTCCATCGCCACCAGGGCGCCCTCGATCTTGGGGATCTGGCGCAGGGCATAGGCCCCGGCCCCCAGGGGCTTGCCATCCTCGCTGCGGGCGCCGTCCTGCACCAGGACCACGTCGCCGGGCTGGACCACGTCGGCGGCCCGGCGCGGCATGGGACCGACCGCCTGATCCTTCATCCACGGCCGCGCCCAGCGCAGTTCGCTCCACGGAATTTGCCCGGTCTGGCCGTCGGCGAAGCCGATCTGGGCGCTCTGCTCGCCCGCCGACAGCACGACGGACAGCAGCCACGGATCACCGCCCTGGGGGTAAGGCACCGCGGCCAGACGCTGCGCCCAGCCCGGACCGGGCTGGATGCGGGTCACGGGACCGCGCCAGCCGTGGCGGCGGTCGTAATGGGTCAGCCCCTCGCGCAGGACCTTCGAGGCCAGGGCCTGCAGACCGGCATCGACGGTGGAACGCACCACCAGGCCGCCCTTGTACAGGGCCTGCTCGCCATAGCGGGCGGCAAGGTCGCGGCGGATATCCTCGGCGAAGTAGTCGGCGCCGACGATCATCTGGGCGTCGTCGCGCTTGCGCATGACCAGCGGCTCGCTGACGGCCTGTTCGTACTCGGCGCGAGTGATGCGGCCATCCTCGAACATGCGGCCGATCACCCAGTCGCGACGGTCCTTGGCGGCCTGGGCATGGCGGACGGGGTGATAGTTGTTGGGCGCCTTGGGCAGGGCGGCCAGATAGGCCGCCTCGGCCACCGTCAGCTCGTCCAGCGACCGGCTGAAATAGTTCGAGGCGGCGGCGGCGACGCCGTAATTGCCCATGCCGAGATAGATCTCGTTCAGATACAGCTCAAGGATGTGATCCTTGGAAAAGGCGCGCTCGATGCGGAAGGCCAGGATGGCCTCCTTGATCTTGCGCTGGACCGAGACCTCGTTGGTCAGCAGGAAATTCTTGGCCACCTGCTGGGTGATGGTCGAGGCCCCCACCGGACGGCGGTCCGCCCCCATTCCCTTGTTGCGCAGGTTGACGACGATGGCGCGGGTGATGCCGACCGGGTCGATGCCGGCATGGTCATAGAAATTCTTGTCCTCGGCCGACAGGAAGGCGTCCTTGACCCGCGGCGGGATGGCGGCGATGGGCAGGAAGGCCCGTTTCTCGACCGCGTATTCCGCGACCAGACGACCGTCGCCGCCGTAGACGCGGGTGGTGATCGGCGGCTCGTAATGCGCCAGCTGATGATAGTCCGGCAGGGCCTGGCCGTAATGCCAGAACACATAGACGGCCCCGCCCGCGGCAACCACGGCCAGCAGGAGCAGGAGACTGAACATCAGGCCAAGAAAACGCAGCATGGACCCCTATCGCAGTGCGATGCGGCGGAACCGGGCGGTGGTACTCCGTGCCGCTTCCGCCGTCAAGCACGGCGTGGTCCCGCCCAGGGCTCCGAACTCAGGTTAAGAAGTGGCTAATTTCCCCTGGTACATACTCGTCATGCCCGCGCAGGCGGGCATCCATACGACGGTTGGGCGAGACGCAGCTGCGACTCATGAAAACACCATGCGTCTATATTTTGGCGAGCCGGCAAAATGG
>CAJANN010000048.1 GCA_903941095.1 uncultured Rhodospirillaceae bacterium | reverse complement strand
TGATGTTCATCAGACTTGGACGATAGCTTGCGCTGACGAAGGGAAGGCGATGGAGCCGGCCGAAACGACACTCTTGCGGCTGATCGCGCAAGTCTACGATGCCGCCCTCGACCCGGCGCGGTGGGGTGCCGTTGTTGACGCAATCAGGGAGGCGGTCGGCGGTGAAGCCAGCGCGATGCTTCTTTACGACTTCGCATTCGAACCCCATCTGGGGCATCCAGTCGATGCCCTCGGACTATCTGGATACGAAGCATCAACCCTCGCCACCTATCAACATTACGCCCCCGTCGATACCAGAATGCCGCTGGTCAGGGCAAAGCCCGTCGGCAGCGTGTACGTGGATGATCGTGATTTCGAGTTCCGCACGGTCAAGGAAACAGAAATCTTCAACGATTTCTTCCTGCCGCGTGCGCTTGGCCACGGTATGGCGGTCAATCTATTCGCCGACGACAGCCGCGCCTCAATGTTCAGTATTCACCGCCACCTCCGTCACGGCGCCTTTGAGCCGGAAGCCATCCGCCTGTTGGAGGCTCTGGCGCCGCACATCACCCGCGCGCTGCAAATTCATCGCCAAGCCGCGCTTTTGCGCATCCAGCGCGATTGTGCGACTCAGGCGCTCGATGCCCTGGCTGCCGGGCTTGTCGTTGCCGATCGCAATGCCACGGTCTTATGGGCCAATGAAACCGGCGAGCGCTTGTTGCGGGCGGGAGATGGGCTTGGAATCAGCCGGGGTCGGCTGGCCGCACCCAAGCCGGGACTAACCCAGGCGATGCATGCCATGATCGCCCACGCCGTGGACATCGCGAGCGGCAAGGCCGCACAGGCCGGAGAGGCCCTGCGGCTTGAGCGGCGCGACAAGAAAGCACCGCTGACCGTCCTGGCCTGCCCGTTGCGGCCAGGGGATCCCCTGTTCTATCGAGCGGTGCCGGCCGCCTTGGTGCTGGTCAACGATCCCGACCGCAAATGCATGCCTCGGCCCGAAACACTCGCCAGATTCTATGGATTGACGTCGGCCCAGGCCGATCTGCTGACCGCCCTGGTCGATGGCCAGCGAATAGCCGACTACGCCGATGAAAAGGGCATCGCGCTGAGTACGGCAAAGACCCACCTGAAACACCTCTTCGAAAAGACGGGGGAGAACCGGCAATCCGATCTGGTCCGCGCTGTGCTCACCAATCCGGTGCTGAATGCGGACGCGTCCACCTGAGGACGCCAGGGAAATCTTGTTTACTTTTATTGGGCCGCCTCCCCCGAACGGATGACGCGGCACCTTTGTCCCGCATGTACAAACTCACAAGGGCATGGGCTTCCAAAGTGAGACGGGAATCATCCACGGGCTTAGTGTCTGTATATAAAAGTATGATAAATTAAAAAAAGGTGCATTCGAGATACATAAAATTCGTTAGATTTAGGGAGTTCCGCCGGGTTGCGGACGGTCTTGGCTGCAAGGTGCCTGTATGGATCGAAATGCCATTGGCAAGGTTGAGACCGTTGCCGGTTCGGTTGGTGTAACGCACGCCGACGGAACGAAAGGTTTTCTCGAAAAAGGCGATCCCGTCTTTCAGGGCGACCAACTCCGCACGGAGGTTGGCGGCGCTGTCGGCTTGAGCTTCGACGACGACACCACCTTCTCGCTCGGCGAGAAGGGCAAGCTGAGCCTCGACGAGATGGTCTACGACGCCGGGGCCAAGAAGGGCTCGGCCCAGTTGTCGGTCGACCAGGGCGCCTTCACCCTGGTCAGCGGCCAGATTTCCAAGACCACCCCCGACGCCCTGATCATCAAGACCCCGACCATGATTGCCGGTATCCGCGGCACCGCCGTCACCGGTAACGGGCAGTCCCTGGCGGTCATGTCCGAACGTGGCGGCACCACGGGCGAAGTGTCGGTCCGCTCGGCCAGCGGCCAGATCATGGTGCTGAACCAGGCCGGCGCCGCGGTGTCGCTGTCGCCCTCGGGGGCGCTGACCCCGGTGCAACTGACCCCGGCGCAGGTGGCCCAGGTCGGCGGCAACTCGCTGTCGGCGCTGCCGGGCGCGTCCGGCAAGCTGGACAACGCGTTCCAGGCCGCGGCCGTCCAATTCCAGCAGCAGCAACAGCAGC
>CAJANN010000047.1 GCA_903941095.1 uncultured Rhodospirillaceae bacterium | reverse complement strand
TTCGCCAGCACGGCGTAGGCCAGGGCAAACTGGTCGTCAACCTCGTTGTAGGTGTCGGTGTCCAGCACCGCCCGCACCGGCTTGGCCGCCGGCAGTTCGGCGACCTTTTCCAGGGTTTCGGTGTCCCACACCGTGACCTGATCGGAATCCCGGGCCGACAGCCACACCCGTTCGCCCCGCGGGGTGAATTCCATGTGCAGGATGGCCTTGCCGGGCTCCAGCGTCCGGACCACCTTCAGGCTGGGGACGTCCACCACCTGCACCTTGCCGTTGTCGGGCAGGGCGAAATTGACCCACAGGCGGCGCCCGCCCGGCTGCAGCATGGCGAAGACCGGCTGGCCCGCCACCGGGATGCGCCCGACTTCCCGCCAGGTGGTCATGTCGACCACCAGCACCTCGTGGCGGCCGATGGCCGGCAGGAAGGCCAGATTGCCCGAGGCGGCCCAGCCTTCCAGATGCGGCATCTTGTAGACCGGCAGCGGCTCGGCCCCCTTGCCGTAATGGTCCAGGATGCGCCGCACCCCGCCATCGGGATTCCACAGGTCCAGCATGGCGATGCCGTCCTCGCCGAACAGCCCGGCCATGTAATAGCGGCCGTCCTCGGTCACCAGGGCGTCATAGGGCTGCTTGCCGATCCGGGTGTACTTGCGGATCTTCGGGGCCTTGGGATCCTTCAGGTCGGCCAGCCAGATCTCGCCGGATTCGTACAGCGAGAAGGCGAAGACGTTGCCGGGCGCGTCTTCCAGGCCCACCACCTTGGATCGCTGGCCATCGGCGCCGATGGCCGGAATGTCGGCCACCAGTTCCAGGGTCCCGGTATCGAACACCTTGACCCCGCCGGGAGTGTAATTGGCCACCGCCACCAGCCGGCCGTCCTGGGAAATGGCGCCGCCGATGGAATTGCCCGACTGCACGACGCGCCCGACGATGCGCGCTTCCAGCATGTCCACCTTGGTCAGGCCGCCATCGCGGCCGAAGACGAAGGCGTAGCGTTCGTCGCGGGAAAACACCAGCGAGGCATGCGACAGGTCGCCCAGGCCGGAAATGCCGGCCAGCCGGGTCGACCCGGTGGTTTCCACCACCTGCAGGCGGCCATCGGCGCGTTCGACCACCAGCCCCAGGTCGCCGGTGGCCCGCATGGGGGCCGAGCAGGCCCCCAGCAACAGCAGCATCCCGGCACAGATAAGCCGCTTCATGGGTTTTCCCCTTTCAGATGCCTGACGATCCACAGGGCTTCGGACTCGGTCAGCAGACCGCGCCACGGCGGCATCGGCGTGCCGGGGCGACCGTCCAGGATGGTGGCGGCCAGGGCCTCGTCACCGATATCTTGCAGGGAATCGGCGGTCAGCGGCGCCCCCAGCCCACCCTTGCGGGTCATGCCGTGGCACGAGCCGCAATCCTGGGCCACGAATTCGCGCAGTTCCTGCTGACGGGCCGAAACCGGCTCGGCGGCGGCCGGCAGCGGCAGCAGAAGCAAGGTCAGGACGGGGATCAGCCTCATTGCGCCGCCTCCTGCCGCAGCACCTCCAGCGAGGGCTTCATGGCCAGACCGACCACCTGGCCGATGATCAGCAGCGACGGCGGCTTCGGCTGCCAGCGGGCGATGTCGCCGGCCAGGGTGTCCAGACGGCTGAACAGGGTGCGCTGCTGCGGCGTGGTGCCGCGTTCGATGATGGCTACGGGCGTCTCGCCGGCAAGCCCCGCGCCCCGAAGGCCGCCGGCGAGACGCTGCGCGCTGGCCACCCCCATGTACACCACCAGGGTGCAGCGGGGATCGGCCAACGAGCTCCAGTCCAGGTCCAGGTCGCGGTCATCCTGACGATGCCCGGTCACCAGGCGCACGCTTTCCGCCACCCCGCGATGGGTCAGCGGAATGCCGGCGATCGCCGCGCAGCCCGAGGCGGCGGTAATGCCGGGAACGATCTCGAACGGAATGCCGGCCTCGGCCAGGGCGTCGGCTTCCTCGCCGCCGCGGCCGAAGATGAACGGGTCCCCGCCCTTGAGGCGGACCACGTCCTCACCCGCGCCGGCCAGTTCGACCAGCAGGGCGTTGATGCGGTCCTGCGGCAGGGGATGCCGGCCGGTCTCCTTGCCGACGTCGATCCGCCGGGCACCGGCCGGGATCAGCTCCAGCACCGCCTCGCCGACCAGCCGGTCGAAAACCACCACCCGGGCCCCGGCAATGGCCCGCATGGCCTTGACGGTCAGCAGATCCGGGTCTCCCGGACCTGCCCCGACCAACATCACCTTGCCAGGGCGCGGCATGGCGTTTCTCCCGACCGGAGGCCAGAGGGATTACTGCTTCACCGCCTTGATCTCGCCGTCGGTCCCCAGCCCGAGGCGCATGTCCAGCGACACGTGATGGAAGCGGCCGGCGGTATGGTCGTCGTGAATGGCGACGCCGACGGTATAGGCCTTGCCGGCTTCCAGCACCTTGTCGCCCGGCTGTCCGGAATTCAGCTTGCGGGTCATGGTGACCACCCAGGCGTCGCCTTCCTTCTTGCCGGCGAAGGTGGCACCGGAACCGGCCTTCAGCACGCGCTCGGCCAGGACGTAGCCGTCTTCCGAGACGCCGCCCTTGCCGCTCTTGTAGCGGACCAGATCCAGGAAGGTGCCGGCCTTCAGCATGGAATCCAGCTCGGCCTGCGGCTTGACCTTGTCCCAGCCGCCGCGCGGGCTGTCCTTCAGCGAGACGGCGGTGCGGCTTTCCGGCAGGTACTTGGTGACGAAGCCGCCCGAGGTGTCGATCCCCTTGGCCGCCCCCAGGGCTTCCTTCTTCGGCGCGTCGGGCATGTCGCGGGCGTCGTGGTGACAGGACGCCCAGCAGCCCGAACGGCTGGCCGCGTCGACCTTGCCGTCGTCGATCATCATCGCCAGCTTGATCTCGTTGTCGGCGTCCATCTTGCCGCCGGGAGCGTTGGGAGCGGCGTTGTGCGGGCCGGCGGGGAACTCGAAGCGCATATACAGGGTGTCCTCGTCGAAGGCCGCCTTGACCTTCAGCGGAATCGACCCGCGCTTGCCGGGAATGGGCTGCGGCTCGATCTTCTGGCCGGACGCCATCTTCTTGCCCATGTCGGCGGCTTCCTCGGCATGGCAGCCGCTGCACATCTCGCCCTTCTTGGTGAACGAGCGGGCGCCGCCGTGGTCGGGGCCGTTCTGGATCCACTCGAACGAGGCCTGCCCGGGATAGAACAGCGTGGTCTTGGCCTCGGGAACCTTCGCCCAGTCGATGGTCTTGCCGGCGGCCAGGGCCCCACCTGCTCCCAGCATCAGGGCACAGGCGGCAGCACCGAGGGTGGTGAAAAGGCGCGTCGCTTTCATGGTTTCGTCACTCCTTGGACCAGATCACGTCCTGATGGGACCGGATCACTTCTTGATGGGCTTTTGCAGTTCTTCCAGTTCCTCGTCGGTCAACTGCTCGTGCACCGGCTTGTGGGCGATGCCCTTGTGGCAGTCGATGCAGGTCTGGCCGTCCTGCTGGGCGTTTTCATGCTGTTTGCGGGCCCGCTGCTTCTGCTTTTCCGGGTTCATGCCGTCGAAGGTATGGCAGTTGCGGCACTCGCGGGAGTCCGAATTCTTCATCCGCGCCCACTCGCGCTTGGCCATCGACAGACGGTTGGCGTCGAACTTCTCGGGGGTCGAGACCGTGCCCAGGACCTTGTGGTACAGCTCGTTCGAGGCCTGGATCTTGCGGGCGATCTTGTGCACCCAATCCTTCGGCACATGGCAGTCGGGGCAGGTGGCGCGCACGCCGGAACGGTTGGTGTAATGGATGGTTTTCACGTACTCCTGATACACATTGTCCTTCATTTCATGACAGGAAATGCAGAACTCAAGAGTATTTGTCGCCTCCATCGCGGTGTTGAAGGCACCCCAGAAGACAATGCCGCCGACGAACAGGACCCCGGCGCCGACCAGCGTCGCCCCAAAGAATCGCATGCCCCGCAGCCGGCTGAAAAGAGTTTGCTTGGACGCCATCGCCATTCATCCCGAAGGTCCAGTGACCCGATGTTTTCCGAGGCCTAACACGTCCGTCCGCCGCAAAACTTGACTTTGGGCAAACAGTGACGATACGGGCCACGCTCGACGGCGGCACACTAACCACTGGCCCTTGTTTCGTTTGTGATCTTGGTCAATTTGGCCAAAGGCGCGGCGAATAAGTGGTTCTCCCTATACGAAATCAGCCCCGCCATTTGACTTTGGTTAAAGCGGCCTCCTTCGAACCCTTCCATTCTGCGGACACTCGTTATGCTGGGCCCCAGGGGGAGCACGGCGAACCGTGACGTAGAAGTGGAGGACAAGGATGTTGAAGGGACTGAAACACGCCCTGATGCTTTCTGCGCTGCCGATGGCTCTGGCCAGCGGCGCATTTGCTCAGGAAGCGACCCTGGACAAGGATGCGAAGGACGCCAGCTCGAAGACCTACTTCGAACGCTGCGCCGGCTGCCACGGCGTGCTGCGCAAGGGCGCCACGGGCAAGAACCTCGAGCCGGAAGCGACCAAGAAGCTTGGCCAGCAGCGCCTGGAAAAGATTTTGACCAACGGCACCGAAGGCGGCATGCCCAACTTCGACGACATCCTGACCAAGGATGAGATCGCGAAGATGGCCACCTACATCCAGATGACCCCCGACACTCCGCCGGAGTGGGGCATGAAGGACATGAAGGCGTCCTGGAAGCTGCACATCCCGGTCGACAAGCGTCCGACCAAGCAGATGAACAAGATCAACCTGAAGAACGTCTTCTCGGTGACCTTGCGCGATTCCGGCGAAGTGGCGCTGATCGACGGCGATACCAAGAAGATCTGGGCCATCGTCAAGACCGGCTACGCCGTGCACATTTCCCGCGTGTCCTATTCGGGCCGCTATGTGTACGTCATCGGCCGCGACGGCCGTCTCGACATGATCGACATGTGGACCGAGACCCCGACCACCGTGGCGACCATGAAGTCGGGCATCGACGCCCGTTCGGTCGACACCTCGAAGTTCAAGGGCTACGAAGACAAGTACGCCGTGGTCGGTTCCTACTGGCCGCCGCAGTACGCCATCCTGGACGGCCAGACCCTCGAGCCGCTGAAGATCGTCTCGACCCGCGGCCAGACCGTGGACGGCGAGTACCATCCCGAGCCGCGCGTCGCCTCGATCGTGTCGTCGCAGATCAAGCCCGAGTGGGTCATCAACGTCAAGGAAACCGGCCTGATCAAGCTGGTCGACTATTCCGACATCAAGAACCTGAAGGAAGTCACCATCGACTCCGCCAAGTTCCTGCATGACGGCGGTTGGGATGCTTCGAAGCGGTACTTCCTGGTCGCGGCCAACGCCTCGAACAAGGTCGCCGTGGTCGACACCAAGGAAGGCAAGCTGGCCGCCCTGGTCGACACCAAGTCCAAGCCCCATCCGGGCCGCGGCGCCAACTTCGTCCATCCCAAGTTCGGCCCCGTCTGGGCGACCTCGCACCTGGGTGCCGACGTCATCACCCTGATCGGCACCGATCCGGCCAAG
>CAJANN010000046.1 GCA_903941095.1 uncultured Rhodospirillaceae bacterium | reverse complement strand
CTGGCCCACTGGCGCAGCGAAATCGTCAAGGCCGCCATCCTGGCGGTGATCTTCGTGCTGGCCTCGGTCGGCTCGGGCTGGCTGCTGTGGCGCGCCTTCCGTCTGGCCGGCAAGGCCAGCGAGCAGAGCCGGCTGCTGCTGCGCCATGCCAGCGACGGCGTCCACATCGTGGATATCGACGGCAATGTGATCGAGGCCAGCGATTCCTTCTGCCGGATGCTGGGCTATTCCCGGGACGAGGTGATCGGCATGAATGTCCGGCAGTGGGACGCCAAGTTCCAGCCTGCCGAACTGACCGAACTGATCCGGCTGCAGACCGAACTGCGCGACGTGGCGACGTTCGAGACCCTGCACCGGCGCAAGGACGGCCAGGTGGTCGAGGTCGAGGTGTCCAGCTATGCCCTGGAACTGGATGGGGCTTTGGTGCTGTACAATTCCGCCCGTGACGTTTCGGTGCGCATGGACATGGAACGCCGGCTGCGGCAAAGCCGCGACCGCTTCGAGACCTTCGCCCAGGCCTCGTCGGACTGGTTCTGGGAACTGGACCGGGACCTCCGGTTCACCTGGCTGTCCGATCGCTGCCCGGCCATCACCGGGGGCGGGCGCCGCTCGATGATCGGCCTGCATCCCTGGGATTTGCCGATGCAGATGGCCGAAGACGATTCGCGGCAGAACGCCGCCGACCTGCGGGCGCACCGGCCGTTCCGCGACCTCGATTGCTCGGCGGACACTCCCGATGGCCGGTGCGACCTGCGGATCAGCGGCATGCCGATGTTCGACGAAGCCGGCCGCTTTGTCGGCTATCTCGGCACCGGCCGCGACGTCACCGCCCTGAAGCGGACCGAGACCGAGTTGCGTGAAAGCCGGCTGGCGGCGGAATCCGCCCATCGTGCCGCCCGCTTCGCCCGTGAGATCGCCCGGACCAAGCAGCTTCTGAGCGAAGCGCACCGCATTGCCCGGCTGGGCGTCGTCGAGTTCGACGTCCATACCGGAACCTGGCAGCTGGGCGAAAGAATGCACGAGATGCTGGGGATTGCGGACGGACGGCTGTCCGGGACCTCGGACGAGATCTTCGTCAACGTCGATCCCGACGACCGCCGCCGCCTGCTGGGCTATGTAGCCGCTTTGGGCGTGCATGGGCTGGACATGGAACTGCGGGTCGAGGATCGGATCCTGCACGCCCTGGGCGAAGCCGTCGGCGACGGCCCCGAGCACGAGGCGACGGTGGTGACGTTCCAGGACATCACCCAGCGCCGGCTCAGCGAACAGGAACGCGCCGCGATGATCGAGCGCATGGCCGAGGCCAACCGGCTGGAGGCGCTGGGCACCCTGGCCGGCGGCATCGCCCACGAGATCAATTCGCCGATCCAGTTCGTCAACGACAACCTGACCTTCATGAAGACCAGCTTCACCGACCTGCTGGGGCTTGCCGGGGCCATCCGGGCGGTGCGGGACGGGCGGGGCGGCTGGGACGCCGTCGCCGATCAGGCCGAGGCCGTCGACCTTGACTTCCTGGATGCCGAACTGATGGCGGCGGCCGACCAGGCACTGGACGGCGTCGGCCGGGTCGCCAAGATCGTGCAGGCCATCAAGGAATTTTCGTATCCGACATCGCGCACCCCGCATCCGTTCGATCTCAACCACATGATCGACATCGTCACCACCGTGACCCGCAACCAGTGGAAGCACGTGGCGACGATGCGGTTCGACCTGTCCGCCGATTTGCCCAGGATATCCGGCATCGAGGGCGAGATGAATCAGGTGCTGGTGAACCTGATCGTCAACGCCGCCCAGGCCATCGGCGAAAAAGGCGGGTCCGAGCCGGGGACGATCACGCTGCGGACGCGGCGGATCGATGACGAGGTGGAACTGAGCATCTCCGACACCGGCACAGGAATCGCCGTGGAAAATCAGAAGAAGATCTTCGAGATGTTCTTCACCACCAAGCCGCCGGGATCGGGAACCGGCCAGGGGCTGGCCATCGCGCGGGCGATCATCCATCGCCACGGCGGCCGGATCAAGGTCGAGTCCGAACCCGGAGCGGGGGCCTGCTTCACCATTCGCCTGCCGGTCGGAGCCTGATTCCAACGGCCAATTTCATTGACCGTTGTATGCTCCCTCGCCGGGCGGGCACCTCCGTGCCCTTG
>CAJANN010000045.1 GCA_903941095.1 uncultured Rhodospirillaceae bacterium | reverse complement strand
TTGTTTGCCCTCATCGTCGTCATTCACGTCAAAGCACCATATGCCTTGCTCCTGGCGAATGTCGGACAAGTGGATTTGGGAAATCTCGTTCAGTCTGGCCCCGGTGTAGAGCCCGATAAGCGGTCCCCATTTCTGGTAGTCCTTGCGGATCAGTCCGGTCTTGTTGTGAACCAGTTCGGCCAGCATGGCGCTGACCTGATCCGTGGAAAAGGCATCTCGCCCACCTTTGCCCGGCTTCTTGGTCTGGCGGATGGTGAAGCCCGAGAACACGGCATCGTCCACATACCCATTGTTCTTGGCCCAGATGAACAGTCCGGCATAGGTGGCGAGGTACTTATTGATGGTCTGGACGTTCAGCTTCTCGACGCCAGGAACGGCAATGGCTTCCGCAAGCGACAGCCCCTTGGTCTTCGGGTTCTTGTTGCGGTTCTTGGGGAAGGCGAGGAGGGTTTCCTTCACTTCTCGGGCCTTGGGCGCGGTTACGGCGCGGATGTCGGTTTCGGCCCCAAGGATTTCGTACAGCAAGGCGATATGCTCGCCCTTCTCGAACTCGGTCTTCTTGGCCCAACGGTCGCCGCGAATGTTCTCTTCGATGTAACGGTCGCCAACCTCCCGCAGGGTTGCCACGGGTTCGGCAAGGGCGGGAGCCTCCGACACAGGAGCAACGGATGGCGTGAAGGTGTAGCCATCAAGAGCGCGGTCATGCTCCAGCACTGCACTGCACCAATCCCGGTACGCCTTCTTGAACTCCGTCCGCAGGGTTTCATGGGCCGGGGAGCCCGGCTCGACGGATAGGCCGTGCAGGGCGATAAAGCGGGCCAGGAGGGCGGTATCGTCCTCGCCCAGCAATTGTGGGGCTCATTCCGATCCAAGGCATCCTGGGCGAACGCCACGCCGCTTTCCAGGGCCTGCACCATATCCGGGGCCAGACGCCCGGTTTCGGCCATCTGGGCCTTCTTCCTGTCCAGGGCGTCGGAGAAATGCCGCTTCAGGACGGCGCGGATGTCCTCGTACCTCATGCCCGACGCGGTTCCCTTGGCGATCAATCGTTCCGCCGAGTATCCCAGGGATCGGGCCAGTTGCAAGGCTTGGCGCTTGTCACAGGTGCCCAGCGAGACCTTGACCGTGGAGGGCCTGCCCTGGGGATGCAGGGCCTTGGGCAGCGGCCAACGCAGGTAGAAGACCCGGTGCCGCGAGACGTGCAGATAGGCGGGAGCGTGCAAAGCCAATGTTCCACCCTGATGTCCCACCAGGGGTTCATCAAGGCTACATCATTGATTTTGCGGGATTTGGTGGGCCCGGCAGGACTCGAACCTGCAACCAGACCGTTATGAGCGGCCGGCTCTAACCATTGAGCTACAGGCCCCACCGCAGAACCCGTTCCATCGGCGACGGCCGGAACCGCGCGCCGGGCAGCAATGCCGGCGACGCGGGACGGAAAGATGGCATCGTGCCGCTTACTTCGGCGCGATCACCATCACCATCTGACGGCCTTCCATCTTGGGGATCTGCTCGATTTTGCCCAGATCCTCCAGGTCGTCGCGCACCCGTTCCAGAACCTTCATGCCGAGGTCCTGGTGAGCCAGTTCACGACCGCGGAAACGCAGGGTCACCTTGACCTTGTCGCCTTCCTCGATGAACTTGCGCATGGCCCGCATCTTGACGCCGTAATCGTTGTCGTCGATGGCCGGACGCAGCTTGATCTCCTTGACCTCGATGACCTTCTGCTTCTTCTTCGCCTCGTTCTTTTTCTTCTGGGCTTCGTACTTGAACTTTCCGAAATCCAGAATCTTGCAAACGGGCGGGTCCGCATTCGGCGACACCTCGACCAGGTCGAGCCCAGCTTCCTCGGCCATGATCAGTCCTTCACGGAGGCTGACGACGCCGATCATTTCCCCTTCGGCGCCGACCAAGCGAATGGTGCGGACGTCGATCTCTCGGTTGACGCGCGGCCCATCGTTTTTGGGCGGCGTCTGCATAGGCGGTCTGGCTATGTAACCATCTCCATCGGCTGGAACTCGATAAAAGGGCCTTCTTGCCGCGTCACCCCCGCGACCAGACCCTCGAACGGTGCGGAAAACGCGCCCCGGGCATCACCCCGGAAGCGCGGCTTCCGCCACAAGTGTAGCAACTGCCTGATCCAGCGCAATGATTTCTTGGGCCTGACTGCCCAGCCGGCGCATGGCGACGGTCCGTTCGTCCGCCTCGCGGCGGCCGACCACCAGCATTACCGGCACTTTCAGGCCGGAATGCTCGGCAACCTTTTTGTTGATTTTCTCGTTGCGGATATCGGCTTCGACGCGCAATCCCGCCGATTTCAGCCGTTCGACCACCTCTTGGGCATAGCCGTCGGCATCGGAGACGATGGTCGCCACCACCACCTGGGTCGGCGCCAGCCACACCGGGAAGCGCCCGGCGAAATTCTCGATCAGGATGCCGATGAACCGCTCGAACGAGCCCAGGATGGCCCGGTGCAGCATGACCGGACGCTTCTTGCTGCCGTCCTCGGCCGCATACGAGGCATCCAGACGCTCGGGCAGGACGAAGTCGACCTGCAAGGTGCCGCACTGCCAGTCGCGGCCGATGGCGTCGCGCAGCACGAATTCCAGCTTCGGCCCATAGAAGGCGCCTTCACCGGGATTGAGGGTGGTTTCCAGCCCGGCCGCCTTCGAGGCGTCGAGCAGGGCGCTTTCCGCCTTGTCCCAGATGCTGTCGTCACCGGCCCGCTTTTCCGGCCGGTCCGAGAACTTCACCCGCACTTCGGTGAAGCCGAAATCCTTGTAGATCGATTTCAGCAATTCGCAGAAGGCGATGGTTTCCGACGTGATCTGGTCTTCGGTGCAGAAAATATGGGCATCATCCTGGGTGAAGGCCCGCACCCGCATGATGCCGTGCAGGGCGCCCGACGGTTCGTAGCGGTGGCACGAGCCGAACTCGGCCATGCGCAGGGGCAGGTCGCGGTACGACTTGATGCCGTGGCGATAGATCTGCACGTGGCACGGACAGTTCATCGGCTTGATGGCCAGTTCCAGCTCCTCCTCGCCCGAGGTGGCGATGAACATCGCCTGGCGGAACTTTTCCCAGTGGCCCGAGGCCTCCCACAGCTTGCGGTCCACCAGCTGCGGGGTCTTGACCTCGACATAGCCGGACCGTTCCAGGCGGCCGCGCATGTATTCCTCGACCGTCCGCCACAAGGCCCAGCCCTTGGGATGCCAGAACACGCTGCCCACCGCCTCTTCCTGCAGGTGGAACAGGTCCATCTCGCGGCCCAGGCGGCGATGGTCGCGCTTTTCCGCTTCTTCCAGCATGTGCAGATAGGCGTCCAGGTCCTTCTTGTCGAACCAGGCGGTGCCGTAGACCCGCTGCAGCATCTCGTTGCGGGAATCGCCGCGCCAATAGGCGCCGGCCAGCTTCATCAGCTTGAAGGCCTTGCCCAGCTTGGCCGTCGACGGCAGATGCGGGCCGCGGCACAGGTCGATGAAGGCGCCCTGCCGGTACAGTCCGATGGGCTGGCCGGCGGGAATCGAGGCGATCAGTTCGGCCTTGTAGGCCTCGCCCAGCCCCTGGAAGAAGGAGACCGCCTCGTCGCGGCTCCATTCCTCGCGGGTGATGGCTTCGTCGCGATCGACGATCTCGCGCATGCGCGCCTCGATCTTCTCCAGATCCTCGGGCGTGAACGGAGTGGCGCGGGCGAAGTCGTAATAGAAGCCGTTCTCGATGGACGGCCCGATGGTGACCTGGGCTTCGGGATAAAGCTCCTTCACCGCCTCGGCCATGACGTGGGCGGCGTCGTGACGCAGCAGCTCCAGCGCGTCGGCATCCTTGGCGGTGACGATCGCCAGCCGGCAATCGGCGGCCAGGACGGTGTTCAGATCCTTCATCGCCCCGTCGACACGAATCGCCAGCGCCGCCTTGGCCAGACCGGCACCGATGGATTTCGCCACGTCCAGCCCGGTCACCGGACCGGGAAATTCGCGGACATTGCCGTCGGGAAGGGTGATGGCGACCATGACTGAGCACTCTCTTGCAGATGCGAAAACCGGAACCGGAGACAGTAAGGCCTTTGCCTTTCAAGTCAAGAACGGCGCAGCCGGATCAGCGTGACTTCCGGCGGGCAGTTGTAGCGGACTCCCGGGCTGCTGCTGCCGGCCCCCCGCGAGGTGTAGCCCTGCAGGCCGGTCAGACGCCAGAACCCACGCGCCAGATGCCGGTGGGACGACAGGACATTGATCAGTATGCGTCCGCCCGGCAGGCATATCTGGCCGCCGTGGGTGTGGCCGCACAGATACAGCCGATACCCGGCCTCGTCGGCCAGCGTGGCCAGTTCGGGCGTATGCGCCAGCAGGATACGGAAGCCGTCGCGACAGGCGGTCAGGGCGGCCGTGGCGGCTGGACTGAAGAAACTGTAGACATCGTCCAGGCCGACGACCTGCAAGGTGGCGTCACCACGATGCAGGGCCAGCGCCTCGTTGATCAGCACCCGCACCCCGCCGGCCTCAAGACCTTCGGCCAGATCGGCGACATCGTGGTTTCCCAGGACGGCAAGCGTGCCGTCGGCGGCATCGCAGGCCGACAGAATCGGGGCCAGCAATCGCACCGCCAGTCCCGGTTCGGGCTGTCCATGCGTCTGGATGTCGCCGGTCAACACCACCAGATCGGGGTGAATGCCGCGGATGGCGCGGACGATGGCGGCCTCGCCGCCGGGCATCAGCCCCACATGCAGGTCGGACAGGTGCAAAATGGAATAGCCGTCGAACGCGGCGGGCAGGTCGGGAAAATACAGTTCCAGATCTTCCCTGCGCACGGCCAGGGCATTGCGCCGGCCACGCCCCTGCAGACCGCTGAGCCGGACCACCGTCCGGATCAGCCACTGAACGGTGCCGCTGGCCAGGGGCAGCAACTTGCGTTCCCCCGAAATCCCCGTCTGGCGGCGGTCCACCGTCAGCCGCCGTTCCAGCGTGCGCCGGTGATCGCGCCACGCCTGCCGGGATCGGCTGCTGCCGGCCATCACGCCGTCAGATCCGGCAGCGCGGCGGCGACCTCGGCGGCGCTCAGACGGCCGAGATCGGGGACCTGCAGAACCGCCAGCCGTCCGCGCGGGGCGCACAGCGCGGGATTGCTGCCCGAACCGAACAGGACCAGACCGGAACAGCCGGCGGCGGCGATCAGGTGCATGGGGCCGGTGTCGTTGCCCACCGCCAGCCGGGCGCGGGCGCCCAGGCCCAGGATATCGGGAAACGACGTCTGTCCGGTCAGGGCCACCGCCTGCGGGCAGACAGCGGCGATCCGCCCGATTTCATCGGCTTCGTCGGCAGTGCCCAGCACGACCGGCGTCAATCCCCGCCCCGCCAGCCACCGGGCCAGAGCGGCGAACTCGGCCGCCGGCCAGCGTTTTTCCGGACGATGCCGCGCCCCGCCCGGACAGAGCAGGGCAAAGGCGGCGGGCAAGCCGAAGCGGGCGATGTCGGCCCCGGCCCAGGACAGGTCGGGTGCGACCATCGGCGCCAGCCCGGCCATCGCCAGCTGCTCGGCCTGGCGGTCCAGGGTATGCATGGCATCGCGGGCCGGATTGGCATGCGGATGCGAACAGCCCCGGGCGATGCCCGACCATTCGACCCCGCCGCCCAGCAGACGGAAATACCAGCCGGAGCGGTCCGACGTCTGCAGATCATAGACCCGCTGGAACCGCCCCTGGCGCAAGCGGGACTTCAGGGCCGCCACCTTGCGCAATTGCCAGGGCTTGGGTCGGTCGTCGACCCACACATGGTCGAACCACGGACTGGCGGCGGCCAGCTCGGCGTAGGTCCGGGTGGTCAGCAGGGTGATTTCGGCGTCGGGATGATGGGAGCGGATGGTGGCGAAGGGCGGGAAGGCCTGAACGAAATCGCCCAGGGCGGCCAGCTTGATGACCAGAACCCGCGAGATCAAGCGTCCTCCAGGGGGACAAGCTCCTCCTGGCGGGCCACCGGCGGCTCGCCGTTCAACACCTCGCCATAAACGGCCAGGGTGCGGGCGCACATGGATTCCTTGGTGAAGTTGGCCCGCACGAACCGCTGCCCCAGATCGGCGATGGTCGCCCGTTCCTGGGGCGACAGCGACAGGAAACGGTCGATGGCCTCGGCCAGGGAGCGGGCGTCGCCGGGGGCGGTCAGCCAGCCGGTGCGGCCGTGCGCGACGATCTCGCGCGGGGCGCCGTGGTCGCTGGCGATCACCGGACGGCCCATCGCCTGGGCTTCCACCACCACCCGCCCGAAGGCTTCGGGATCGGTCGAGGCCGACACCGCCACGTCGGTCAGCATATAGGCCGCCGGCATGTCGCCGCATTCGTCGACGATATGGACCACGTCGCCCAGGTCGCGGCGGCGGATCAGATCGACCAGTTCCTGGCGATAGGCGGTCCGTCCCTGGTCCGACCCCACCAGCAGGCAGCGGATGTCGTGGCGCCCCAGTTCGGCCAGCGCCTCGATCAGCACGGTCTGGCCCTTCCAGCGGGTCAGGCGGCCGGGCAGCATGATCACCGGATAGCCGTCGGGCAGGCGCCAGCGATTGGCCAGATGGATGATGCGTTCCTGGCTGACCCGGACCGGATCGAACTTGGACAGGTCGACGCCGCGATGGATGACGCGGATGCGCCCCGGGTCCAGTCCATAGACGCGGCGGGCATGCTCGGCGATGAATTCCGAGATGGCGATCACCCGCTCGCCGCGGGTCATCACCTGATTGTACATCTGCTTGAAGCCGAACCAGCCCAGATTGTAGGTGCCGTGAAAGGTGGTGACGAAGTGGGTCCCGGTCTGCTGGGCGGCCTGCCACGCGCTCCAGGCCGGCGCGCGCGAACGGGCATGCACGATGTCGACCTGGCGGTCGCGGATCAGCGCGGCCAGGCGCCCGACATTCCGGCGGATGACCAGGGGATTCTTCGAGGCCAGCGGCAGCTCGACATGTTCGGCGCCGGCGCGGATCAGCTCGCGCACCATCGGCCCGCCGGTCGAAGCGACGATCGAACGCCAGCCGGCTTCAGCCAGGGCGGCGGCGACGTCGACGGTGCCGCGCTCGACCCCGCCGGTGACCAGGGCGGGCAGCACCTGCAGAACGGTGGGTTGACGTTCGCCGCCCGGGCGGGCATCGATGGGAAATTCGGAATTGGCGGTCATGGAGGGCAAGCACGATGGCGGACAATGGGACGGGCGGGGGCAAACCCGCCGGGGCGGGGATATTAGCACGCCGCGACGGCACGTCCATCGCCTACAAGCGTCTGGAGGGAAAAGGCCCGGGAATTGTCTTCCTGCACGGGTTTCATTCCGACATGGAAGGCGGCAAGGCGCTGGCCCTGGAAGATCTGTGCCGCCGCGACGGCCGCGCCTTCGTCCGCTTCGACCTGTACGGCCACGGCATCAGCCCGGGACGGGTCGAGGACGGATGCATCGGCCGCTGGGCCGACGATGCCGTCGCCGTGCTGGACGACCTGACCGACGGCCCGCAGATCCTGGTGGGGTCCAGCCTGGGCGGCTGGCTGGCCCTGCTGGCCGCGTTACAGCGGCCCCGCCGGGTGGCCGGGCTGGTGGGCGTCGCCGCCGCCCCCGACTTCACCGAAGACCTGATGTGGAACGACTTCACCGCCGAGCAGCGCCGCGACCTGCTGGAAAAGGGTCACGTGCTGATGCCCAACTGCGTCGAGCCGGATCGTCCCTGGACCATTCCCCGCCGGCTGATCGAGGACGGGCGCAACCATCTGCTGCTGCGCGACCAGATCAACCTGACCTGCCCGGTCCGCCTGATCCAGGGCCAGAAGGACGCCGACGTGCCGTGGCGGACGGCGCTGCGCATCGCCGACTGCCTGACCGCGGACGATGTCGAGGTGATCCTGGTGAAGGACGGCGACCACCGCCTGTCGCGCGACCACGACCTGGCCCGTCTGGTGGCGGTGGCCGGCGACCTGGCCGGCCGCGCCGGCCCGACCTAGACAGTCTCGACCAGAACCAGTTCGGCGTCGTCCTGGGCGGCCAGGGCGATTTCGGGCTCACCGTGCAGGAACAGTCCATCCCGCGGCCCGACCGTCAGGTCGCCGACGCGGACGGAACCGCGGGAGACCACCAGATAGGCGTGCGGCGACGCCAGCCGGTGGACCAGCCGGAAATCCTTGTCCAGGGTGGCGGCCAGAACCCGGGCGTCCTGGTTGATCAGCGGCGCATCGTCGCCGGAAAAGCCCGAGGCCAGCACCTCAAGCCGGCCGCGGCTGCGCGGGAACGGTCTGGTCTCCCAACGCGGCGCCAGCCCGGCGCTGCGCGGCTGGATCCAGATCTGGAACAGCGTGGTCGGACCGGCTTCCCGGTTGTATTCGGCATGACGGATGCCGGTGCCGGCACTCATCACCTGCACCTGTCCGGCCTCGGTCCGGCCGCGGTTGCCCAGGGAATCCTCGTGGGTGATGGCGCCTTCGCGGATATAGGTGACGATCTCCATGTCGCGATGGGCGTGGGGCGGAAAGCCGGTTCCCGCCGCGATGACGTCGTCGTTCCACACCCGCAGCTTGCCGGCCCCCATGCGGGAGGGATCGGCATAATCGGCGAAGCTGAAATGGTAGTGGGCGTTCAGCCATTCATTGCGGAATGTCCCCAGATCGGCGAACGGACGCAGTTCCAGCATGAAACGGGACTCCTGTGATTGGATCACCCCCATATGGGCGCATCCGGCGACTTGGACAAGAGCGGGCGGGACGGGGTATAGTTCCGGCCAGAAACGGACCGGACAGGGAACATGCCGTGCGCGAATGGCTGAAAGGGCTGGTGGTCGAAGGACCGTTCCCTCCCCGGCGGGCATCCTATTACCGCATGGCGCTGACGGCGGCCATCCTGCTGTCGACCGGACAGGCGGCCTTGAACACCGTGCCCGGCATCTGGGGCGGATGGTACGCGTCGACCCGCTACGCCCTGGGCGGAGCCCTGATCCTGCTGGCTTTCGATTACACCCTGCGCATGGCCCTGGCCTGGCAGGGCGCCGACAACGAGCCGCGCATGCGGGCGCTGTCGCGCTATGCCACCAGCCCCTACGGAATCTTCGACTTCCTGGCGGTGGTGCCGTTCCTGATCGGGGAAGGTCTGGGCCTGCCCAAGGACGGCGAGACGGTGTTCGGCATCATCGGCTTCCTGAAGCTGGCCCGCCATTCCCCGGCCCTGGAAACCCTGGGCGTGGTGATCATGGCGGAATTCCGCCCGCTGATGAGCGCGCTGTTCATCATGCTGCTGCTGATCGTTTCCACCTCGACCCTGCTGTATTTCATCGAGCGCGACGTCAACCCCAGCTTCGGCAGCGTGCCGGAAGCCATGTGGTGGAGCGTGGTGACGCTGGCCACCCTGGGCTATGGCGACGTGGTGCCGGCCACCGCGCTGGGCAAGGTGGTGGGCGGCGGCGTCGCCATCCTGGGCCTGTGCATGTTCGCGCTGCCGGCTTCGATCCTGGCCTCGGGCTTCACCGAGGAGATGCGACGGCAGAGCTTCGTCTCGACCTGGCATCTGGTGGCCAAGGTCCCCTTCTTCACCAGGCTGCAGGCCAGCCAGATCGCCGAGGTGGCCTCGCTGCTGAAGGTCTACCGCGCCGTGCGCGGCGAGGTGCTGATGCGGGAAGGCGACCTGGGGGAATGCATGTACTTCCTGGTCAGCGGCCAGATCGAGGTCCAGGGCAAGGCCGGATCGGTCCTGCTGAAGCCCGGCGACTTCTTCGGCGAGATCGCCCTGATCGAGCAATGCCCGCGCACCGCCACGGTGCGGGCGGCCACCCGCTGCCAGCTGCTGATCCTGGATGCCCGCGAATTCCACAAATTCGTCTCGGCCTATCCGCACCTGCTGGAGACCATCTGGGAAACCGCGCGCTCGCGTCTGGCGGCCCATGCCCCGCCCCAGCCGTCCGACGAAACATGAGCGCGCCCAAGCTGAAGGCCAAGCTGTTCGTCCACGCCGCCATCCGCCGCTGCGCCATCGAGGCCATGCCGGTGGTGGTGGCCCGGAAGGGCGACGAGGATGCCGGCACCATCCTGGTCCGTGTCTATCGCGGGCGCGACGCCTACGACATCTATTCCCAGGCCCGCGACGCCGCCGGCCAACTGGGCTGGCTGAAGGCCAACGGCGGCGTCCCGGTCACGGAAGATCGCGCCGAGGCTTATGTCGCCCGCGCCAGGGAGGTCGATTGGGACCTGTGGGTCCTGGACGTCGACAGCGCCGACGGCCGCGTCCCGTTCATCGACCACATCATTGCCGGGTAGCGGATTCTCGGCTAGAACCGGCGCCGATCTTCTTTTGCGCAAAGGACAGCAGCATGACCCGTCGTCTGATCTCTTCCGGTTCGCCGTTCGAGGAAGTGGCCGGATATTCCCGCGCCGTGGTCCAGGGGCCGTGGGTGTTCGTCGCCGGCACGTCCGGCTTCAAGGACGGGCAGATCGCCGAGTCCGAGGTCGAGCAGGCCGACCAGTGCCTGCAGACCATCGCCGCCGCCCTGGAAAAGGGCGACGCCTCGCTGGCCGACGTGGTCCGCGTGGTGGTCTACGTCACCGACGCCGCCTATTTCCAGACGGTCGGCCCGGTGCTGGGCAAATACTTCAAGGGGATCAAGCCGGCCAACACCACCATCGTCTGTGGTCTGGTCGATCCCCGCATGAAGGTCGAAATCGAAGTCACCGCCCTGAAGCAGGGCTGAACGGACCCCCCTGCCGCCGCGCCCCGGGGTGCGGCGGCAGGCGGCCCGGCTATTTGCCGCCGGCCTCGACGGCGTCGACGAACAGCACATTGACCTCGACAGCATTGGGGTCGGGGCGTTCCAGGATGATGCGGAAGCCCGAAGTGGCGCCGGGGTCGAGCATGGTCACCGGCGGCGGGTTCATCTTTTCCTGAACGGTGTGCTTGTCCTTGTCCAGCAGCACCAGCTTCATGGTCGGCACCGGCCGCTGACGGTCCGAGATGTTGGCGACGATGCCGCGCACGATCAGGACTTCGGTATTGTTGTGGACGAACCGTTCCGGCGTCCCGGCATTGCGCAGTTCCAGGCCGGCGCCCGGCTTTTCGTGGCGCAGTCCGGCCTGGCTGAGCCATTCGTGGGCCTGGGGGACATAATCCACCAGCCGATCCTGGAAATAGTATCCGGCCCCGGCCGCGGCCCCCAGCAACAGCAGAACCAGCAGCAGCCACAGGCCGGCGGTCCCCTTCTTTTCATGTTTGTCGGCGAAGACATCGGGAACCGGCGGCGGAGCCGAGTCCGGGTCCAGGTCGAAATTCATCGGTTTCTCGTCGGGCGCCGGCCGGCTGCCGAAGCTGGGAATCGGCGGCGAATCGAGATCGGGGATGGCGCGCAGGACGGGGGCCGGAGCCGGCGTCTCGAATTCCAGGTCGGGGTCGGGGTCGCGCACCGGATTGAACGGGCGCTCGGGCGGGGGTGGCGGCGGCGGGAAATCGTCGGCGTCCAGGCCGAAATCGGGCAGGCCGCCCGGCGGCTCCTGGAACCATTTATGTCCGCACTTGGCGCACTTCAGGGTTCGCCCCTTGGGCTGCAAAGCCTTGTCGGGTACGGAGAAATTGGTGGTGCAGGCCGGACACGAGATCTGCATGTCTAAAACGTTCCCCCAGGACGTTCTCCCTTATAGGCGCAAGGCCAAATCGACACAAGCGCCCTGGACGAAGACGGCGGCCACGTGGCATCCTCCGGCCCTAGACGGGAGAAGCTGGCCGTGCGGCACCGCCCTCGGGGTGAACACATTATCCGTTTCGACAGTGTCGGACTGCGCTATGGCCTTGGGCCGGAAGTGCTGCAGGACGTCACCTTCGCTTTGCCGTCCGGATCCTTCCACTTCCTGACCGGGGCGTCGGGGGCCGGCAAGTCGTCGCTGCTGCGGCTGATGTATCTGGGGCTCAGGCCGTCGCGCGGCCGCGTCACCCTGTTCGACAAGGACATCGCCATGACCCGGCGCTACGAGCTGCCGGCGCTGCGGCGGCGCATCGGCGTGGTGTTCCAGGATTTCCAGCTGCTCGACCATCTGTCGACCCTGGACAACGTGGCGCTGCCGCTGCGCGTGCGCGGCGTCAAGGAATCCGAGGTGCAGAAGCACGTTCCGGAACTGCTGGGCTGGGTCGGCCTGGCCGACCACCTGCATGCCAAGCCGCCGACCCTGTCGGGCGGCCAGAAGCAGCGCGTCGCCATCGCCCGGGCGGTGATCGGGCGGCCCGACCTGCTGCTGGCCGACGAACCCACCGGCAACGTGGACGATCATATCGCCATGCGGCTGTTGCATCTGTTCGAAGAGTTGAACAAGCTGGGAACGACCGTCGTCATCGCCACCCACAACCAGTCCCTGGTCGATCGTTTTTCGCAATATTCCCGCCTGCATATCGAGCGGGGAACCGTGGTGGAGCCAGAATAGAGCCATGCTGTCGCGCCGGTCGGACCTGCCGCTGAAGGGTGACGCCACCAGCCGCTTCCTGCCGTGGCTGGTGGCGCTGATGGTCTATCTGTCGGCCATCGCCGTCGCCGGGGTGCTGGTGCTGGCCGGACTGGTGGAACGCTGGGACCACGACGTTTCCGGAACCCTGACCGTCCAGATCCAGCCGGTCCCCGGCGAGGCCGGCGAATTGCTGACCGAAGACCGCGTGCGCCAGGCGGCCGAGCTGATGCGGCGCACGCCGGGGATACTGGCCGCCCGGCCGCTGGACAAGCGCCAGACCCTGGCCCTGCTCGAACCCTGGCTGGGCTCGGCGGAAGTGGTCAAGGACCTGCCGCTGCCGCGCCTGATCGACGTCTCCGTCGATTCCTCGGCGCAATTGGACCTGGGGGCGGTGGCCGACCGGCTGGGCCGCATGGTTCCCGGCGCCACCATCGACGACCACCGGGTCTGGCTCAGCCGCCTGATCAACCTGTCGCGCACCACCGAATGGGTGGCCATCGCCATCATGCTGCTGATCGGCTTCGTCACCTCGGCCACCGTGGTCTATGCCACCAGGACCGGCATGAGCGTGCATCGCGGCGTCATCGAGGTGCTGCACCTGATCGGGGCGCACGACGATTATATCGCCCGCCAGTTCGCCGACCGCGCCTTTTCCCTGGGCTTTTCCGGCGGCATGATCGGGCTGGCGATGGCGGTGCCGACCCTGACCGCCATCGGCTGGGCGACGCGGCGGGTCGAAGGCGGCTTCCTGCCCTCGCTGGCCCTGCCCCTGTCGGGCTGGGTGGTCATCGGCCTGCTGCCGGTGCTGGCCGCCCTGCTGTCGATGTACACGGCGCGCCTGACCGTCCACGGCACGCTGTCCAGGCTGCCATGATCCGCGCCGGTCTTCTGCTTCTGGCCGTGCTGACGGCCTGGGCGGCGGGCTTCCTGTGGTTCGTCGCGGCGGCGGTCCCCGACCGGGTCGAGGACCCGGACAGCCGCACCGACGCCATCGTCGTGCTGACCGGCGGCAGCGAGCGGGTCGCCACCGGCTTGGCCTTGCTTGAAGCCGGGCGGGCCGACCGGCTGTTCGTGTCCGGCGTGCATCGCGGCGTCGACCTGCCGGAAATCCTGCGCCATGCCCGGCCGCATCATTCCGAACATCCCGGCACTGTGGTGCTGGGCTATGCCGCCGAGGACACGGTGGGCAACGCCCTGGAAACCGCCGGCTGGGCGGCCGGGCGCGGGGTGTCGTCGCTGCGTCTCGTCACCGGGGCCTACCACATGCCGCGCGCCCTGCTGGAATTCCGCCGCGCCCTGCCCGACGTCGCCGTCATCGCCCATCCGGTCTTTCCCGACAGCGTCAAAAGCCGGGAATGGTGGCGCTGGCCGGGGACCGCTTGGCTGCTGGCCACCGAATATGCCAAATATGACGCCGCCATCGTCCGCCACTGGTTCCTGCCAAGAAAGACCCCGCCGTGACCGCCGCCCGTTCCGCCCTGTTCTTCGTGCTGTTTCAGACCTGGACCCTGATCATCGGCATCCTGTACCTGCCTTTGCTGCTGGCGCCGCCCCCGGTGGTCGGGGCCGCCGCCGCCTTCTGGCTGCGCGGCACGTTCCTGCTGCTGCGCCTGACCTGCGGCCTGTCGTGGGAGGTGCGGGGCACGGTTCCCGACGGACCGGCGCTGATCGCCTCGAAGCACCAGTCGACGCTGGAAACCTTCGCCTTCCGCCTGATCCTGGGCAATCCGGCGGTGATCCTGAAGCGCGAGCTGCTGCGCATCCCCTTCTTCGGCTGGTACCTGGCCAAGACCGGGGTGATCGCCATCGACCGTTCCGCCGGCACCCGCGCCCTGAAAGAGATGGTCAAGGGCGCCGAGACCGCCGCCGCCGCCGGCCGCCCGGTGCTGATCTTCCCCGAAGGCCACCGCATGGAAATCGGCGCCGCCCCCGACTATCATACCGGCGTCGCCATGCTGTACGGCGCCCTGGGCCAGCCCTGCGTGCCGGTGGCTTTGAACACCGGCCTGTTCTGGGGCCGCGGCAGCTTCGGCAAACGGTCCGGCCGGGCGGTGATCGCGTTCCTGGACCCCATCGCCCCCGGCATGGACCGCAGGGCCTTCATGGCCGAACTGCAGGCCCGCATCGAGACCGGCACCGCCCGGCTGGTGGCCGAGGCGGCTTATACGAAGCCCGGATGATTCATTCGGGTTCCGTATCAGACCCCGTCCCGGTCCGGGCGGCGCCGGCTATTTCCGGGCCGCCGGGGCGATGGCCTGCATCTTGGCGTCCATCGCCGCCTGCAGCCGGAGGTCCAGCATGATCAGCATCGCCCCGTCGCCGTCCTCGTGGACCAGCACGGCTTCCTGCTTCGAGGTCCGCCAGCGCACCAGATTGGGGAGTTCGTCGACCGGCTGACCGAAGCGGCCGGCCAGGAACTTGCGCATGTCGGCAAAACCGGGCTGCGGAAATTCGACGAAGATCTGCACCAGACGGCGGGTGCCGGATGCGTCGGGAGCGAAGGTGGCGGTCATCTGGCTGGGCTGCCCGGCGATCTTGCGCTTGGCCGGAGACCAGACGTTCTTGTCGTCCACCGACAGCAGGGCACAGCGCGTCCCCCCCAGATTCTGGATCTGGTGCGGCAGCACCAGCAATCGCCCCAGCGTCCCCGGACGATCGGGATCGTCACTGCAATAAACCGCCATGCCGGGCGGCCAGGCGGCAAAGCGGAACTGCCCCTGCATCATGCCGGGACGGGCGAAGCCCAGGTCGAATTCCGGCTCGGCGGCGGTGGCGGCGGTGGCGGTGAACAGCAGAACGGCGAACAGAAAACGGAACATCGGCACATCCCCGGGTGAAAGACGGCCGCACCCTAGCGCAAGGTCGATGTGCGCATCATCCCCCGTGCAGACGGGCCTGTGCCGCCATCTCGCCGCCCGACGGCAACGGCGCCGACCTGTCGGCCACCCAGGCGGCGATATCGTCCAGAACCACCTGGGCCTGCAGGTCGCGCAGCAGCATGTGCCAGCCGCGGTCGTACAGCACCACGCGCTGGCCGCGCCCCAATCCCGGCAGGGCACGGATGGCCGCCCAGGTGGGCTGCGGCGGAATGACCTCGTCGCGGGCGCCGTACAGGACCAGGGCGCCGGTCCGCACCGACGGGGCGGCAACCGCCGCCTCGTCCATCAGATCGACCACGCCCTTGATGGCGTCGATGCGGGTTTCCTTGATGACCAGGGGATCGGCCGACAGCTTTCGCAGCATCTCGACATTGTCCGATGGCCGGATCTCCAGGCCGCGGCCGCTGGGCCGCCAGCCCGGCACCAGGGCATGGCCCAGCCACAGCGCCGCCCGCTGGTACCACGGCATCGAGGCCCGCCCCCACACCGCCGGAGCCGACAGGATCAACCCGGACAGGCCGGCGGGAGTGCGGCCGCGGGCCTCCATCGCCATCAGAACCGCCCCGCCCATGCTTTCCCCCAGCGCGAAGACCGGAACGCCCGGATGACGGTCGGCCAGCAGGGCGATGGCGGCGGCGGCATCGGCGGTCATGGCGTCGGCCGACGACCAGTGGCCGGGATGCGGCCCGGCCCCGAAGCCGCGCTGGTCGTAGGCGTAGCCGGCAATGCCGTGGCGGGCCAGGGCGATCCCCGGCTCGTCGAAGAAATTGGAATAGTCGTTCATGCCGTGCAGGGCGACCACCACCGCCCGGGGCGGCCCCGACGGCAGCCAGGACCGCAGCGGCAGGCGGGCGCCGTCGGCCATGACCAGATGGCCGGAATCGACGGACGGAACGGTGACGGCGGGACCGGCGGGATAGGTCATGGCGGCGCAGGCGGCCAGCAGCAGGGCGGCGAGCAGGACGGCGGCACGGCCCGGCCTCATGCCTGCGGCGAGGTCAGCTGCAGGAAGATGTCTTCAAGGTCGGCTTCCTCGGTGGACAGGTCGCGGATGGTCAGCCCGGCCTCGCGCACGGTGTCGAGGATGCGCCCCATCGGCAGGACGGACGGCTGATAGCGGATGACCAGCCGGCCGTCCGGGCGCAGGTCGGGCGCCAGCGCGGCCAGGGCCGGCGGCACCTGGGCCAGCGGCTGGCCGAGCGTCAGCACCACCGCCTTGGAATCCATCCGCCGCAGCAGATTGGGGGTGGTGTCGCAGGCCACCAGGGTCCCGCGGTTGATGATGGCGATGCGGTCGCACAGTTCCTGGGCTTCTTCCAGGTAGTGGGTGGTCAGCACCACCGTGGTGCCGGCGGCGTTGAGCCGGCGGACATAGGCCCACAGGCTTTGACGCAGCTCGATGTCGACACCGGCGGTGGGCTCGTCCAGCACCAGGACCGGCGGATTGTGGACCATCGCCTTGGCCACCAGCAGCCGGCGGCGCATGCCGCCCGACAGCGTGCGGGCATAGGCTTCGGCCTTGTCCGACAGCCCGACCGCTTCCAGGATGGCGTCGGTCCGCCGTTCGGCCCTGGGCACGCCATACATCCCGGCCTGCACTTCCAGCAGCTCGCGCGGGGTGAAGAACGGGTCGAGGTTCAGTTCCTGCGGCACCACGCCGATGGCCGCCTTGGCCCCCCTGGGATCGCGGTCGATGTCGCGCCCCCAGACCCTGACCGTGCCGGCGGTCTTCATCACCAGACCGGCCAGGATGTTGATGAACGTGCTTTTGCCGGCGCCGTTCGGCCCCAGCAGCCCGAAGAACGAGCCGCGCGGAATGGCCAGGGAGATGGCGTCCAGCGCCTGTTTGCGGCCGCGCCGCCCGGCATAGGCCTTGGAAAGGCCGTCCGCTTCGACGGCATTGTCGGGAAGTGTTTGCTCCATCGTCCGCAATGGGTATCATCCGCCCGTTTCAACGGTCAACGGATCATCTGATCATGTCCAACGCCGCTCTTGCCTCCACCGCCCCGAAGTTCGAGACCGTCACGGTCGAAACCGCCACCGTCGCCTGCGAAGGCGGCGCCGGCCCGCTGGGTCATCCGCTGGTCTATCTGCATCTCGGCCACGACCGTCAGGCGACCTGCCCCTATTGCTCGCGGACCTATGTCCTGGCCGAGGGCGCCAAGCTCGGCGGACATTGACCGCGGTGGGCGCGTCCCCCCGCCACGTCTTCCTGGTGGACGGCTCGGGATTCATCTTCCGGGCCTTCCACGGGTTGCCGCCGATGACCCGCCCCGACGGCACGCCGGTCAACGCCGTCTACGGCTTCACCACCATGCTGATGAAGCTGCTGGACGACACCGACGCCGACCATGTGGCGGTGATCTTCGACGCCGGACGCAAAAGCTTCCGCAACGAGCTGTACCCCGACTACAAGGCGCACCGCCCCCCGGCTCCGGAAGAGCTGGTGCCGCAGTTTCCGCTGATCCGGCAGGCGGTGCACGCCTTCAACGTCCCCTCGGTCGAGATGGAGGGGTTCGAAGCCGACGACCTGATCGCCACCTACACCGCCCAATCCCTGGCCGCCGGAGCCAAAGTCACCATCGTTTCGTCCGACAAGGACCTGATGCAGCTGGTGGGCGAGCGGGTCGAGATGCTCGACACCCTGAAGAACCGCACCATCGGCGTGGCCGAAGTCGCCGAGAAGTTCGGCGTCGCCCCCGACCGGGTGGTCGACGTCCAGGCGCTGTGCGGCGACGCCGCCGACAATGTGCCGGGCGTGCCGGGCATCGGCGTCAAGACCGCCGCCCAGCTGATCGGCGAGTATGGCGACCTCGACACCCTGCTGGCCCGTGCCGGCGAAATCAGGCAGCCCAAGCGGCGCGAGACCCTGCTGGCCAACGCCGACGCCGCCCGCCTGTCCCGCGATCTGGTCCGCCTGCGCCGGGACGTTCCGGTTCCGGCGGGACTGGACAGCTTTGCCAAGCGCAGCCCCGACCCTGCCGCCATCGGCGCCTTCCTGGCCGAACAGGGTTTCAAAAGCATCGCCGCCCGCCTGGGGGTCAGGGCGGCTCCGGCCGCCGCCGGCCCCGCCGCCGCCGAACCGCCGCCGCCCGCGGCGGTGACGGCGGATTACGAACTGGTGACCGCCGCCGACACCCTGGCCCGCTGGGTCGAAACGGCGACGCGCGCGGGTCTGGTGGCCGTCGACACCGAGACCACCGGGCTGGACCCGCTGCGCGCCGAGCTGGTCGGCCTGTCGCTGGCGGTGGCGCCGGGACGGGCCTGCTATATCCCGGTCAGGCACAGCCCGGCCCAGGCCCAGGGCTCGCTGCTGCTGGGCGGCCCAGACGAGCCGCCGCCGCCTGCCATCCTGCCCCGCGACGCCGTCCTGGCCGCCCTGGCGCCGCTGCTGGCCGATCCCGCCGTCCTGAAGGTCGGCCACAACATCAAGTACGACATGCAGGTGCTGGCGATGGCCGGCCTGCCGGTCGCCCCCATCGACGACACCATGCTGCTGTCCTATGTGCTGGACGGCGGCAGCCACGGCCACGGGCTGGATGAACTGGCGCTGCTGCATTGCGGCCACGTCACCATTCCCTTTTCGGCGGTCTGCGGCTCGGGGCGGACCCAGATCACCTTCGACCGCGTCCCGCTGGACAAGGCCCTGGCCTACGCCGCCGAGGACGCCGACATCACCTTGCGCCTGCACGGATTGCTGAAGGCCCGTCTGCTGGCCGAACGCATGGTCACCGTCTACGAGACCCTGGAGCGGCCGCTGGTGCCGGTGATCGTCGGGATGGAACGGGCCGGCATCCGGGTGGATCAGGCCCGGCTGGCCGCCCTGTCCGTCGAGTTCGGACAGCGCATGGCCGAGCTGGAAGCCGCAATCCAGACCCTGGCCGGCACCGCCTTCAATGTCGGGTCACCACAGCAACTGGGCAAGGTGCTGTTCGAGGACATGGGGCTGCCCGGCGGCAAGAAGACCAAGACCGGCCAATGGGCCACCGGCGCCGACGTGCTGGAGGAACTGGCCGCGCAGGGGCACGACCTGCCGGCCCGCGTGCTGGACTGGCGCCAGCTGGCCAAATTGAAAAGCACCTATGCCGACGCGCTGGTGGCCCAGATCAACCCGGCCACCGGCCGCGTCCACACCAGCTATTCCCTGGCGGCGACCACCACCGGCCGGCTGTCGTCGTCCGACCCCAACCTGCAGAACATCCCCATCCGCACCGAGGAAGGCCGCAAGATCCGGCGGGCCTTCGTCGCCGATGCCGGATGCACCCTGCTGGCCGCAGACTATTCGCAGATCGAATTGCGGCTGGTGGCCCACGTCGCCGGCATCAAGGGACTGATCCAGGCCTTCCACGACGGCGCCGACATCCACGCCATCACCGCCGCCCAGGTGTTCGGGGTGCCGCTGGACGGACTGGACCCGGCCCTGCGCCGCCGCGCCAAGGCCATCAATTTCGGCATCATCTACGGCATCTCGCCCTTCGGGCTGGCCAATCAGCTGGGGATTTCCAACGGCGAGGCCAAGACCCTGATCGACGCCTATTTCGCCCGCTTCCCGGAAATCCGCACCTTCATGGAAGACACCAAGGAAACGGCGCGCCGCCAGGGCTTCGTCGAAACTCCGTTCGGCCGCAAGGTGTGGACGCCCGGCATCAAGGACAGGAACGGCGCCCTGCGCGCCTTCGCCGAACGCGCCGCCATCAACGGTCCCATCCAGGGCGGCGCCGCCGACATCATCAAGCGCGCCATGATCCGCCTGCCGGGCGAACTGGCCGCCGCCGGCCTGAACGCCCGCATGCTGCTGCAGGTCCATGACGAACTGGTGCTGGAAGTCCCCGACGCCGAAATCGAGGCCACCCGCGCCGCGGTGGTGCGGGTGATGGAAGGGGCCGCCCGGTTGCAGGTCCCGCTGGTGGTGGATACCGGAACAGGTCCATCCTGGGACGAGGCCCATTGACGATAGCTACGCACAGTCCGATAGTGTCGCCGGGTCTGCTGGTGGAGGGCACCGTGACGGATTGCTGCGGCGACGAATGGGTGCGGCTGGCTGCTGAAAGAAAGCGCCTGGACGCCTTGCTGGACCAGGCGATGGAACAGTACGCGCTGGTCGAGGAAGACCTGAACGCCCGCATGAAGGGGAAATCAGGCCCGGAACTCGACGCCCTGATGGCCGAGCGCGCCCGCATCGAGGATACCCTGGGCATCGTCGAACTGGTCGAACGGATCGACCATATCCGGGCGCAGATGGCCGCGTTGCGGCACTGACCGCGCCCGGCGGGGGAGATCAAAGAACCTCGCGGCTCTTGCAACGAAAGAATGACGACGTTAGCTTCCGGCCATGTTCGCGCCCACCGACGACTTTCTGTCCCGAGCCTGCGCCGGAATCCTGCTGGACCTTGGCCCCAGGCCCGACGTCGCCGCCGCCTGCGCCGCCCTTGACGCCATCTTTGCCCTGGCCGAACAAAGCTGGCAGGGCCGGCGGACCAGCCTGGATTATATCCGCAGCGCGCCGCCGGTGGCCTGCAAGGCCGGCTGCGGCTGGTGCTGCCACCAGCAGGTGGGGATCACCCCGGTCGAGGCGGTCGGCATCGCCGCCCACCTGGACGCCCTGCCCGCCGACCAGGGCGGGCCGCTGAAGGACGCCGTCCGCGCCCTGGACCGGAAGACCCGGGGCCTGACCACCGCCGCCCGGGCGCAATCCGGCTTGGCCTGCGCCTTCCTGGGACCCGAGGGAAGCTGCCGGATCTACCCGGTCAGGCCCCTGCGCTGCCGGGGCCTGCATTCCGTCGACGCCGATTTCTGCGCCGCCTCGTACCGCGACCCCGCCGGCATGCGTTCCCTGCTGGAGCAGGGAAAGCTGCGCCCGGTGTTCCTGTCGGTGCCGGAGGCCATCTTCGATTCGGCGCTGTCGGGGGTGCTGATGGCCTCGAAGCGCCTGAAATGGGCGATGGTGTCGCTGGAATTGACCGCCGCGGTGGCCGCCCTGCTGGACCAGCCGCGTCTGACCGGCAAATGGCTGGCCGGGGCACGGCCGGACCGCAGCCTGGCCCTGGTGGCCTGACCTTCGTCAAACTCTTTCCCGCCGGCTCGTGGAATCCTGCCTGCCGCCGCCCAAGTCTTACGGATTCTTAATATGGATTCGGACGCGGAAGGACGGTAAGAGAGTGGACCATGCATCGCTTCGCCAATCCCGCCCGTTTCCTGCGCATCGCCGCCCTGATCCAGCCCTGGGCCGCCGCCGCCACCGTCCTGGCCCTGGGCGGCGGATTGTATTTCTCGCTGTTCGGCTCGCCGGCCGACTATCAGCAGGGCGAGACCGTGCGCATCATGTACATCCATGTGCCGTCGGCCTGGATGGGGCTGTTCTGCTACACGGCGATGGCCGGCTTTTCCGGCATGGCGCTGATCTGGAAGCACCCGCTGGCCGACCTGATGGCCCGGGCCACCGCCCCGGTCGGCGCCGCCTTCACCTTCGTCTGCCTGGTCACCGGCTCCCTGTGGGGCAAGCCGATGTGGGGGACGTGGTGGGTGTGGGATGCCCGGCTGACCAGCATGCTGATCCTGCTGTTCCTGTATCTGGGCTACATGGCCCTGGCCGACGCCTTCGACGATCCGCAGCGCGGCCAGAAGGCGGCGGCGATCCTGGCCCTGGTCGGCGTGGTCAACGTGCCGATCATCAAATGGTCGGTGGATTGGTGGAACACCCTGCACCAGCCGGCCAGCGTGGTGAAGATGGGCGGCCCCAGCATCGACGCCAGCATGATGGTGCCGCTGATCCTGATGGCGGTGGGCTTCAAGGCCTATTGGGTGCTGGTGCTGATCCTGCGGACCCGGGCCGAAATCGCCGCCGCCAAGGTGCGCACCCTGCGCATGGCCCAGATCCACGCCGCCGGCCAGGTGGAGCAAGGCTGACATGGACACGATGACCTCATTCTTCGCGATGGGCGGCTATGCCGGCTATGTCTGGCCGTCCTATGGGCTGGCGGCGGCGGTGATGCTGGCGGTGCTGGTCGCCTCGGTCCGGGCCGTGCGCCGGTCCGAACGCGACCTCGAGACGGCCCAGCGCCTGCGCCCCGCCCGCGAGCGGCGCCGTCCCGCCGCCTCTGTTCCGGAAGGTTCGCAGCCGTGACCCTGAAACGCCGCCGCCTTTATTTCGTGGTGCTGGGCCTGCTGGCGGTGGGAGCCGCCGCCGCCCTGGTCCTGACCGCCCTGCGCCAGGACATCGTCTTCTTTTTCAGCCCGACCGAGATCGTCGAGGCCAAGGTCCCCACCGAGGGCCGCCGCATCCGCCTGGGCGGTCTGGTCGAGCAGGGATCGGTGCTCAAGGAGGGGGCCACCGTGCGCTTCCGCATCACCGACGGCGCCAACGTGGTGCCGGTCGTGTTCACCGGCCTGCTGCCCGACCTGTTCCGCGAGGGCCAGGGGGTGGTGACCGAGGGCAAGATGGGCCGGGACGGCGCGTTCCTGGCCGCGGAAGTGCTGGCCAAGCACGACGAAAACTACATGCCCAAGGAAGTCGCCGATTCCTTGAAGAAATCCGGCCATTGGCAGGAAAGCAAATAGAGCTGTCGTCAGGAGCCTTCATGATCGCCGAGATCGGCCATTTCGCCCTTGTCCTTGCCCTTGCCGTCGCCTTCATCCAGGCCACGGTGCCCCTGATCGGGGCCAGCCGGGGCAACGCCGCCTGGATGGGGCTGGCCGGCCCGGCCTCGGTGGCCCAGGTCCTGCTGGTGGGAGTCGCCTTCGCCGCCCTGACCCACGCCTACATGACCTCGGACTTCTCGCTGCTGAACGTCGCCCAGAACAGCCACAGCGACAAGCCGATGCTGTACAAGGTGACCGGCGTGTGGGGCAACCACGAGGGCTCGCTGCTGCTGTGGATCACCATCCTGGCCCTGTTCGGGCTGGCGGTGACGCTGTTCGGCCGCAACCTGCCGCCGGGCCTGAAGGCCCGCGCCCTGGCGGTGCAGGCGATGATCACCGTCGGCTTCCTGCTGTTCATCCTGCTGACCTCGAATCCGTTCGAACGCCTGGACCCGCCGCCGATGAACGGCTCGGGGCTGAACCCGCTGCTGCAGGACCCCGGCCTGGCCTTCCATCCGCCCTTCCTGTATCTGGGCTATGTCGGCTTCTCGATGGCCTTTTCCTTCGCCATCGCCGCCCTGATCGAAGGCAAGGTCGACGCCGCCTGGGCCCGCTGGGTGCGGCCCTGGACGCTGGCCGCCTGGATCTTCCTGACCCTGGGCATCGCCCTGGGCTCGTGGTGGGCCTATTACGAGCTGGGCTGGGGCGGCTGGTGGTATTGGGACCCGGTCGAGAACGCCTCGTTCATGCCGTGGCTGGCCGGCACCGCCCTGCTGCATTCGACCATCGTGGTGGAAAAGCGCGACGCCCTGAAAAGCTGGACCATCCTGCTGGCCATCGTCGCCTTCGGCCTGTCGCTGCTGGGCACCTTCCTGGTGCGTTCGGGGGTCATCACCTCGGTGCACGCCTTCGCCTCGGACCCCACCCGCGGCGTCTTCGTGCTGATGCTGCTGGTGCTGGCGGTGGGCGGGTCCTTCACCCTGTACGCCGTGCGGGCGCCGTCCCTGAAGACCGGCGGGCTGTTCGCCCCGGTCAGCCGCGAGGGCGCGCTGCTGCTGAACAACGTGCTGATGGCCACCGGGGCGGGCACCGTCCTGCTGGGCACCCTGTACCCGCTGTTCGCCGATGCGCTGGACCTGGGCAAGGTCTCGGTGGGGCCGCCCTTCTTCAATTCGGTGTTCCTGCCGCTGATGGTGCCGATGGTGCTGGCGATGGCCGCCGGGCCGCTGCTGTCGTGGAAGCGCGGCGACCTGGGCGGGGTACTGGGCCGTCTGGCCGCCGCCGCCGTCCTGGCGGTCGCCGCCGCCGTCGCCACCTGGGTCCTGCAGGGCGGCAGCGCGGCGCCGTGGTGGGCGGCCGGCGGCATGGCCCTGGCGGTATGGCTGCTGCTGGGCACCCTGGTGGAATGGGCCGAGCGCGTCCGCCTGTTCCGCGGCCCGCCGGGCGATTGCCTGGCCCGCATGGCCCGGATGCCGCGGGCGGCCTGGGGCATGACTCTGACCCATGCCGGCCTGGCCGTCCTGATCGCCGGCATGACCGCCTCGTCGGCCTGGAAGGTCGAATCGGTGCAGACCCAGAAGATCGGGGAAACGGTGACGGTGGCCGGCTATGCCTTCACCCTGACCGGCGTCCAGGATGTTCCCGGCCCCAACTACACCGCCACCCAGGGCACCTTCCACGTCACCCGCGACGGCGTGCCCTTCGCCGAGCTGCAGCCGGAAAAGCGGGTCTACCGCCAACCGCCGCGCCCGACCACCGAGGCGGCCATCGTCAGCACCTTTCTGGGCGACGTCTATGCCGTGATCGGCGACGTCAACCCGGCCGGCGGCTGGGTGACGCGGCTGTATTTCAATCCGCTGGTGCCGTGGATGTGGGCCGGCTGCCTGATCATGGTCCTGGGCGGTCTGGTGTCGCTGTCGGACCGCCGCCACCGCATCGGCGCCCCGACCCGCGCCCGCGCCGCCCGGCCGTAAGGAGACCAGTCCATGCGCCGCCTGCTGTACCTGCTGCCGGTCCTGGTGTTCGGCGTGCTGGCCCTGTTCTTCATGAAGGGGCTGACGCTCAACCCCCGCGACATCCCCTCGGTGCTGATCAACCGGCCGGTTCCCGAGATGAGCCTGGCCCCCCTGCCCGGCCGCGGCGACGATACCGGCCTGTCCACCGCCGACCTGAAAGGGCGGGTGTCGCTGGTCAACATCTACGGCTCGTGGTGCATCGCCTGCGTGCAGGAACACCCCTATCTGGCCCAGATCAAGAAGCAGGGCGTGGTTCCCATCCACGGCATCGACTGGCGCGACGATCCCGTCGAAGGGGCCAAGTGGCTGAAGAAGCACGGCGATCCCTATGACAGGGTCGGCATCGACCCGGCGCCGGGCCGCGCCGCCGTCGATTTCGGCGTCACCGGCGCGCCCGAGACCTTCGTGGTCGATAAGCAGGGCATCATCCGCTACAAGCATATCGGCCCGGTGACCCCCGACATCTGGGAAAAGACCCTGTTGCCGATCATCCGGGAGCTGAACCGATGAGCCGCTTCGCCCTGCTGTGCGCCGCCCTGCTGGCCTGGACGGTGCCTGCCCTGGCCGCCGACCCTGCCGAGATGCTGAAGGACCCGGCCCAGGAAAAGCGCGCCCAGTCCCTGGGCAAGGAATTGCGCTGCCTGGTCTGCCAAAGCGAATCCATCGAGGATTCCAACGCCGACCTGGCCCGCGACCTGCGGGTCATCGTGCGCGAGCAGATCAGTGCCGGCGCCAGCGACGGCGAGGTCAAGAAGTTCGTCGTCGACCGCTATGGCGATTACGTGCTGCTGAATCCGCCGTTCAAGGGGGCGACCCTGGTGCTGTGGCTGGGGCCGTTCGCCCTGCTGGTGGGGGCGCTGGCCGCCGCCTGGGCCTTTTTCCGGCGGCGCAAGGCCGCCGGCGCCACCCAGGCGGTGCCGCTGTCGGACACTGAAAAGCGGCGTCTGGACGCCTTGCTGAAGGACGCCCCATGATCTGGCTTGTCTTTGCCCTGCTGACCGTCGTCACCCTGGCCGTCCTGCTGGTGCCGCTGCTGCGGTCCCGCCCGGTTCTGGTCGGCCGCGCCGAATACGACCTGACCGTCTATCGCGACCAGCTGGCGGAAATCGACCGCGAACTGGAGCGCGGCACCCTGCCGCCCGATCAGGCCGAGGCCGCCCGCACCGAAATCCAGCGCCGCATCCTGGCCGCCGGCGAAAAGCGCGAGAAGGACGGACCGGCGGCCAGCCGGCCGGTCCTGCTGGCCGCCGCCATCGCCTTGCTGGTGCCGCTGGTGACTGCGGGCCTGTATCTGAAGCTGGGGACCCCGTCCCTGCCCGACCGGCCCTTCGCGTCCCGGGCCGGACAGATGCAGCAGATGCAGGATCAGGCCGAGATGATCCGGTCGATGGTGGCGTCGCTGACCGCCCGGCTGGAAAAGAACCCGTCCGACGGCAAGGGCTGGAACATGCTGGGCCGCTCGCTGAAGGTGATGGGGCAGACCGAGAAGTCGGCCGAAGCCTACCGCAAGGCGGTCGCCCTGCTGCCCGGCGACGTCCAGGTCCGGCTGGAATTCGCCTCGGTCCTGCTGGACGAGGTGCCGCAGGGCATGCCGCTGCCGGCCGAACTGGTGGGACTGATGCGGCAGGTGGCCGCCATCGATCCCAGGAACGTCGACGCCCTGTACTTCCTGGGCATCGCCGCCGCCCAGGCCGGCGACGTCGCCAAGGCCAAGGATCTGTGGGGCAAGGCCGCCGCCCTGCTGCCGGACGGCAGCGAGGACAAGGCCGATATTCTGAAGCAGATCGAGACACTGAAATAGGGGTCGGGTAGACTGGGCCGGATCAGAATCCGAAAGGGGAAATCCGGCGATGGCACACCCGACCGAGCGGGCCGCATGGCGGGCCCTGGAGGCCCACGCCCAGGCGATGGCGCCTGAGACCATGCGCGAGATGTTCGCCCGCGATGCCGGGCGGTTCGACGCCCTGTCGCTGCGCCTGGACGACCTGCTGCTGGATTATTCCAAGAACCGCGTCAGCCGCCAGACCATCGGCCTGCTGACCGACCTGGCCCGCGAAAGCGGCGTCGAGGCCGCGCGTGACCGCATGTTCGCCGGCGAGCGCATCAACGGCACCGAAAACCGGGCCGTCCTGCATGTGGCGCTGCGCAACCGCAGCGACCGCCCGATCCGGGTGGACGGCGCCGACGTCATGCCATCGGTGCGCGCCGTCCTGGACAAGATGCAGGACTTTTCCGACCGCGTCCGGTCGGGATCGTGGCAGGGCGCCACCGGCAAGGCCATGCGCACGGTGGTCAATATCGGCATCGGCGGCTCGGACCTGGGGCCGGTGATGGTGTGCGAGGCCTTGAAGCCTTATCACCAGCCGGGCCTGTCGGTGCGGTTCGTCTCGAACGTCGACGGCACCCATCTGGCCGAGACCCTGAAGGAGTGCGACCCGGAAACCACCCTGTTCATCGTCGCCTCGAAGACCTTCACCACCCAGGAAACCATCGCCAACGCCACCAGCGCCAAGGCATGGCTGGTCGAGCGGCTGGGCGAGGCGGCGGTGCCCTGCCATTTCGTGGCGCTGTCCACCAACGAACGCGCGGTGGCCGCCTTCGGCATCGACACCGCCAACATGTTCGAATTCTGGGACTGGGTCGGCGGCCGCTATTCGCTGTGGTCGGCCATCGGCCTGTCCATCGCCGTGGCCATCGGCTTCGACCTGTTCGAACAGCTGCTGGACGGCGCCCACCGCATGGACGAGCATTTCCGCACCGCCCCGCTGGACGCCAACATGCCGGTGATCCTGGCCCTGCTGGGGGTATGGGCCAACAACTTCCTGGGGGCGCAGGCCTATGCCGTGCTGCCCTACGACCAGTACCTGCACCGGCTGCCGGCCTATCTGCAGCAGCTCGACATGGAAAGCAACGGCAAGGGCAATGCCCGCGACGGCCGGCCGGTGGGCTGGCAGACCGGCCCCATCGTCTTCGGCGAGCCCGGCACCAACGGCCAGCACGCCTTCTACCAGCTGATCCACCAGGGCACCAAACTGATCCCCTGCGACTTCCTGGCGGCGGCCTGCACCCACAACCCGGTCGGCGAGCACCACGATCTGCTGCTGTCCAACTTCCTGGCCCAGCCCGAGGCGCTGATGCGCGGCAAGACCCTGGCCGAAGTGATGGCGGAAAATCCCGGCCTGCCGGAAGACGATGCCCGGCACCGGGTGTTCGCCGGCAACCGCCCCAGCAACAGCCTGCTGTACCGCCAACTGGACCCGCGCACCCTGGGCATGCTGATCGCCCTTTACGAACACAAGGTGTTCGTCCAGGGCATCGTCTGGGACGTCAATTCCTTCGACCAGTGGGGGGTGGAACTGGGCAAGCAACTGGCCCGGACCATCCTGCCGGAATTGCGCGACGGCCCCGCCCCCGGCGCCCACGACTGCTCGACCGCCGGCCTGATCGCCGCCATCAGGGCCTTGCGCGGCAAGGACTGATACGGAACCAGAATGATTCATTCGGGTTCCTAAGCCCTCGCCGGGCGGCCGCATCTACGGCCTTGGCCGCGCCCTTGTATGTTGACGGCATCCCGTTCTTGATGATCGGGAAGGGCAGGAGAAGGTGAGCCCGTCTGCGCCCTGGCCAGCAAGCTCGTCATTGAGATTGGGCCCCTTCTCCTCGTCATGCCGTGGCCGGATGGTATCGCAGG
>CAJANN010000044.1 GCA_903941095.1 uncultured Rhodospirillaceae bacterium | reverse complement strand
GGGCTGGCCATCATCCAGACCCTGCGCAATTCCGGCCATACCACCCCGGTGCTGATCCTGTCGGCCCTGGGCAAGGTCGACGACCGCGTGCGCGGCCTGAAGGCCGGCGGCGACGATTACCTGGTCAAGCCCTATGCCTTCGCCGAGTTGCTGGCCCGCATCGAGGCACTGGGCCGGCGCGCCCAGGCCACCCAGCCCGACACCCGCCTGAAGGTCGAGGATCTGGAAATCGACCTGCTGGCCCGGACCGTCAGCCGGGCCGGGTGCGACATCGACCTGCAGCCGCGCGAATTCCGCCTGCTGGAATATCTGATGCGCCATGCCGGTCAGGTGGTGACCCGCACCATGCTGCTGGAAAACGTCTGGGAATATCATTTCGATCCCCAGACCAACCTGATCGACGTCCATATCAGCCGCTTGCGCCAGAAGGTGGACAAGGATTTCGACCAGCCGCTGATCCATACCGTGCGCGGTGCCGGATATTCGCTCCGTGCGGCCCGCTAAGTTTCCCCTGCCGCCGCTGCTGCGCGCCACCACCTTCCGGATGGCGCTGTCCTACCTGGGGATCTTCACCGTTTCGGCGATGGCCTTGCTGGCGCTGGTGTCGTGGACGACCTCGGTGTTCATCGAGTGGCAGATCCAGGAAACCGTCGAGGCCGAGGCCACCGGCCTGTCGGAACAATACCGCGAACGCGGCATCGCCGGCCTGGCCGAAGTCATCGGCGGCCGCGCCTCGCAGGATCTGGAACGCCGCGCCGTCTATCTGCTGGCCGCCCCCGAGGGGGCTCGCATCGCCGGCAACCTGTTCGGCTGGCCGGCCGAGGTCGCCAACGAAGGCGGCTGGATGCGCTTTCCCATCGAACGCTTCGGCGAAGACCGCTTCGGCACCGAAATCATGGCCCGCCTGTATGTCCTGCCCGATGGCCACCGTCTGCTGGTCGGGCGGTCGCTGCACGAGGCCAAGCGGGTCAAGTCCGCCATCAACCGGGCCTTGGGCTGGGGGCTGGCGATGACCATCCTGCTGGGCATCGTCGGCGGCTACCTGACCAGCCGGCACATGCTGCAGCGGGTCGATTCCATGAGCCGCACGGCGCGGCGCATCGTCGACGGCGACATGGCCAGCCGGATGAAGCTGTCGGGTACCCGGGACGAGTTCGACCAGCTGGCCGCCAGCTTCAACGACATGATGGACGAGATCGAGCGTCTGGTGGACAGCCTTCGCACCGTCACCGACAACATCGCCCACGATCTGCGCACGCCCCTGAACCGTCTGCGGTCGCGCATCGACGTCGCGCTGCTGTCCGAACCCGATGCCGCCAGCCTGCGCCGCACCCTGGAAGAGACCCTGGCCGAGGCGGACAACCTGCTGGCCACCTTCAATGCCCTGCTGGCCATCAGCAACGCCGAATCCGGGCAGCGCCTGCACAGCTTCGAGAGCCTTGATCCCGCCCGGCTGGCCGAGGATGTGGTGGAACTGTACGCCCCCCTGGCGGAAGACAAGGGCATCGCCGTCACCTGCCACGCCGATCCCGGCCAGATCGTGGCCGGCGACCGTCATCTGCTGTTTCAGGCACTGGCCAATCTGGTGGACAACGCCGTCAAATACACCCCTGCCGGCGGGCAGGTGGCGGTGACGGTGGCGCCGGTCGACGGCCGGACCGAGGTCATGGTCGCCGATTCCGGTCCCGGCATTCCCGCCGCCTCTTACGAACGCGTTCTCGACCGTTTCGTCCGGCTGGACCAGACCCGCTCGACGCCGGGCAACGGGCTGGGCCTGTCGCTGGTGCGTGCCGTCGCCCGTCTGCACGGCGCCAGCCTGGTCCTGGACGACAACGCGCCCGGCCTGAAGGTCCGCATGACCTTTCCGCCGGCGCCATCCGCCCCGGTATCCGGCTGATACACAAAATCCGTATGTCCAACCGTGTATCCCTACGGCATACTTGTGCCGTTGAGCATGGGGAACTGGGATGGGGCGCAGTACCAAGACGCATCGGCGACCACGGACCGGGCCGGACGGCGCCGGGGCCGGGGAACTGATGTCCCGTTTCATCCATGACGCCAACCAATGCCTGCACATCATCCGGATGTCGGCCGAGACCTTGCGCCTGGATGCCGGCGAGGGGCTCCTGGATTCCGCCAAGGCCGTTCGCCGCAGCGACACCATCCTGGCTCAGGTCGAGCTGCTGACCGGCCTGATCGCCGCCGCCCGGCCCCTGGCCGCTACTCCGGCCAGCATCCAGGCCGACGTCCTGGCCGGCGCATCGGTCGAGGACGAGACGCCGCCGCGCATATTGCTGGCCACCGGGACGGGGGCGGCTTCGGCCTCGCTGGCCGAGTATCTGGACCGGGCCGGGTACGCCGTCGATACCGCCTATGACGAGCCGACGGCCATCGGCTTTTGCCGTTCGTCCCTGTACAGTGCCGTCGTCGCCGAGATTCACGCCGATGGGCTGAACGGACAGGGACTGATCGCCGAACTGGCCGAGATCCAGCCGGGCACCCCGGTCGTGGTGGTGGCCGGCAAGCCCGGTCCGGGGGGCGGGGCGGCGGAGTTGAAGCGGGGCGGCAACATCGCTGCCATCGTGACCGGACCGTTCAGTCCGGCCAAGCTGAAGCAGGTGCTGGACGGGGTGGCCGGCGGCGGCGCGATATCGGGGAACCACGCATGAAGGGGATGCGATGCATATTCTGCTAGCCGATGACCACGCGATGGTCCGTGACGGCCTGGTCCCGTTCCTGGAACGGGTGGCCGACGGTGTCGCGGTGATCGAGGCGCCGTCGCTGGACGCCGCCCTGTCCGCCGCTCATGCCACCGCGGATCTGGCCCTGGCCATCCTTGACCTGTACATGCCGGGCATGAACGGCCTTGAGGGGCTGAACAGGTTCAAGGCCCAGTTTCCCGCCGTGCCGGTGCTGATCCTGTCCGGCTCGACCAAGCCCGACGACGCCTTCGCCACCATCGAGGCCGGCGCCGCCGGCTATATTCCCAAGACCATGCGTGGCGAGACCATCATCGGCGTGCTGCGGCTGGTTCTGGCCGGCGAGAAATACGTCCCGCCCTTCCTGTTCGAGCACCGCGAGGCGCTGCGGGCGGCTCCGGAAAGCGTCGAGCCGGTCATCGCCCGGAACTCGCCGCTGGCGCAATTGACCCCGCGGGAACGCGACATCCTGGACATGATCGTCGACGGTGCCCCCAACAAGGTGATCGCCCGCGCCCTGGACCTGCAAGAGGTGACGGTCAAGGCCCATCTGCGCAACATGTTCCGCAAGCTTGGCGTGGCCAACCGCACCGAGGCCGCCCGGATCGCCCTGCTGGCCGGCATCTCGGGACGCAAGGCGGCCGGTTCCTGACCGGCGGCCGGATCTGTGCGATTGTCGCTCCGGCGCCGGAACACGGCAACGTGGTCAGGTTAAGGAAAGATTGATGGCGACCCGGCTTGAGGTGTTTTGAATGCTGCGCCACCCCTCGATAGCCGTCATGCGCGGGCTTGTCCCGCGTACCCACGCCGTTCCACCAGCATTTTGCCGGACGGATGGGCGTGGATGGCCGGGACAAGCCCGGCCAAGACGAT
>CAJANN010000043.1 GCA_903941095.1 uncultured Rhodospirillaceae bacterium | reverse complement strand
CCTGCGATACCATCCGGCCACGGCATGACGAGGAGAAGGGGCCCAATCTCAATGACGAGCTTGCTGGCCAGGGCGCAGACGGGCTCACCTTCTCCTGCCCTTCCCGATCATCAAGAACGGGATGCCGTCAACATACAAGGGTGCGGGCCACCAGCAGCACCGTCGCCGGAACCAGCACCAGGGCGGACAGGATTGCCCCCAGCATGGCCGTGGTGCCCAGGTCCCTGGCCCGATCATAGGCGGATTCCGCCTGTATCCTGACCTGCGCCGACGAGGTGACGATCTTGTCCACCGAATCCTTGGCCGGGGCGTAGAACGTCTTGAACCGACCGGCATCGTCGGCCAGTTGCAGGATCAGCGCGCCGGTTTCCTCGAGCATGCGCAGGTAGGCGGCGCTGATGTCGCGCATGCGCAGCTTTTCCCCGTCGTTCAGATGAGCCGACAGGCCGATCTGACGGACCAGCGCCTGGTGGGATTGCAACACGGCGGCAAAATCGGCCCGGGCTCCCGAGGCCCGGAGGCGGACTTCCTGGCGATGCAGCTCGACGATGGCATGCTCCAGGGCTTCGTCCTCGGCGGCGGGACGGGCGGCGACGACGGCTGCGAACGTGCCGCTTACCGAACGCGACGCGTCGTCGAACGCGTCGCGCAGGCCGGACCGGCCGGCCATCCCCAGGCGGCGGTGGCCGGCGACGAAGGCGTCCCAATGGGCGAAATACGCCTCGGCCGACCGGCGGATGATCTCGACGTCCCGCCGTTCTCCGTCATCGGTGAAAATCCGGCCGGCCCGTTCGACGGTCTCGGCGAATTGGGCCGCGACGCCCCGCATGTCGGCGACGTATTTCTCGTCCGGGCGGATGACGAATTCCTTTTCGGAATAGCGGGCCTTCAACAGCAGAAAGTCCAGGGCCACCGCTTCGCGCAGGTCGTTCATCCCGTCCATGTGCTGGGCGAAGGCGCGGTCCTGCGACTGGCGGGTCTGCAGGTAGATGACCATGACGATGACGAAGCCGGCCAGAACCACACCGGCCATGACGTACAGATATTGGGCGATGGTGGCGTCGCGGAAACGGGAAAGCATGAGAGACCCTCGTTCGGTTTCGAGGGCCAGTCTGTTCCGCGAAGATGATCTCAATCTGACGGGATGACGGCCCGCGACAGATCGATGGTGAAAATCGCCCCGCCGCCGGGCCGGTCGGCAACGGCAAGCCGGCCGCCATGCAGGCCGGCCGCCTCGGCGGCGATGCTGAGCCCCAGCCCGGCACCGCCGCCGCGGGAGCCGGCCCCGCGCCGGAAGGGCTGGAAGATCTCGTCCTTGTGCTCGTCGGCGACGCCGGGACCTCGATCCAGGACGCGGATGACGCCCCCCGACAGCAGCTCGATTTCCACGGTCTCACCGGGCGGCGACAGTCGCAGGGCGTTTTCGACCACGTTGCGCAGGGCGTCGGCCAGAACGATGGCGTTGCCGCGGGCCAGCTTGCCGGGATGTTCCGACCACAGCCCCAGATCGCGTCCGGCCACGACGGCCAGGGGGTAAAGATCGGATACCACCCGCTGGCAGACTTCATCCAGGTCGACCGGGGCATCCAGCGGAATCTGCCGGGTCTCCAGCCGGGCCACGGCCAGCAGCTGATCGACCACCCGCGCCATCCGCCCGATATCGTCGGCCACCATTTCCGAAACCGGACATTCCTGTCCGGAGCATCTGGCTTTCAGGACGGCCAGGGGGGTGCGCAGTTCGTGGGCGGCGCTGGCGGTGAAACGCTTTTGCGCCTCGAATCCCTCTTCCAGCCGGGCCAGCCCGGCATTGATGGCCGAAACCAGGGGCAGAACCTCTTGCGGGACGCCGCGTTCCGGCAACCGGACGGTCAGCAGGGACGGATCGAAATCGGCCGCCTGCCGCGACAGCTCCTTGATCGGGGCCAGACCCCGGCGGATGGTCATGATGGCGACGGCCAGGGTGGTGACGAACAGCGGCAGCATCACCGGGGCGACGTCGGAGACCAGCTCGTGCAGCAGCCAGGCCTGCAGCTCGCTGCCTTCGTCGAAGGCCTCGTGCCGGACGTAGCCCCGCCACAGATACAGCATGGTCGCCCCGAACAGGATGACGGCATTGGCCGCCGCCAGGCGCCGGACCAGACGCCGGCCCAGCGAAAAAGGACGCGCCCCGGTCATGCGGGCTTGCCTTCGGCCAGCATGTAGCCGACCCCCCGGACGGTATGGATGGTCAGGCTGGCACCGGATTCCGCCAGAACCCGCCGCAGGCGCGAGACGTTGGCGTCCAGGGCGTTGGATTCCACCAGATCGTCGATTCCGTAAAGGCTGTCGTCGATGGCCGAACGGGACACCACCCGTCCGGCCGAACGCATCAGGGTTTCCAGCAGGGCCAGCTGACGGCGGGCCATGAGCACCGGCCGGCCGCCGATCTCGACCGTGGCCCGGACGGTATCCAGCACCACGTTGCCGGCGGTCTGCACGGCCCCCAGCGCCTTGCCGGGCCGGCGCAGCAGCGCCCGCAGCCGGGCGGTCAGTTCCCGCAGGTCGTAGGGCTTGACCAGATAATCGTCAAGGCCGAGATCCAGCCCGTGGATACGGTCCGTCACCTGATCGCGCGCCGTGGCGGCCAGAACCGGGGTGCCGTCGCCCCTGCCCCTCAGGCGGCGTACCAGGCCCAGGCCGTCGCCATCGGGCAGACCCAGATCCAGGGCGATGGCGTCGTAACGGCAGGTGGACAGCGACGCCTCGGCTTCGTCGACGCTGGCGGCGACATCGACCGCAAAGGACATCTTCACCAGATGATCGCGCACCAGCCCCGCCAGTTCCGCTTCGTCCTCGACCACCAGAATGCGCATCGCCGCGTCCCTTTCCTGCCTTGCCGCCGGGTCCAGCGTCCCAGACCAAGATGACGCCAACCTGACGGCGGAGCGGACTACAGGACCGGCCAGGTCTCCGCCAGCCGGGCGCCCAGGCGCAGGGGGGCCACCGTCCGGGCCAGTCCGGTGCGGTCGTCGGTTTCCACCACCACGCCGCACAGGGTTCCCGGCCCCTCGGCCGGGGACAGCCGGTCGCCGGGAATCTTGCGGACATATTTGTGGATGGCGGCTTCCTTCTTCATGCCGATCACCGAATCGTAATCGCCGCACATGCCGGCATCGGTCTGATAGGCGGTGCCCCGGCTCAGGATCTGGGCGTCGGCGGTGGGAATGTGGGAATGGCTGCCGACCACCAGCGAGGCGCGGCCGTCGGCGGTGTGGCCGATGGCCATCTTTTCGCTGGTCGCCTCGGCATGGATGTCGATGACGATGGCGTCCGCCCCGCCCGCCCCCAGCCGCACGCGGCCCAGTTCACGCTCGATGGCGGCGAAGGGATCGTCCAGCGGATCCATGAACAGCCGCCCCATCACCTGGATCACCATCACCTTGCGGCCGCGGGACGCCTGATAGACGCCGACGCCGCGGCCCGGCGTGCCGGCGGGATAGTTCAGCGGCCGCAGCAGACGGGTATCGCCGTCGATGTGGGGCATGATCTCGCGCTGGTCCCAGGAATGGTTGCCCAGGGTCAGGACGTCGACCCCCGCGGCATAGAATTCTTCGCAGAATTTAGGGGTGATGCCGAAGCCGTGCGCGGAATTCTCGCCGTTGGCGACCACGAAATCCAGGGCCAGCTTCTGGCGCACTTCGGCCAGCCGGGCGATCACCACGTCGCGGCCGGAACGGCCGACCACATCGCCCAGATATAAAATCCGCATCATTCCTCCGGCAGGATCAGGTCGGTTTCGGTCAGCACCCCATCCAGGCGCTGATCGTAATCATCATGCGGCACCGATGCCACCCTTTGCGCCGCATAGGCCAGTCCGATGGCCCGGACGGCGGCACCCCGGCCGCGCAAGGATGCCAGGGTGCGGTCGTAATAGCCGCCGCCATAACCCAGGCGATACAGGCGCCCGTCGAAGGCCAGCAACGGCACCAGCACCAGATCGGGCCGGCACGGCGCGGCGCCGTCCGGCGGATGGCGGGTGCCGTGCGGCCCCTTGTGCAGCGCCCCTCCAGGCTCCCAGCGGCGGAATTCCAGCGGCCGGTCCGGCCCGGTGACCACCGGCAGGGCCAGCCGGCAGCCGCACCCGGCCAGAAACTCCATCAACGGCAGAGAATCGATCTCGCCGCCCATCGGCCAATAGCCGGCGACGCATGCCGCCCGGTCCACGGCCAGACGGGTGCCCAGGGCGGCCAGCAGCGCACCGCCGTCGGGACGGAAAGCGGCCCGGCGCACCGCGCGCGACGCGACGCGCAAGGCGGCCTTGGCATCGGGGAAAGGGGGAAGAAGATCGGTCATGGGCAATGCGGGAGCGGTGCCACCTCGGCCGTTGGCGTTGCAAGTCCTCCGTGGCCTGACTTAACAGGTGGGCACCATGTACCGGGACCAGGATCCCGGCAGAGACAGCTCCCAAGAGGATAAATATCGCCCCAGGGACATTGGCTGCCTGACGGGCCGTGCAGCGGGCCGCTCCCTGAGAGCAGGTTAGGACCTTTCCAGGCGGTCCGCAATGCTTTCGATCCGGCCGGCCAGCGCGTCGATTCCGGCGGCCATCCGGGCGTCGCCCTCGGCGGCGGCGGACAGGTCGCTGCCGGTGGCCTGCAGCTGGCTTCGGACGTCGTTCAGTTCGTCGGTCAGCATCAGGCCGACCATCACCAGCAGACGGGCATCGGGAACGGTGCCGACCTGCTGCAACAGGGCCTGCGCCTTCTCGTCGACCGCCTGCCCCAGTTTCTGTATCCGGGCGACCTGTGAATCGTCGCAGCCGATCTCATAGACACGGCCATTGACGCTGACGGGGACGACGGCCACGGGCGTTACTCCTCGAGGAGGGTGTGCAGGCGGCGGATGGCGGCGTCCAGCCGGGACGACACCACCCGGGTGGTGTCGAGCAGGGCGGCCTGCTCCTCGCGGGCGTCGCGCAGCTCACCGGCCAGCAGCAGGTCGCCGGCGCCGACCCGCGCCGCGGCGGCTTCCAGACGGTCGATGGAATTCCCCAGACGATGAATCGCCGCTTCGGTGCGGCTTAAAGCGGTCTCGGACAACACACACCTTCCCCGGCGAAACTCCCCGACACAGGGAAGGCAGGTTAAGGCCCAGCCCCCCGCGAGTCAACGCCACCGCCTTATTGCCCAGGGCTCCGAACTCAGGTTACGGAAGGGTAAATTTTTGACGTCATGCCCGCGCAGGCGGGCATCCAACCGACGGGAGCAGTCAGGCAATGTCTTCGCAGAGATCGCGCCACTGGGGGTTCATTTGTTGAATGAGATT
>CAJANN010000042.1 GCA_903941095.1 uncultured Rhodospirillaceae bacterium | reverse complement strand
GAACCCCCAGTGGCGCGATCTCTGCGAAGACATTGCCTGACGGCTCCCGTCGGTTGGATGCCCGCCTGCGCGGGCATGACGTCAAAAATTTACCCTTCCGTAACCTGAGTTCGGAGCCCTGGGCTCAGCCCAGCCCCAAACGCGCCGGCAGCCCCACCTTCCACGCCGCCAGGGCCGCCACCGCCAGACCGGCGGCCAGCAGCAGGTACAGCCCCCAGGGACGCCGCTTCTCGGCGAAAGGATCGACCAGGGACCGTTCGGCCCCCGGCGGCAGGTGGGCCAGTTGCGTCAGCGATCCGCCGAAGGGAATGTTGATGGTCGCCCGGGCGTTCACCGCCCAGCCGGTGGCGTCCAGGATCGGGGCCAGATTGCGCTGCCTGAGCTTCATGTAGGCGATGACCATGCTGGGACCGGACACCGCCAGCACCAGGGCCAGCACCGCCAGCGGCATCTGCCACCAGACCAGCCGCAGGAAGCCGGTGACCACCGAGGCGATGGCGGTGCCGATGGCCCCGACCGCCAGCCCCAGAGCGGCGAAGATGCCGGCGAACCGGCCGGCGTCGAACGGGCTTTCCTTGGCCGGCTCGGACGCCTTGGCCGCCGCCGGCTTGCCCACGCCGCCGGCGACCTGGGCCTGCATTTCGCCTTCCGATGCCTTGGCCCGTGCCGCCGCCATCTTTTCCACCTGATTGCCGACGAAACGGCCCAGTTGCTTGTACGGCGCCCAAAAGGCCTGGCGCATGCTGATGGGGTGCTCGACGATGCGCACGATGGTGGCGTCCCAGTCGCGGCCCTTGCGGTCGTAGAACACCCCGTTGCGGCCGACCATCAACTGGTCGGACTCGCCCGAGGTGAAGCCGGCCATGATGGTCATCTTCTCGTTGCTGCCCCGGCGCTGGCAGTCGCAATAGACCAGATAGATGCGCGACAGCGTCGCCAGCAGGGCATGCCGGGCGGCATCCTCGACCCGGACGCACAGATCGGCGGAGCGGCCGTCCAGGTACAGCGTGCCGGCCTGGAAGATGGCCTTGCTCCGGCGATTGTAGAAATCGCGGAAGCTGACGAAATTGTTGACCAGCCGGAACAGATGCAGCCGCAGCACGATCAGCTTTTCGACGGCGTCGATGGCGGCGGCCTCGGCCTCCAGCGCCTTGTCGCGGGCGATCAGATCCTCCAGTTCGGCCCTGGGGGCGCCGTCCTGCAGGGCCAGCACCCGGTCGCGGCCCAGACTCCCGACCCGATTGGACGGTTTGGCGGCCTGCCATGCCGCATAGGCGGCGAAACGGTCCTTGACCGTCTCCCAGTCCCGGGCGGTCAGCCGGGTCCGCGGCCCCAGCAGCGGAACCGCCACCAGATCGCGAAACCGCCGCATCGCCGCCTCCCAGGCGGGATTGAGCCCCTCGGCCAGGGGCAGGTCGGCATTGGGCGCGATCCTGGCCAGCGGCAACGGGGCCAGGGCGGCCAGGGATTGCTCGACCCCCAGGGCCGCCAGGGCGGCGAAACTGTCGGTCGACGGGTTGACCGCCTGGGCGGCGCTGTCGCTGTAGGCCGCCAGCCGGCAGCGCAGGAAAAAGCCGTCGATCTTCTCGCGCACGGCCTCCAGGGCGGCGGCGGCATCGGCGCGGTCGTCGCCGCCGGCCGCCTCTCCCTGGCGCAGCCATGCCGCCAGAATGGCGATCTCGGCAAAGAAGGCGTCGACGCGGCCCTGGTCGATGCCGGTCAGGCCGGACCGATCCGGCACACCGCCCATGCAGGCGACGATGTCGCCGATCAGCGCCCGCACCGGCCCGCTGTCGGCGGCCTCCGGCGGGATGACGCCGTCGCCGTTGAAGTGGGTCTGGGCGAAGATGCGGCCGGTGTCGCGGGTGTCGGCCAGGGCGATGGTTCCCGCCCCGTCCTTGCCCAGGTTGGCCAGGATGCGCCGGGCGGAAGCCAGGACCAGCGCGCCCTCGGGCGACGCCTCGTCGATGGCGGCCAGATCCAGATCGTCGCCGGGCCGGACCAGTTCCTCGGGGTCCTTCAGCACGGCCCTCAGCCAGCGGACCGCGGCCAGCAGCTCGGCGGCACGGATGCGGCCATCGGAATCGGTATCCAGGATGGCCAGCGCCCTGTCGTCGAACTCGATTCCGGCGGCGGGACAGGCCAGGGCCACCCACAGCTTCTGGTCCAGCCCCTCCAGCGCCAGCAGGTCGGCCCCGGTCTCGATGCGCACCTGATCGAAGCCGCCGGCACGGAAAAATCGCCAGACATGCGATGAGGGCCAGACATGCGATGATGGATCGACGCTCATGGTTCCCCACTCCCCTTGGGCCAGTCCTGCCGAAAGGCTACACCCGCCGCCTCCCGCCCGCCATGTGGAATTTTATCTTCCATACATGGATAGATACTTGCCATATCCCGAGGGCCATCGCCGCATCGCAGCACGCGCCACCCCAGGAAAACCGGGACCGGCCATCCAACTTTATTGCGCCGCACCCACCCGATGAGGTTGGCACGGCTTTTGCGGAAATTGACGGCAAGCAACCGAGAAAAAGAATATCGGGAGGGTGTCCGACGGTGGGAAAGACGGTCCAGCAGACCGCCGTCCCCTGTTGCCTTCCTTCCGCTGTTCACGGCAGACGAGCCCTGGAGAGGTGGGGAAGACCGATGTACGACGACCGCGACACCCAGTTTGAAACGAATGTCGAGACCCGATTCGGCGTCTCGCGCCGCGACTTCATGAAGTTCTGCGCCGCGATGGCCGCCACGATGGGCCTGCCCAAGGGCGCCGACGCGCAGATTGCCGAGGCCATCACCAAGAAGGAGCGTCCTTCGGTGATCTGGCTGCACCACCAGGAATGCACCGGCTGCACGGAATCCCTGCTGCGCTCGGAACACCCGACGCTGGACAAGCTGATCTTGGACATCATCTCGCTGGACTACCACGAGACGGTGTTCGCCGCCGCCGGCCATCAGGCCGAGGCCGCCCGCAAGGCCGCCATCGAGAAGAACAAGGGCAAGTACCTGCTGGTGGTGGAAGGCGCCATTCCGCTGAAGGACGGCGGCATCTACTGCAAGATCGGCGGCCAGACCTCGCTGGAGCTGACCCGCGAATGCGCCCAGCACGCCGCGGCGGTGGTCGCCATCGGCAGTTGCGCCTCGTGGGGGGGGATGCCGTCGACCCCGCCCAACCCGACCGGCTCGGCCGGCGTCGGCGAGGCCCTGGGCCGCAAGGACATCGTCACCATCCCCGGCTGCCCGCCCAACCCCTACAACTTCCTGGCCACCATCGTCCATTTCCTGACCTTCGGCGCCCTGCCGGCGGTGGACGCCAAGGGCCGCCCGACCTTCGCCTATGGCCGCCTGATCCACGACAATTGCGAGCGCCGCGCCCATTTCGATGCCGGCCGCTTCGCCCTGGAATTCGGCGATCCCGGCCACAGGAAGGGCTATTGCCTGTACAAGCTGGGCTGCAAGGGGCCGGAAACCTACGCCAACTGCCCGTCGATCCTGTTCAACGACGTCGGCACCGGCTCGTGGCCGGTGGGAACCGGCCATCCCTGCATCGGCTGCACGGAGAAGCACATCGGCTTCGAAAAGCCGATCCATGCCCTGGCCGACCTCAAGACCAACCCGCCGACCGGCTATCCGCGCATCGTCGAGGAGCAGGGCACCGGCGCCACGCTGGCCTCGGCCGCCCTGGTGGCGGGCGTCGCCGGCCTGGCGGTCGGCGCCGGCATGAAGATCGCCGGCAATCTCGGCAAGTCGGAACCCAAGGACGGCGAGTAACCCCATGTCGCTCAAGCGTCGAAGCTTTCTGAAAGGGGCTGCCGGAGGCGGCGCCGCGCTGGCGACAGCGGCGGTGGTGCCGGCTCCGGCCCAGGCCCGCCCGAACAAGGTCATGCCGCCGCAGGCGGTGGGCCTTCTCTACGACTCGACCCTGTGCGTCGGCTGCAAGGCCTGCGTCGCCGGCTGCAAGGAAGCCAACGGCCTTCCCGTCGACATCAGCACCGCCGACCCCTTGTGGGATACGCCGCTGGACATCGGCCCCAAGACCTTCAACGTCATCAAGGTCTATGCCGAAGGCACCGCCGACACCAAGGACCAGGAAAAGAACGGCTTCGCCTTCATCAAGAAGTCGTGCATGCACTGCGTCGATCCGTCCTGCGTCTCGGTCTGCCCGGTCACGGCGATGACCAAGCACCCGCAGACCGGCATCGTCGAATACAACCCCGACGCCTGCATCGGCTGCCGCTATTGCGTGGCATCCTGCCCGTTCGGCGTGCCGCAGTCGGAATTCGACACGCCGACCCCGAAGATCAAGAAGTGCGAGATGTGCAAGCATCGCCAGGCCGAGGGCAAGATCCCGATGTGCGCCGAGGTGTGCCCGACCGGCGCCACCATCTTCGGCCCGATCCCGGCGCTGACCGAGGAAATCAACCGCCGCCGCGCCATGAAGGCCGGCGAGCCCAACCTGTTCGAGCGCCGGACCGTCGGTTCGGGCGACACCCACGAACGGCCGGCCGCCAAGTATCTCGACCATGTCTATGGCGAGAAGGAAGTGGCCGGGACCCAGTTCCGCCACATGGCGGCGGTGCCTTTCGTCAAGCTGGGCTATCCCGAGCTGCGCGACCAGTCCTTCGCCTCCGAGTCGGAAACCATCCAGCACACCCTGTACCAGGGGCTGATGGCCCCGGCCGTGGTGCTGGGCGGTCTGGTGTGGGCCGCCAAGCGCGCGTCGCACGTCGACGACGAACACCCCGAGGAGTAGGCCACGATGGCGAAATTCCACAACGAGCACGAGCCCCTGGGCGGCTCTCTCCTCAGCAGGACCACCGTCGTCTGCGCCATCCTGGCGCTGATCGCCGGCGTGCTGCTGGCCAAGCGGATGGTGCTGGGCCTGGGTTCGGTCACCAACCTCAACAACGGCTATCCGTGGGGCATCTGGATCGTCTACGACGTGGTCATCGGCACGGCCTTCGCCTGCGGCGGCTATGCGATGGCGATCCTGACCTACATCCTCAACAAGGGCGAATACCACCCGATGGTCCGCCCGGCCCTGCTGGCCTCGGCCTTCGGCTATACCCTGGGCGGCATCTCGATCGTCTTCGACCTGGGCCGCTGGTGGAACGCCTGGCACATCCTGGTGCCCAGCTACTGGAACTCGGGTTCGGTGATGTTCGAGGTCGCGCTGTGCGTGATGGCCTACATCCTGGTACTGTGGATCGAGTTCTCGCCGGCGATGCTGGCGAAGTTCGGGCTGAAGAACTCGAAGAAGAAGCTGGAAAAGATCCTGTTCGTCTTCGTCGCCCTGGGCGTGCTGCTGCCCAGCATGCACCAAAGCTCGCTGGGCACCTTGCTGGTGGTGATGGGCTATCAGATCCATCCGCTGTGGCAGACCCCGATCCTGCCGCTGCTGTTCCTGGCCAGCGCCATCACGATGGGCTTTTCGGTCGTGGTGTTCGAGGCGCTGCTGGGCTCGGCCGGGTTCAACCGCTCGGTCCGGCACGAACTGCCGCAACTGGCCAAGCTGGCCCGCATCATCCAGGGGATGATGGCGGTCTATCTGGTGGTCCGCTTCGGCGACATCATCATCCGCGGCGCCGTTGGCGAGCTGTTCACGTCGGGTGTCAAGAGCCTGATGTTCTGGATCGAGATCGCCCTGTTCGCCACCCCGGTGGCGCTGTTCGCCAAGCCCGGGAACCGCAGCTCGAAGAAGTTCCTGTGGATCGGCGCCTGCTGTCTGTTGCTGGCCGGCGCGCTCTACCGCCTGGACGCCTTCCTGGTCGCCTACATGACCGGAGCGGGCTGGAGTTATTTCCCCAGCGTGCAGGAACTGCTGGTCACCATCGGGATCATCGCCACCGAGATCCTGCTCTACATCGTGTTCGTCCGGAAGTTCCCGGTCTTCTACACCCACAAGCTGACGCCGGCCGAACTGGCCGCGGCCCACGAAAAGTAAGGAGCCACTGCCTTGTCCAAGCGTATCACCATCGACCCCATCACCCGGATCGAAGGCCACCTGCGCATCGACGTCGAAGTCGATGGCGGCAAGGTCACCAAGGCGTGGTCGTCCGGCCAGATGTGGCGCGGCGTCGAGCTGATCCTGCTCGGCCGCGATCCCCGCGACGCCTGGGCCATCACCCAGCGCATCTGCGGCGTGTGCACCACCGTCCACGCCATCACCTCGGTCCGCGCCGTCGAAAACGCGCTGAACCTGGAAGTGCCGGTCAACGCCCAGTTCATCCGCAACATGATCGCCTCGGCCCATGCCCTGCACGATCACATCGTCCACTTCTACCACCTGTCGGCGCTGGATTTCGTCGACGTGGTGTCGGCCCTGAAGGCTGATCCGCTCAAGACCAGCCAACTGGCGGAATCCCTGTCCGACTGGCCGATGAATTCCCGCCACGTCATGACCCAGACGCTGGACAAGCTGAAAAGCTTCGTCGGCAGCGGCCAGTTGGGACCGTTCGCCAACGGCTATTGGGGCCATCCGGCCATGAAGCTGTCGCCCGAGGTCAACCTGCTGGCGGTGGCCCACTACCTGCAGGCGCTGGAAGCCCAGCGCCATGCCAACAAGATCGTCACCATTCTGGGGTCGAAGTCGCCGCACATCCAGAATCTGGCGGTGGGCGGCGTCGCCAATCCCATCGACACCTCCAGCCAGTCGAACCTGACGGTCGAGCGGCTGCTGGCGGTCAAGGAACATATCGACGCGCTGGGCGATTTCGTCCGCAAGGTCTATCTGCCCGACGTCGCCGCCATCGGCGCCTTCTATGCCGACTGGACCAAGTACGGTGCCGGCGTCACCAACTATATCTCGTCGCCGGACTTCCCCACCGATTCCAAGGGCACCCACTTCATGGTGCCCGGCGGCCACGTGCCGGACGGCGACCTGAAGCAGTACAAGCCGTTCACCCGGTTCGGCGACGAATACCTGATGGGCGGCGTCGAGGAATCGGTCAAGCATGCCTGGTACGAATATTCGAAGCCCGGCCCGCTGCACCCCTATGCCGGCGAAACCACGCCGAAATACACCGACTTCCAGGACGAGGGAAAGTACAGCTGGCTGAAGGCTCCGACCTTCTACGGCAAGCGCGCCCAGGTCGGACCGCTGGCCAACGTGCTGTGCGGCCTGGCCGCCGGCCACCAGCCCACCGTCACCTACGCCACCCAGATGCTGGACCGCGTCGGCGGTCTGCTGGGCTCGAAGGTCGGTCCGGAAATCCTGCATTCCACCATCGGCCGCCATGCGGCGCGGGCCATCCGCTCGGGCGTGATGACCGAGGTGCTGGCGCAGAACTGGTCGATGCTGCTGGAAAACATCGGCAAGGGCGACACCGCCACCTTCAACAAGCCGACCTTTCCCAAGGGCGAAGTCCGCGGCTTCGGCATGCACGAGGCGCCGCGCGGTCTGCTGTCCCACTGGACGGTCATCAAGGACGGCAAGATCGCCAACTACCAGTGCGTGGTGCCGTCGACCTGGAACGCCGGCCCGCGCGACGAGAACGACGTCATCGGCCCATACGAGGCTTCGCTGATGGACAATCCCATCGCCGACGCCGAATTGCCGCTGGAGGTGCTGCGCACCGTCCACTCGTTCGATCCCTGCCTGGCCTGCGCCGTCCACGTGCATGACGACGAGCAGCGCGAGATCGTCCAGGTCAAGGCGCTTTAGGCGCAAGGCGCGCCCGACCCCGGGCGGCCCGGTCGCCGCCCGGACTTTTCCCCCCTTCGTCATGGCCGGGCTTGACCCGGTCGTGACGGGGTGGGACCTTCAAGGACGCTGATCCCCGGGCCTGGACCGGGGATGGCGCCTGTTCTGGATAAAGGATGGTTCCCGATGCGCGTGGTGGTTCTGGGGGTCGGCAATATCCTGATGTCCGATGAAGGAGTGGGCGTCTACGCCGTCACCGCATTGGCCGACCGCTACGACATTCCCGATACGGTCGAAATCATCGACGGCGGCACCTCGGGCATGGATTGCCTGGACCGCATAGCCGACGCCGACCTGCTGCTGATCGCCGACTGCATGCGCAAGGACGGCAAGCAGCCCGGCGACATCACCCGCATCGCCGACGACGAGATCAACGCCTGGTTCAAGACCCGCATCTCGCCGCATCAGGTCGGCCTGTCCGATGTCCTGGCCGCCTGCGTGTTCCAGGGCATCGCCCCGAAAAAGGTGGTGCTGGTCGGCGTGCAGCCGCAAAGCTTCGAAACGGCGATGGAACTGACGCCGGCGGTGGCCGCCGTCCTGCCGCGGGTGGTCGAACGGCTGGTCGCCGAACTGGCCGATTTCGGCATCGCCCTGCGGGACAAGGCGGCGTAGGGCCATGTGCATGGCGGTGCCGTCGCGCATCCTGTCCATCGACGGCATGGTCGCCACCGTCGAGGCCTTCGGCCGCCAGCGCCAGACCAGCCTGATGCTGCTGGACGAGGAGGTGGCGGTCGGCGACTACGTCATCCAGGGGGCCGGCGGCAACTTCGCCGCCGAGCGGGTGCCGGAAGAAACCGCCCTGGCCACCATCGACTATCTGTCCGGCGTCCTGGCCGACGGCCTGGCCTGATGGAGTTCCCCGATACCGGCATCGCCGTGACGCTGTCCACCGCGCAAGGTGCGGTGCGGCGGGTGTCGATCCGTTCGGGCCGGCTGGTCCGGGCGGCGGCGCTGTTCGCCGGCCGCACTCCCGCCCAGGTGCTGACCCTGCTGCCCACGGTGTTTTCCCTGTGCGGCACCGCCCAGGCCCTGACCGGGCTGACGGCGATGGAGACCGCCGCCGGCCTGACGGCGACGCCGGCCACCCGCCAGGCCCGCCGCATCCTGGTGCTGGCCGAGACCATTGCCGAACACGGGCTGACCCTGTGCCGCGACTGGCCGCCGCTGCTGGGCGAGGCCCCCGACCTGGACGCCGCCCGCCGCTGGAAACAGGATTTCGGCGCCATCCGCCCGCTGCTGTATCCCGATGGCGACGCCCTGTCCCCCGGCGGCGGCAGGCTGGCCCCGGACCGGGCCGCCCTGCTGCGGACCGCCGCCGCCGGCCGGGACCTGCTGGACCATGTCCTGGGTGCCCCGGCCGATTCCGTCCTGGCCGATGCCGCCGCCTTCGCCGGCTGGCTGAAGCGGGCTCCCGGCGCATGCGCCCGGCTGCTGGCCGAAGCCGGCTGGCCCTGCCCCCTGGGAACCCCCACCCCGATGCCGCCGGCCGGCCCCGCCGACCTGGATCTCCGTCTGCGGACCGACCGGAACGGCGACTATCTGGCCCGCCCCGACAGCGCCGGCATCGTCTGCGAGACAGGGGCCTTCGCCCGCCGGGCCGGCCACCCGCTGGTCGCCGCCCTGAACGGCTTCGCCGCCCAGGCCCGGCTGACGGCGCGGCTGGTCGACATGGCTGCGGCCTTGCGGGAACTGGCCGGGCTGGTGCAGGATTTGACCGGGCAGCCGGCCGGGCCGGTTTCCTTGACCGACGGGACCGGACTGGCCACCACAGAAGCCGCCCGCGGCCTGCTGGCGCATCGGGTAAGCCTGGAGGGCGGACGCGTGTCGGACTATCGGATTCTTGCCCCCACCGAATGGAATTTCCACCCCGACGGCCCGCTGGCCCGCACCCTGGCCGGCCTGACCGCCGATGCCGGACTGGAACGGCGCGCCGTCTTGCTGGTCAACGCCTTCGACCCCTGCGTCCCCTGCCGGGTGACGGTGGAGTAGAACATGCACGAAATGAGCCTGACCGAAGGCGTGGTGCGCATCCTGGAACAGCAGGCCGCCCAGCACAACTTTACCAAGGTCAAGACCGTCTGGCTGGAAATCGGCGAATTATCGCAGGTCGATCCGGACTCGATGGCTTTCTGCTTCGACGCCGTCACCCGCGGATCGGCAGTGGCGGCCGGGGCCAGACTGGAAATCATCCGCGTGCCCGGCGAAGGCTTCTGCCTGGATTGCGCCAAGGCGGTCCACCTGGCGTCGCGGGTCGAGGGATGCCCGGAATGCGGCGGCTTCGGCCTGCGCGTCACCCAGGGCGGCGACATGCGGGTCAAGGAACTGGAGGTCGAGTGATGTGCACGGTCTGCGGCTGCGGCGACGCCACGCTGGAACATTCCCACGATCACCCCCATGATCACGGACACGACCACCCCCATGACCACGGACATGGACATGGGCATGGGCACGGCCATGACCACACCCACTGCCATGACCACGGGAACGGGGACGGCCATTCTCATCATGGGCATGAACACGACATCCATTACGGAACCGGCCTGGCCGGGGTCCATGTCCCCGGCCTGACGCAAAGCCGCATCATCCAGATCGAGCAGGACATCCTGGGCCACAACCGTTCGCTGGCCGAAACCAACCGCGCCCGGCTGGCCGGCAAGGGCATCTTCGCCCTCAATCTGGTGTCCAGCCCCGGCTCGGGCAAGACCACCTTGCTGTGCCGCACCATCGAGGCGCTGGGCGGGCGTTTCCCGGTGGCGGTGATCGAGGGCGACCAGCAGACCAGTTTCGACGCCGACCGCATCCGCGCCACCGGCGTGCCGGCGGTGCAGGTCAACACCGGCAAGGGCTGTCATCTCGATGCCCACATGGTGGCCCAAGCCTGCGACCGCCTGCCGCTGGCCGACGATTCGGTGCTGTTCATCGAAAATGTCGGCAATCTGGTCTGCCCCGCCGCCTTCGACCTGGGCGAAGCCTACAAGGTGGCGATCCTGTCGGTCACCGAGGGCGAGGACAAGCCGCTGAAATATCCCGACATGTTCGCCGCCGCCGGAATGATGATCCTGACCAAGGTCGACCTGCTGCCCCATCTTGATTTCGACGTCGACGCCGCCATCGCCTATGCCCGCCGGGTCAATCCCGAGATCGTCGTGCTGCAGGTTTCGGCCAGGACCGGCCAGGGCATGGACGAATGGCTGGCCTGGATCGGCGAAGGCCGCCGCCGGGCAATGGCCGAAAAATGACCATCGCCGCCGCCATCCCCCTGCCCCGCCCCGGGCCGCCGGTCCTGGCGGTGGGGGCGTTCCTCAAGAACACCGTCTGCGTGACCCGGGGGGACACGGCCTACCTGTCCCCGGTCCACGGCGACCTGGGCACCCCCGACGCCATCGCCGCCTTCGAGCGGTCGGCCGACGCCCTGGTGCGCGAGCTGGGCGTCACCCCGGTGCGGGTGGCGCATGACCTGCACCCCGATTTCCATTCCACCCGCTTCGCCCTTTCGCTGGACCTGCCGGCCCTGCCGGTGCAGCACCACCACGCCCACGCCGCCGCCATCGCCGCCGAACACGGCATCGCCGCCCCGGTCATCGGCCTGTCGCTGGACGGCTTCGGCCTGGGGCCGGACAATCAAAGCTGGGGCGGCGAACTGCTGTATTGCGAAGGGGCCGATTACCGCCGCCTGGGCCATCTGGCCCCGCTGGCCCAGCCCGGCGGCGACGTCGCCGCGCGCGAGCCGTGGCGCATGGCGGCGGCGGCGCTGCACCGGCTGGGCCGCGGCGACGAAATCGCCGTCCGCTGGTCCCGCTACCCCGCCGCCGCCCGGCTGCGGACCATCCTGGACAAGGGACTGAACGCGCCGCCGACCTCGTCCGCCGGACGGCTGTTCGACGCCGCCTGCGGCCTGCTGGACCTCCATCCGGTGGCCGAGTTCGAGGCCCAGGCGGCAATGGCGCTGGAAGCCCTGGCCGACCATCCGGCCATCCTGGCCGATGGCTGGAGCCTGGATCGCGGCATTCTGGATTTCGCCCCCCTGCTGGGCCTTCTGGCCTCTTGCCCGCAGGCCCGCGACGGTGCCAACCTGTTCCACGGCACCCTGGTCGCCGGTCTGGCCGACTGGTGTCTGTGGGCGGCGGAAAGCACCGGCTGCCGCACCGTGGCCCTGGGCGGCGGCTGCTTCTTCAACCGCGTGCTGGCCGGCGGGCTGGTGGCCGAACTGGACCGCCGCGGCCTGGCCGCCCTGACGGCGGCCAAGGTTTCGCCCGGGGATCCGGGCTTGTCGTTGGGTCAGGCGTGGATCGCCGCCCTGGTGGAGATGTGACGCGATGTGTCTGGCCCTGCCCTCGCTGGTGACGGAACTGCTGCCCGACGATCAGGCCAAGGTGGAACTGGGCGGCGTCGCCAAGACCGTCTCGCTGGCCCTGGTGTCCGACGTGGCGGTGGGCGACTACGTCATCGTCCATGTCGGCTATGCCCTGACCCGGGTCGATCCGGCCGAGGCGGCCAGGACCCTGGCCCTGTGGGACGAGATGCAGGCGGCAGGCGCCCCGGCATGAAATATATCGACGAGTTCCGCGACGGGCAGGTGGCCCGCGCCCTGGCCCGGGCCATCCACGCCGAGGCCGACCCGGCCCGCACCTACCACATCATGGAATTCTGCGGCGGCCACACCCATGCCATCAGCCGCTACGGGCTGGAGGACCTGCTGCCCGGCAATGTCCGCATGATCCACGGCCCCGGCTGCCCGGTCTGCGTGCTGCCGGTCGGGCGCGTCGACGCCGCCATCTGGCTGGCCCGCCAGCCCGGCGTGACCCTGTGCACCTATGGCGACATGCTGCGGGTTCCCGGCTCGAAGCGGCTGTCGCTGCTGAAGGCCAAGGCGGAAGGCTGCGACATCCGCATGGTCTATTCCACCCAGGACGCGCTGAAGCTGGCCCAATCCCTGCCCGAACGCCAGGTGGTGTTCTTCGCCATCGGCTTCGAGACCACCACGCCGCCCACCGCCGTGGCCATCCGTCAGGCGGCGGCGCTGGGGCTGGCCAATTTCTCGGTGTTCTGCAACCATGTGCTGACGCCGTCGGCCATCACCCAGATCCTGGACAGCCCCGAGGTGCGCGAACTGGGCACCGTCCGCCTGGACGCCTTCATCGGCCCGGCCCACGTTTCGACCATCATCGGCTCGGCCCCTTACGAATATTTCGCCGAGGAATACCAGCGCCCGGTGGTCATCGCCGGTTTCGAGCCGCTGGACGTGCTGCAGGCGGTGCGCATGCTGGTGCGCCAGTTGAACGACGGCCGTTTCGACGTGGAAAACGAGTTTTCCCGCGCCGTCACCCGCGACGGCAACGCCAAGGCCAAGGCCCTGGTGGCCGACACCTTCGAACTGCGCAAAAGCTTCGAATGGCGCGGCCTGGGGCTGGTGCCCTATTCCGGCCTGCGCATCAAGGAATGCTTCGCCGCCTTCGACGCCGAACGCCGCTGGGACGTTCCCGCCGACAGCGTCGCCGACAACAAGGCCTGCGAATGCGGCGCCATCCTGCGCGGCGTCAAGAAACCCACCGACTGCAAGCTGTTCGGCACCGTCTGCACCCCGGAGAACCCGATGGGCAGCTGCATGGTGTCGGCCGAGGGCGCCTGCGCCGCCCACTGGACCTATGGACGATTCCGCGACATGAAGGCCGACGCATGACCTTGCCCCGCCGTACCCATCCCCGCCCGCTGGACATCGCCTCGGGCCGCGTCGACCTGACCCACGGCGGCGGCGGCCGCGCGATGGCGCAACTGGTCGACGAACTGTTCGTCGCCGCCTTCGACAACGAAGCCCTGAACCGCGGGAACGATCAGGCCGCCTTCGACGTTCCCGGCGGACGCATGGTGATGACCACCGACGGCTATGTCATCAGCCCGCTGTTCTTTCCCGGCGGCGACATCGGCTCGCTGGCGGTGCACGGCACCGTCAACGACGTGGCGATGGCCGGCGCGGTGCCGCTGTCGCTGTCGGCCGGCTTCATCATCGAGGAAGGCTTCCCCCTGGCCGACCTGAAGCGCGTCGTCGACAGCATGGCCCGGGCCTCGCGCGAGGCCGGCGTGCCGGTCGTCACCGGCGACACCAAGGTGGTGGAAAAGGGCAAGGGCGACGGCCTGTTCATCACCACCGCCGGCATCGGCATGGTTCCGCCCGGGGTGGATATTTCCGGCGACAAGGCCCGGCCCGGCGACGCCATCCTGGTCTCGGGGACGATGGGCGACCACGGCGTCGCGGTGATGAGCCAGCGGGAATCGCTGGGCTTCGAAACCGCCATCCTGTCGGACTCGGCGGCCCTGCACACGATGGTCGCCCAGATGGTGGCGGCGGTCCCCGGCATCCGCACCCTGCGCGATCCCACCCGCGGCGGCCTGGCCGCCACCTTGAACGAAATCGCCGCCCAGTCGGGGACCGGCATGCTGATCCGCGAGACCGACGTCCCGGTGCGCGACGCGGTGCGCGGCGCCTGCGAACTGCTGGGCCTGGACCCGCTTTACGTCGCCAACGAAGGCAAGCTGATCTGCATCTGCGCCGATGCCGACGCCGAGCGCCTGCTGCAGGTGATGCGCGCCCATCCGCTGGGACGCGACGCCGCCCGCATCGGCACCTGCGAGGCCGACCCCCATCACTTCGTCCGCATGGAAACCGGCATGGGCGGCGTGCGCGTCGTCGACTGGCTGGCCGGCGAACAATTGCCCCGGATCTGCTGATGCGCATCCTGCTGCTGGCCCATTCGTTCAATTCGCTGACCCAGCGCCTGTGGGTCGAGCTGACCGCCCGCGGCCACTGGGTCAGCCTGGAATTCGACGTCAACGACGCCGTCACCGTCCAGGCGGCCGAACTGGCGCGGCCCGACCTGATCGTCGCCCCGTTCCTGAAGCGGGCCATCCCGGAAGCGGTGTGGAGCCGGCACATCTGTCTGGTGGTCCATCCCGGCCCGCCCGGCGACCGGGGGCCGGCGGCGCTGGACTGGGCCATCCTGGACGGGGAAGACGAATGGGGCGTCACCGTGCTGCAGGCGACGGCGGAAATGGATGCCGGCCCGGTCTGGGCCTTCCGCCGTTTCGCCATGCGCCCGGCCGGCAAATCCTCGCTGTACCGCAACGAGCTGACCGAAGCGGCGGTCGAGGCGGTGCTGGAGGCGGTCGAGCGGCGCCCGGCGCCGCAGCGGCCATCGCCGTCATGGTGGAAGCCGGCCCTGCGCCAGGCCCAGCGCGCCGTCGCCTGGGACCGCGACGACAGCGCCGCCGTGCTGCGCAAGATCCGCTGCTCGGACGGCACGCCGGGCGTCGTGGACGGGGACCTGCGTCTGTACGACGCCCACCCCGCCGATGGCCTGGACGGCCCGCCCGGCACCTGGATCGCCCGCCGCGGCACGCAACTGGCGCGGGCCACCGCCGACGGCGCGGTGTGGATCGGCCATCTCGCCCGGCGCGAAGCCGGGGCGCTGAAGCTGCCGGCGGCCGACCTGCTGCCCGACATCGCCGCCGGCCTGCCGGCCATGCCCGGCCATCACGACCTCTGGTACGACGAAAAAGGCGGCGTCGGCTTCCTGCATTTCCCGTTCCACAACGGCGCCATGAGCACCGCCCAATGCCGCCGCCTGGAAACCGCTTTCCGCCAGGCGGCCGAACGGCCGACCCGGATCATCGTCCTGATGGGGGGGATGGATTTCTGGTCCAACGGCATCCACCTGTCGACCATCGAGGCCGCCGACAGCCCGGCCGACGAATCCTGGGCCAACATCAACGCCATGAACGATCTGTGCCGGGCGGTGATCGAATGCGGCAGCCATCTGACCGTGGCGGCGATGCACGGCAACGCCGGAGCGGGCGGAGTGTTCATGGCCCTGGCCGCCGATCTGGTGTGGGCTCGCAGCGGCGTGGTGCTGAACCCCCATTACAAGGGCATGGGCAATCTGTTCGGCTCGGAATACTGGACCTATCTGCTGCCCAGACGCTGCGGCCCGGCGGCGGCCCGGACCATCACCGAGGCCCGCCTGCCGATAGGCACCGCCGAGGCCACCGGCCTGGGACTGATCGACGCCGCCTTCGCGCCGACGCCGGCCGCGTTCCGGGCCGAGACCGAAGCCCGTGCCGCCGCTCTGGCCGCCGATCCGTCCCTGGACGACCGGCTGGCCGCCAAACGCCTGGGCCGTCTGGCCGACGAGGCGGAAAAGCCCCTGTCGGCCTATCGCGCCGAGGAACTGGAGCGGATGCGGCTGAATTTCTACGGCTTCGACCCCAGCTACCACGTGGCGCGCTACAATTTCATCCGCAAGGTGCCGAAATCGCGCACCCCGCTTTATCTGGCCCGGCATCGCAGCAAGGCCTGATACGGTGCAAAACATCGGGGCGCCCCGGTCTCCCGGGGCGCCCCTTTTTCATGTACGGCCCGATAACGCCGGTCACTTCTTCTTGTGAATGGCGTTCCAGGTCTCGTTCATCTCGCGCTCGGCGGTGAAGGCACCGTCGGGCAGCTTGTGGGCGACGCCCTTGTGGCAGTCGATGCAGGTCTTGCCTTCTTCCTGCGCCTCGTCATGGCGGATCTGGGCGCGCTTTTGCTGGCGCGACAGATCGAAGGCGGTGAAGGTATGACAGTTGCGGCATTCCCGCGAATCCGTCTCCTTCATGCCCAGCCAGACATTCTTGGCCAGGGTCAGGCGCTTGGCCTCGAACTTCTCGCGGGTGTCGATCGAGCCCAGGACCTTGTGCAGCACCTCGTTCGAGGCCTGGATCTTGCGCTTGATCTTATAGATCCACGGCTTCGGCACGTGACAGTCCGGACAGGTGGCCCGGACGCCGGAACGGTTCTGGTCGTGGATGGTGCCGCGATATTCCCGATAGACGTTCTGCTCCATCTCGTGACAGCTCAGGCAGAAGGCTTCGGTATTGGTCATCTCCATCGCCCAGTTGAAGCCGCCCCAGAACATCACGCCCGTGGCGAAGCCGACAACCAGGATCGCCCCCAGCGACCACCGGCCGCTGGGCTTTCGCAGCAATCCCCATGCCTGGCACATCAGGCCCGGCTGCTTGCCCTCAGTTTGATTGCTCATGGCCGAGATCCTTTCTGAATCCGAAGGGCATCACCGGCCCGAGAGGGCGGGCTGGAACTTGTTTTCCACCAGCGGCTTGGCGTCGACCTGCGACACATGGCACTGGGTGCAGAAATAGCGGTTGCCGTTGACGGCATCCTGGCGCACGCCATTGCGGTCGATGTAATGCAGATCGGAAATCTTCGGGGCCTTTTCCTGGTCGGAATAGGGCCACTCATGGCACCGCAGGCACTGATTGACCTTGATGTCGATCTCGTACTTGTCGGTGGCGTGCGGCACCAGCGGCGGCTGCTGGCGATAGGCGCGCTCGTGCTTGACGCCGTCCTGCACCTTGTAGACGTCAGGCGCCTTGTCCGGCGAACTGACCGGCGAATCGCGGAGCGCCCGGACGTCGGCCGCCTCGGCACCACCCAAACCAGCAACTTGACCCAGGGCGAGCCCCAAGGCGACGGCGATGGCCATGATCTTGATTTTCACAGCGGTCACTCCCCTTCCAGAACTTCATTACCTTGGCGGGGGGCAGGTTCAGCCCGCCCGCGCGATTTTTTCCGGCCCGTCCTGCTTCGGCGGCACGGCCTTGTGTCCGTCGTCCATGCCGTTGGCAAAGCGGGTTCCGAACTCGAAAACGTTCTTGGCGCACACGTCGATGCAGCGCCCGCAATTGGTGCAGTCGCGGGACAGGATGACCGGACCGGCCCCCTTGTCCTTGCCGCGCAAGGCCGGGGCGATCACCTGGCGCTCGGGGCAGACGGCAAAGCATTCCATGCAATTGTCGCAGGCGTCGCGGCCGCGCGCCGCCACCCGCACCAGCGACCGGCTGCCCAGCAGGCCGTAGAAGGCCCCCACCGGACACAGATGCGTGCACCAGCCGCGGGCGGCGATCCCCAGGTCGAACAGGAACACCGCCAGGGTGACGAACAGCGCCGCCCCCGCCCCGAACAGGCTGCCATAGACCAGGCCGCGATGCAGGATGGTCACCGGATTGACGAATTCCCAGGCGATGGTGCCGGTGGCCGCCGAGGCGACCAGAGCGCCGCCCAGGATCAGGAAGCGCAGACGCCGGTCCAGCCCCAGCCCGTCCTTCAGGCCCAGTCTGGCCCGCAGCCAGGCGGCGAAATCCGTGACCACGTTGACCGGACAGACCCAGGCGCAATAGGCCCGCCCGCCGACGATCGCATAGGCCGCCAGCACGATGGCGGCGCCGACCAGGGCCGACGTCTCCAGCATGTGCCCGGCCAGCAGGGATTGCAGCGCCACCAGCGGATCGGTCAGCGGCAGCACGCCCAGGGTCAGGCTGGCCGCCAGGGTGCCCTTGGCGATCCACAATCCGAACAGCGGTCCGGTCAGGAACAGCGCCAGGAACAGCGCCTGCGACAGACGGCGGGCCGCCAGCCACTTATGGGCGGCGAACCAGCCCTGAGCCAGGGCCTTGACGTGGCCGGGGCGCGGTGCGGCGCTCATGGCCGGAACTCCTTGAAGCCACCGCCGGGCAGACGTTCGGGACCGGGGGGCGCGACGGGATCGGGCATGCGGTCGGGCAGATCGATGATGCCGTCGATCAGCGACTTGCCGGCCTTTTCCTTTTCCTTCCAGCCCAGGCGGTAATGCTTGCCCAGCATGCCCACCGCCAGGGAATGGGGCAGCACCTTGATGGCCGCCTCGTCCAGCACGCAGCCCTTCTCGCACTTGCCGCAGCCGGTGCATTTGTCGGTATGGACGGTGGGGATGAACACGGCATGCTTGCCGGTGCGCTCGTTGTGATGGCGCTCCAGGGTGATGGCCTGGTCGATCAGCGGACAGACGCGATAGCAGACGTCGCAGCGCAGCCCCAGAAAATTCAGGCAGGTTTCCTGCCCCACCAGCACCGCAGTGCCCATATGGGCCTCGCGGATGTCGGTCAGGCCTTTGTCCAGGGCGCCGGTGGGACAGGCGCCGACGCAGGGGATGTGCTCGCACATCTCGCACGGGACCTGCCGGGCATTGTAGAACGGCGTGCCCAGCGGCTGGCCGTCGCCGGCCTCGGACAGTTTCAGGGTTCCGTAAGGGCAGTCGCGGACACACAGGCCGCACCGCACGCAGGCCGACAGGAAATCCCGGTCGGCAATAGCCCCCGGCGGACGCAGGGCGACGGCTTCGGCACGGCGACGGGCAGGCACCGCCAGCAGCAGGGCCAGCACCCCCACCCCGCAGGCAGCGCGGACGGTTCCGGCGAGAACATTCCGCCGGTTGACCGCGCCCGATTGCTTGCCCTTGTCCGTCATCACCTTGGTCTCCGGAGGGATGGACCGCCCCGCCGCCGATGGCGCCGGAGCGGTCCGGTCTTCACACCTGCCGTCAGGCCTTCTCGACCTTCACCGCGCACTTCTTGAAGTCGGTTTCCTTCGAGATCGGGCAGGTGGCGTCCAGGGTCAGCTTGTTGACCAGGATGCTTTCATCGAAGAACGGCACGAACACCAGTCCTTCCGGCACCCGGTTGCGGCCGCGGGTGTCCAGACGCAAGGCGATCTCGCCGCGCCGGCTCTTGACCTTGACCACGTCGCCGTTCCTGAGGTTGCGGGACTTGGCGTCGTTGGGATGCATGAAGCACACCGCGTTGGGAACCGCCTTGTGCAGTTCCGGCACGCGCCGGGTCATCGAGCCCGAGTGCCAATGCTCCAGCACGCGCCCGGTGCACAGCCACAGGTTATAGTCGGCATCCGGCTTTTCCGGCGGATCCTGGTACGGCAGGGCGATGATCCACGCCTTGCCGTCGGGCTTGCCGTAGAACTTGACGCCCTCGCCGGCCTTGACGTAGGGGTCGTAGCCCTCGCGGAAGCGCCACAGGGTCTCCTTGCCGTCGACCACCGGCCAGCGCAGGCCGCGGGCCTTGTGGTACAGGTCGAAGGACGCCAGATCGTGGGCGTGCCCGCGACCGAACTGGGCGTATTCCTCGAACAATCCCTTCTGGGCATAGAAGCCGAAGGCCTTGCTCTCGTCGTTCTCGAAGCCGGCCTGCAGGTCGGACAGCGGGAACTTGTTGACGGCCCCGTTGGCGAACATCACGTCGAAGACGGTCTTGCCCTTGTACTGCGGCGCCTTGTCCAGCAGTTCGGCGGGCCACACCTCTTCCATCTTGAACCGCTTCGAGAATTCCATCATCTGCCACAGGTCCGAACGGGCCTCGCCCGGGGCCTTGACCTGCTGACGCCAGAACTGGGTGCGGCGTTCGGCATTGCCGTACGCCCCCTCTTTCTCCATCCACATGGCGGTGGGCAGGATCAGGTCGGCCGACAGGGCGGTGACGGTGGGATAGGGATCGGACACCACCACGAACGCCTCGGGGTTCCGGTAGCCCGGATAGCCTTCCTCGTTCATGTTGGGGGCGGTCTGCATGTTGTTGGTGCACAGCACCCAATAGGCGTTGAGCTTGCCGTCCTTCAGCATGCGGTGCTGGGCCACGGCGTGATAGCCCATCTTGGGATTGATGGTGCCGGGCGGCAGCTTCCAGATCGCTTCCGTCGCTTCGCGGTGTTTGTCGTTCATGACCACCATGTCGGCGGGCAGACGATGGGCGAAGGTGCCGACCTCGCGGGCGGTGCCGCAGGCCGAGGGCTGGCCGGTCAGCGAGAACGGGCCGTTGCCGGGTTCGGAGATCTTGCCCACCAGCAAGTGGACATTGTAGATCATATTGTTGACCCACGTTCCACGGGTGTGCTGGTTGAAGCCCATCGTCCAGAACGAGGTCACCTTGACCTTGGGGTCGGCATAAAGCTTCGCCATCGCGATCAGCTTGTCTTCCGGCACCCCCGACAGCTTCGACACCTTCTCGGCGGTATATTCCGAAACGAAGGCCTTGAATTCGTCGAACGTGAAGGCATCGACCTTGTTGGGGTCGCCCTGGCCGTTATAGCCGTTGTTCATCTGCCCCTGTTCGAGCGGATGGTTCGGGCGCAGGCCGAAACCGATGTCGGTGACGCCCTTCTTGAAATTCACCGACTTCTCGATGAACGCCTTGTTCACGGCACCGTTCTGGATGATGTAATTGCAGATGAAGTTCAAGATCGCCAGATCGGTCTGCGGCTTGAACACCATCGGAATGTCGGCCAGATCGAACGATTTGTGTTCGTAGGTCGACAGCACGGCCACCTTGCAGCCCTCGTGGGTCAGGCGCCGGTCGGTCAGGCGCGACCACAGGATCGGGTGCATCTCGGCCATGTTCGAGCCCCACAGCACGAAGGCGTCGGCATGCTCGACATCGTCATAGCAGCCCATCGGCTCGTCGATGCCGAAGGTGCGCATGAAGCCGGTCACCGCCGAAGCCATGCAATGGCGGGCGTTGGGGTCGAGATTGTTCGAGCGCAGGCCGGCCTTCATCAGCTTGACGGCGGCATAGCCTTCCCAGATGGTCCACTGGCCGGAACCGAACATGCCGACGCGGGTGACGCCGTCCGGCTTCTTCAGCTGTTCCTTCCACTTCTCGGCCATGATGTCGAAGGCCTGGTCCCACGAGATCGGCGCGAACTCGCCGTTCTTGTCGAACTTGCCGTTCTTCATGCGCAGCAGCGGCTTGGTCAGCCGGTCGT
>CAJANN010000041.1 GCA_903941095.1 uncultured Rhodospirillaceae bacterium | reverse complement strand
GAAGCCTAAGGGGGCGGATGTCGGAAGAGGACTGCTCCATCTGATCCGGGGCGAGGCATGACGTACGCCGTGTCTCTCATTTGTTCGCAACCTTGCTACCGCAGTGCTACCATATCGGATTCCAGGGGATGGGCCGCAGAATCAAAAAGCCCGCAAGTCGTTGGACTTACGGGCTGATTTGGTTGCGGGGAGAGGATTTGAACCTCTGACCTTCAGGTTATGAGCCTACAAATAACCGCAAAATTCTCTAACGAAATCAATTCACTGCAATATCTCTGACGAGTCCGTGTTGCGCCTACCGCTTCGCCGTCAATCCCGCCTCGATCGCCGCGAGTTCCGAGCCCGACGCCGCTTCCGGCAAGGCGTGCGAATAGACTCGCAGGGTGACTGCCGGATCGGCATGCCCGAGGCGCCGCGAGACCTCCGTCACCGGCACCCCGGCGTTCAAGAGGGCGCTCGCGTAGTAGTGCCGCAGGTCATGGAAGCGCATCCCCTCCAGGCCGATCCGCTTGAGCATGGGGCGCCAATGCCGTCCGCTGAAAGCATCATGGTCGAGGGGCACCCCGACCCGGTTGGCGAAGACGAACCGAGCCCCGTCGCGGCCGGCGGCAAGGAAAGCCTCCTTGAGCTTGGCCAGAAGCCCGGCCGGCAGCGGAACCGTGCGATGCCCGCTGACGGTCTTGGGGTTACCAAGGGTGCCGTCCTGTTCCGCCCGCTGGGTGACCGTGACCGTGGCAGCCTCGAAATCGATGTGCCACCATTGCAACCCCCGGAGCTCACCGGCCCGACAGCCTGTCAATGCCGCTGTCCTGATATACAGGCCGTAGCATCCGGAAAGCCCGTCCGCCGCCTCCAGTAGGGCGCTGACGGCATCCTGGCTGGGGATCGGCACTTGCACCTTGTCGCGGCTGCCGCGCTTGGCTCGGCGGCCGGCAAGGGGGTTGCGGCTGGCGAGGCGGGAATCGACACACCAGTTGAGCATGGTGCGCAACGCCCCCACCACCTTGGCCGCATTCGCCCCCGACATGCCGGAAGCGATCAACCGGAGGCGCATGCTGTCGACCGCTCCGAAACTGGCGTCGGGCAACAGCACCTCAGGGAGGCCGTTTTCGCCGGTGACGTGTGCCAGCTTGCTCTTGACGTCGGCCAGACTGCGCCGCTCCAACTCGCCGGCGGCAACGCGCCCCTCGAGGTGCTTGGTGTACCGTTCGACGGCCGTGCGGATGGTGACGGCTTCGGCCTTGGGGATGTGGGTCCGCTCCGCCACCTCGACCGTGGCCTTGGCCGCGAAGGCTTTGGCCTCCCGTTGCGTCCTGAACTGTTGGGCGCGGCGCTTGCCTTGGGAATCCTTGTAATCGACCAGCCAGCGGGTTTCCCCGCTGGCCAGCACGCGCTTGCGGACGCTCATGCTGCACCCCCTGAGGCCTCGACGGCCTCCATGTCGGAGAGCTTGCGCAAATAGGTGGCGAACGTTTCCGGCGGCACCGACTCGGGATCGGTGGCGAGGCGCTGTTGCAGGGCATGAAGCATGTCCGCCCAAGGCCGCCAGCGCCCGCCCTCCTGGAACACATCGAAGATTACGGTATCGTCGATCAGCGACATCACCTCGTCCAGGACGGGCTGCCCTGCCGAGGCAAGGTGGAAGGCCTGCCACAGGCGCACCCTCGCCGCCTGGGCATAGTTGCTGAAAGCAATCATCGCAGTGCCCTCCGTCCTACACGCCCCTGACCTTGACCTGACGGGCCGTCCCGGACTTGCTGGGAAGCAGGCGGCGGGCGTCGTCGGCGATGGAGGAAACCCACTCCACCTCGACCAAGTTGTGTTGGGCGATCCCATCCAGCGCCTCGATCTTGGCGAGAAGATCGGACAGGCCACTTGCCGGGGTTTCCAGCACCTTGAGATTGACGGTATTATCGGTGTGCTTCGACATGGTGATAGCTCCATCATGCTGGGGTTCGCCGTCGTCCCGGTTGCAGCCGGGGCGGCGGCTTTTTTCGTCAGGCCGTCCTGACGAATATGATCATGTCGCACATCTACCTGACGGTCAAGCCACAAAAACGCGTCGGGTTTTTATGACCCTTGCGTTCTCAGCGCCATTTCGCTAATCTCACCCCCAGATAAAGGAGGTATGACAATGCCGATCACCTACACCTTGCGGGAGATCGCCGACGCGACAGGGGCGAAGCCGCGAGCTCTGCAGTTTTGGACGCTCAACGGGGTGCTGCAGCCTGTCGAAGGGACCATGCACGGCGGTTCGGGGCGTCATCGTCGATATGCTCGGGCGGAGGTAGAGCTCGCCGCCGTGTTGAACGAGCTCCATGTCTTCACGCTTTCGGTCGGAACCCTGCGCTCGCTTGCGGACTACCTCCGGGACACCATCACCACTGGGGATCGACTTGGCTTCACTTCTCCAAGGGAGGCCGACGAAGCGGCTCAATCGGTATCGGTGCGCTACGTTGCGGACAGCTCCGAGGGCAACGAAGCTTTCCGCGCAACCCTGTTGGAACAGGCCAACAAGTTCCCTCAGTTCGCACTGAGCATCGACGACGCCAGGGCTCTCGAACGCTGGGCTCGTTGGGGCTTTGCGCGGGAAGGGCAAGACCTGTGGCTGTCGCTCAACATCCGCGACGATGGGTCGTGGCGGGCCGGATTTGGTCAAAAGCCTGGATACGTCTGGAATGACGAGTCCGGCGCGAAAGACGTCTGGCGCCGACTGATCGCAATCGACATCGCCGCCATTCTTCGGTCGCTGTGGGGGTGACCATTTACTCCATAAAAACATGACAGGCGTTATGAGTTTAACTCATAGGGGACACCAATGAGCACCACCCCAGACAGCCTTGCCGATGACCTGCTCCGGGGCGCCGACGCGATCGCGGAATTCATCTACGGCAAGGCGACTTCGGCATACCGCCAGCGAGTCTATCGCGCGAAAGACGAACTGCCATGCTTCAAGCTGGGAAAAGACATCTGCGCGCGGAAATCGACGCTGTTGCGTTGGATCGCGGAGCAAGAGGCGCAGTAATGCCGTGCTCGATTCCTTCGACCTGTTCGAGGAATACGATGCAGCCATCCGGCGGGCCGGATCGCCGGAAGCCCGCGCATGGCGCGAGCCCTTCTTTCCCAGATCGGCCGTCTTGATGGGACTCGGCGGCAGCTTGGCCCGCATCAACACCGACCGTTCCGGCCGATATGAGCCCACCGACGAGGGTGGCCACCCCGCCATCTTGTGCCCCATCTGGGAGGGCCCCGCCCCTGGCAGGCCGGAAGACCTGATCGACCTGGTTGCGTGGGTGCCCAAGACCAACCGCATGTTCTCCCGCCTCGGGCACGCCGAAGTGATCGGCGAGTACGCCCTCCTCCCTCCGATTTGGGATCCTGTCCGCGTCTTCCCCGATCCAGGCGCATGGGCCCGTGCAGCCACCTGGGATGACAACGGCGGGCATGGGATCGTGGTCGTCCGCTGGGATCGCGTCTGGCACCGCCTGGGAGGCCTGCCGTCCATCGTGGTCGATGACATCGCCCTTGGCCAGCGCCTCCGGGAGGCGCTGAAGCCACCCCCGCCGCCCCCAGCACCCCGCATCCTGGTCGCCGCCAGCGCAAGCGCGAAGGGGGACGCGGCATGACCGACCCCATACCCCTGGAGGAAGCCGAACGGCGCTGGCAGGGCGATCCCGGCCCCTCTGCCGGCGGACGCCAGCGCCCCACCGTCGAGGGCTGCCGGAAGGCGAGCCGAATGGGCGTGGTCAATGCCGGCTCCCTGTTGGTCAAGCCGCCCCCGGCCCGGCGCTGGCTGATCCAAGACCTGATCCCGATGAAGGCCACAACCCTGTTCAGCGCCCACGGTGGCGACGGCAAGTCCCTCTTGGCCCTCCAGCTCGCCGTTGCCACCGCGACCGGCGGCCGATGGCTCGGTCACGAAATCCAGGAGCGCGGACGGGTGGGAATCATCTCCTGTGAGGATGACACCGACGAGGTTCGCCATAGGTTGTGGGACATCATGGGGGCGGAAGGCCTGTGCCATGAGGACCTTGCCGATATCGATATCTGGGATCGGGTGGGCGCCGATTCCTTCCTGACGAGGACCAGCCGCTACGAGGCTGCGCCCGAAGTCACCGACTTCGCTGGGAACGTGACCAACTGGGTAATCGACGGGGAAATCAAGCTCCTGATCCTGGATTCATTATACAATTTCATGTCTGGAAACCAGAACGACTGGTCGGTCGCTCAGTTTTTCATGAACACCCTGAACGGCCTTGCCCGTGACGCGGATTGTTCGATCTTTGTTCTTTGGCATCCATCCCAGTTTGGCCGGTCGAGCGGGGAAGGTAGTTCCGGCGCCAACGCCTTTCACAACGCTTGCCGGGGCCGCCTCTTCATGGAGCGGGAATTCGAGGGGGAAGGCGATGCCAAGAAGGACACCGGCATCCGCGTCATCCGCACAAAGAAGATGAACCGAGGCCCAGACGATCAAGAAATCCGCTGCCGATGGGAAGACGGCAGGTTCGTCCCGGTGATCCCCGAGGGCGGCAAGAGCTTCGTCGATCGCCTCGACATCCGCCGGCGGCTGTTGGAATGCCTCACGTCCGCCCTGGAAGCTGGAGAGGCGCCGTCCCCCGTGGTCGAAGCCAGGGGCAATTACCTGCCCAAGCTGCTACAGGGGCGCCCCCAGGTGCGCGGGCTTTCGATCCGCGACCTCGAGCGGGCTATGCAGGATCTTCGGGCCGATGGCGAGTTGGTCCCCGGTGTCACCCCCGACCGGCCTTCACGACAGCGTCGCATCCTCGTTCCGAAGGGACACCCTTGGGCCGTCGCCAAGCAGGAGGCGACCGCATGAACACCCCCGTCGCACACCCGTCGCACTGTGTCGGACACCCCCGTCAAGCCATTGATTTCATTATGTTCATACACACCCCGTCAGACACGTCGCACAGGGAGCGTAAGCCATTGATTTCATTGCGTTCACACTGTGTCGCACACACCCCCCTATTACTACGTAATAGGAGGGGCCGCTCCTCTAGCGGCGCCCCCTCTGAAAGGTTCGGGAACACGCTCGGGGGACCAGCACCCTCGCCAGCCGGCTTTGGCATGCGTTGCTGGCAGATCGGGGCGGTTCAGTCCGTCCGTCAGGCAACAAGCCCGAAGAACACCGTGAAACCCGCAGAAACCCTAGCTTTCAGACACCGTGTTGCATCGGTGTTGCGCGGACGGAGGTAGCGCATCATGGCGAAGAAGCCCCCAGTTTCGGCGAGCAATCGCTCCAAAGTCAGCAACGGAACGGTGTTGCATCTGCCCGGATTCGCCGAAGTTGACGGCCGCAGCGCCATTGCCCGCCGGTTCCGGGACCATGTCGATGCCCTGACCAGCCAGGTTGGTGGCGATCCCTCCCCCGCCCAAGACATGCTGATCCGGCGGTGCGCGACCCTGGCTGTCCTCTGCGAAAGCGATGAAGCCAAGGTGGCGGCAGGCGAGGCGATCGACGAGGAAACCTACCTCAGGCGCATCACCGTCCTGTCCGGGGTGCTGGGCAAGCTGGGTTTGGCCCGCAAGGCCAAGGACATCACGCCCCACCATGATTTCGACGCCCATGCTGCGGCAGTCCTGGAGGCGGACCAATGAACCGGCCCACCCCGGACGACCTGATCCTTCGCCATGCCCTCCGGCTGGACGGCCTCGCCACCGGCACCATGCAGGCGATCGCGGCGGACATCGCGGAGGCCCTCGCCAAGGTTGAGGCGGAGCTTCGGCGCCGCGCCCCGGACGACGCCCCGTTCACCTTCGCCCGGTTCCTCGCCGTCCGCCGCGAGCTCCAGGCCCTCGCTGCGGCGCTGGCGGGCGCCCTGGAGGCGCGCATCGCGGGCGCGGTCACCGCCACCATCGAGACGGCTTCCCCTGCCGTGGCGGGGGCGCTGGCGGCCCTGGAGCCCATCACGATCGACCTGGGGGCGTCGGTATCCTTGACCGTGCGGTTCATCGACGTCGCTCCCGAGGTGCTGGCCAAGGTGGCGGACGTTCCCCATGACGGCATGTCGTGGGCACGGTGGGGCCGGAAGCTGGCGGATGATGTGACCGCGCGCGTCACATCGGAATTGCGGCAAGGGGCATCGCTCGGGGAGACGATCCCTCAGCTTCGCAAGCGCCTGGAGGTGGTCGAAGGCCTCGGGCGGGTATCGGCGGAACGGCTGGCACGGACGGCGATCAACGCCACCGGGAACCGGGCGCGGATGGAAGTCTTCAAGGCTAACAGCGGCCCGAACGGGGTGCTGAAGGGCTGGCGGTTCCTCGCCACCCTCGACGGGCGGACATCGCGCATCTGTTCGGCCCTGTCGGGCACGGAATGGAGCTTCGACGATCCTGATGCCCCGAAGCCGCCCCGCCATCCGAATTGCCGCTCAGTGGCACTGCCGCTCACCAAGAGTTGGGCGGAGTTACTGGGGCCCGATGCTGCGGACCTGGACGAGGCGCCGCTCGGGACGCAGGCCAGCGCCTCGGGACCGGTGTCGGCCAACTGGACCTATGAGGACTGGCTCAGGCGGCAACCGCGCGAATTTCAACGGGAGACGCTGGGGGAGACCCGGTATCGGGCTTGGAAGGACGGCCTGCCGCTGTCGGCCTTCGCCACCTATGACCGGCCGCTGTCGATCGACGAGCTGCGGCGCCTGTATCCGACCACGATGGGGGCATGACGATGGGGAAGATCGACCTGAACGCCAAGATCGTAGAGTGGCGGAAAGGGGCGGATGGCTTCTTCCGGTGGCTGGACGACGTCAAGCCGATGATACCCTCCGAAAAGGGGGGATTTGAGCCCTTCGTCGTGCCGAACGAGGAAGTCCGGGAGGCGATCCGGCAGGCCCTTGATGGCGGGTTCTCGACGGTGGTGTTCTGTTGGCCACGACGCCACGGCAAGACGGTGGTGTCGGCCCTCATCATCGCGTGGCGCTTCCTCACCCGCAGGACGCAGACGGTGGCCATCGTCGCCAACAGTGAGCGGCAGTCGGTCGACACCGCGTTCAAGCTGGTCAAGACCATCCTGGAACAAACAGCGTACCCCGCATCCCTGGCCAAGGACGGCCGCATCAAGATCGGTGCGGATTCCATCGCATACGAGATGCTGGGCAACATCATTCAGGGTTACCCGGCAAACGCGGCCAGCCTCTACGGCAAGAAGCTGTCGGTCGCTCAGGTGTCCGAGTTGCACGCGGCCCGCACCGACACCGTCTATCAAACCCTCGCCTCCAGCACGATCGACACCGAGGACGGCCTGGTCCTGGTCGACAGTACCGTGGGCAGTCGGTCGAGCCCGCTCTATGCCCTCGCCTTGGTGGCGGAACGGGGAGAAGATCCAACCCTGTTCTTCTCCCACATCGAATACCGGGACCTGGAGGACGCGGTTGCCCGTGGCCCGTCCTGGATCGCCCCGGCGAAGCTGCGGAGCCGTGCCGCGCAAATGCTGCCGGCGGAATTCGCGCAACAGCACCTCAACCAGTGGACGGCCGCCAGCAACGCACTGTTCCCGCCGGCGATCATCGACCTGTGCCGTGGGTCCTATGCCATCGACGTCCCCACCCTGGTCAACGGGGCAGCATACGCGGTTGGCGGCGGGCTGGATCGCGCCTACGGCTTCAGCTTGCATGGCGACTCGACGGTGGCGACCTGCGTGCTGAAGGTGCTGCAGGGGGAAGACGAGCATTTCTATGTGCTGGCCTCGGACGCCATCAAGTTCAGCGCCGCAGCGGGCATCAAGAAGGCGCTCACCCGCTATCACCGGGATTTCGGCATGTCGCGGGCGGCAATCGAGACCTACAATGCCCAAGACATCGCGGCATGGTGCGGCGAACAGCCATTCGACCATGAGCTTGTCTCCGCCACCCTGGAGCGGCAGGCCAACGCCTTCACCGCCCTCTACAACGCGGCGACGGAGGGGCGCCTCCACATCCACCCGGCCCACGATCGCTTGCTCGCCGAAATGGGGACGTTCGAGTACATGCTCGTCGCCAATGGCGCGAAGGGCGCCATCCCGCGATTCGAGCACGCCAAGGGACAGCACGACGACCACGTCTATTCGCTGGCATGGGCCGTCTATGCCCTCCGGGAAATCGAACTGAACCCCTACGAGATACCGGGCATCCATTGCGACGCGGTCGGGCGCATCGCCCCGCTGTGTATTCTCAATGGAGGGGAACTAACGCCATTTTGTGCGGAAGAATGTCGTTCATTTTCGCTCGTCAACGCTCTGTATCAGAAATACAGAGATAGAGCAGGAATAGCGCCGTTGTTATTGCCAGACTTCGTTAGGTACAAGCTTATCAACACAGGATCACACACTGTTCGCCGTTGAATACTTACCAAAACAGAACTAAAGTCTTGACATGGTCAAACTGCCATTCTTTCAGGGACTGGACCCGATCATCACCCTCGTCAAGTCGTCGGCAGGACGCAAGGCGAAGGCGGAACTGCGCCTGCGGTACTACCGCGATCAGCAAGCCGATGACCTCCTGTCCCTGATCCGGCAGAGGTGGAGCACTCCCGAAGACTTCCGCCTGTTCCAGGTGAACCTGGTTCGCAAGATCACCAACAAGCGGGCGATGGTCTACAAGCTGGCGCCCGTGCGCACGTTCGAGGGCTGGGATCAGGATGCCGGCGAGGCGCTCTATCAGGCGATGGGCGCGAACGTCGTGCTGAAGAAGGCCAACCGCCTGACCAAGCTGCTGAAGACAACCGCGCTCCAGGTGGGATGGAACGGCCGCCCGACACTGGCCGTCATCACTCCCAACGTCCTGGACGCGGTTGCCGACGATCCCGAGCAACCCGAACGCCTCGTCGTCACCCACCTGGGGACGAAGGAGACCGAGACCACCTATTCGGACTGGACTGCCACGGGCTATGTCCGCCGCGACTATCGCGGGCAGCCCATGTCGCTGACCGGCAATCCCGGCAACGTCAATCCATACGGCATGCTGCCGTTCGTTCCATGCTTCGATTCCTCCCCCGACGACGAGTTCTTCCTCTCCGGCGGAGACGACCTCATCGAGGCGCAACAGGCCGTCAACGTCGCCCTGGCCAACCTCTGGCGGGCGATCGAGCTCCAGTCGCACGGGCAGGCATGGGCGGCGGGCCTGCCGACGGACGATTTCCTCGACATCGGGCCGAACACCGCGATCAAGCTCCCGGAGAACGGAAAATTCGGGTTCGCGGCCCCCAACTCCCCCATCGAAGAGGTGTTGCGGGCGATCGAATTCCTGATCAAGCAGACGGCGGTTGCGAACGACCTGGCCGCCAACGTGTTCGAGCTCACCCCCAAGGCAGAAAGCGGCGCTGCCAAGGAAGCCGAGAACAGGGACCTCCTGGAGGCCCGGCAGGACGATATCGAGCTCTGGCGGGGCTACGAAGCGCGCCTGTTCGACGTGGTCAAGGTGGTGGTCAACACCCACCAGCCGGGCGCCATTCCCGAGGCCGCGACCCTCCGCGTCGATTTCGGCGAAATCACCGAATCCATGTCCGAGACGGAGCGTCTCGACGCCTACCAGCGGCGGCTGGACCTGGGCATCTGGAGCCCGGTCGACGCCATGATGGCCGACAATCCCGACATCCGGACCCGCGAAGACGCCCTGACGGAGTTGGCGCGCCGACGTGACGAAACCGCAACCCTCGGAGTCGGCGGCTTTGCCGGCCCGAGCTTCCAGGGGACCCCGCAGCAATGACCGATACCCCGGCCTCGTCGTCCGACAACGGCGCTCCCGCTCCCGCCGCCAGCGAGAAGGCGGACCACATGATTCCCAAGGCTCGCCTCGACGAGGAAGTGGGCAAACGGCGCGCGCTCGAGACCGAGCTCACGACCATTGCCGACGCCTTTCTCTCCGAGGTGCCCGAAGCCCTGAAGCCGCTGATCCCCGAAGGCCTGTCCCCGGCCGACAAGATCAAGTGGTTCCAGAAAGCCAAGGCGACGGGCGTGTTCGGCGGCGGCAAGGAAACCGTGAAGGTGCCCGAAACCGACACCGGCAAGCCCAAGGTGACGCCCAAGGATGTGGACCTGTCGCAACTCCCGCCGATGGCGCGCATCGCCCACGGCTACGGCAAGAAGTGAGGCCTAGCACATGCTGACCATCCTCGAAGCCGCGAAGCTGAACCCGTCTCCCCTGGTGCAGGGCGTGGTGGAAATCTTCGCGCGCGAAAACCCCGTCCTGCTGAACCTGCCGTTCGAGGACATCAACGGCCCGGCCTACGTCTACAACCGCGAGGGCACCCTTCCGGGCGTGGCGTTCCGTGGCATCAACGAGAGCTACACCGAGTCGACGGGCGTCATCAATCCGCAGACCGAAGCCCTGCGCATCTGCGGCGGCGAGTCCGACTATGACACCTTCCTGATCCAGACCGGCACCGGCACCAACGATGCCCGCGCCGTGCATGACGGCCTGAAGGCGAAGGCCCTGGCCTTGCGCTGGGGCAAGGCCTTCTTCGACGGGGACAGCGAAACCGATCCGCGCGAATTCGACGGCCTGAACAAGCGCCTCACCGGCGCGCAGCACATTCAGCTTGCGGTCGGCGGGGCCGCCCTGACCCTGGCCAAGCTGAACGAGTTGATCGACGCCATCCAGGGCGCACCCTCCCTGCTGATGATGAACAAGGCGCTGCGGCGCAAGGTCACTGACCTGGCCGCCGGCACCTCCGCCGTCACCATGACGATGGACCAGCTCGGGCGCCCGATGACCCAGTATGCCGGTATTCCCATCGGCATCATCGAGGACGACGAAGAGGGCAAGCCCGTCCTGGGATTCGACGAGAACGACGGGCAGGGCAACCTCGACACCGCGTCGATCTACGCCGTTCGCCTGGGCATGGACGTCTTCCACGGCATCCAGACCGCTCCGGTCGATGTGCGGGACCTGGGCGAGCTTCCGAACAAGCCGGCCTTCCGGACCCGCATCGAGTGGTTCGCCGCCTATGTGCTGAAGCACCCCAAGGCGGCGGCCCGCCTGTCGCGCATCAACGCATCCTGATCGGAGGACTGACGATGGCATTCCGTCCCTATGACGCCGCGCTGGTCCTGCGTGGCCCCTCCGCCGGTGCCGTGACCAGCACCACGGCCGAAACCGGCATCGCCCTGGAGGTGTTGAAGGCGGGCCCGTTCAAGGCCGTCTTCACCGTCACCGCCGCCGACGACACCACCGGCGACGAAACCTATGCCCTGTCGATCGAGACGGACGCGGACACCGATTTCGGCAGCCCGACGGAAATCATCTCCCTGCCGGTGACCGAACCGGGCGTCTACGAATGGCCGCTGTCGAGCGAGCTGATCGGCCAGTTCGACACGTCCGCCGCCGCGATCCGGGTCAAGGCGACGCTCGGGGGCACGACCCCCAGCATCACCTATGGGGCGTATCTCTCTCCGCAGGCCTGAGGGCCGGCGGGTCCCGGCCGCAGGGTGCCTCGGATAGGGGCAGGAGCGGCGGTGGCCTTAGTCGTGAGTCGCCACCCTCAGCAAGCAACCGCGACAGCCGGCGGCCCCTGTCACCTCGGGGGCGCGGCAGGCAAGACGGGGCTCCAGTGCAGGCTGGAGCCCCATTCCCCCGTCAAGGAGGCCCGATGTGACCGAGACGATCACACCATCGCTGCCCGCCATCGTCCCGGCGCTGTTGCCCGAAGGGGCCGGCGGGGTGCGGGTCATGATCCTCACCAATCCGTTCCGAATGAGCGAGCGGATCACGGGCACGGTCCCTGCCGGGTGGACGATCACCGACATCATCGAGGCCGCTGGCCTGGAGCCCGCCTACCGCCCGATGCTGCGGGTCTGGGTCAATGAGGACGTGGTTCCCCGCGATTGGTGGGGCCGCATCAAGCCCAAGGCGGGAACGATGGTTTCCATTCGGCCGATCCCTCGTGGCGGGGGCGGCGGGGGCGGCGGCAAGAGCCCCATGCGCATGGTGCTGATGCTGGCCGTCATGGTCGCTGCCACCATCGCAGCCGGGCCCATCGCGGGCGCCATCGGCTTCGGCGAGGGTGTCGCTTTCACCGCCTTCGGCGAGGCCGTCACCTGGATGGCCATCGGCAAGGCCGTCGTCGCTGGCGTCATTCCCCGCTGCGGCAACGTCACCATCTACGCCCTGGAGTGTCCCGCATGAGCGCCATCATCACCACCATTTCCCCCGCCTTCACCCTGATCACCGGGGACACCGCCATGTTCCATCGAGTCGACGGGGTAACCAAGCTTGGTCACACCGCCAAGCTTCGCGTCTGGTCGCACATCGGCATTGCCGGCGCGATGCAGGGCAACGCCATTGCCCTGGAGGCGATCGGCACGGCCCTGTGCGTCGGCGACATCCCGACTGGTCCCGGCAAGGCGCTCCCGTTCCTTGCGGCAGGCGCATTGGCGCACCTGTTGTCCATTCTGCGCTCCCAATACGATGCCATCCGCAACGATCCCAGGTTCACCCACCTCTCGACCATCGGCGACACCAGCCTGTTCGGTGACCTACGAATCGTGCTCGCGGGCATGTGGGGCGACGAACCGGCAGCCATCTTCGTCGATACGACGAACGGGGACACCCCCGTTCGCCTGAGCCGTGGGCATGCGATCATGCCGGAGGCGCCCTATTCGAACGACGCCATCACGGATAGCTGGATCCCGGCGGCCGAAGGCGACTTGGCGGCGGCCGAATCCCTACACATCGCCCTTGGCCGTTCCATCCGCGCATCCGGTCTGCCCGTCGGCGGGTTGCTGACCAGCGCCCGCATCGACGCAGGAGGCATCTGCATCCGCCACCTCGCCGACCTGGAGTCGCCAGCATGACCGTCGATATCGCGACTCTCGGCCTCGCAGTCGACTCGACCCAGATTTCCAGGGCACATGCGGAACTGGACCGCTTCGCCGCCGCCGGCGGACGGGCAGAGGCCGCCGCAATGGGCCTCAACCGCCATGTCGACGCCATGCTCGGCCCGCTCAGGAATCTCCATGCAATGGTGGGGCTGGTCACGGGGGCAATGGCCGGTATCGGCGGGGCGCTGGCGCTGCGGGAGATCGCGGACGCGGCGGATCGCTGGCAGACGTTGGAGGGCCGCCTCCGGCTGGTTACCCAGTCCGCACGCGAGTTGCGAAGTACCCAGGACGAATTGTTCGCAGCTTCGCAGCGGACCCGGGCGGACTTCGCCGATTCGGTCGAATTGTATGCCCGGCTGGCTCGCAGCACCCGCGACCTTGGCGTTTCCCAGGGGACGTTGTTGGACGTCACCGAGACCGTCAACAAGGCGATGGCCGTCTCCGGCGCCACGGCACAGGAAGCGGCAGCGGCGATCACCCAGCTTGGGCAAGGCCTGGCGTCCGGACAGCTTCGCGGCGACGAGCTCCGGTCGGTGCTGGAGCAAGCCCCCCGCCTCGCCGAGGCCATCGCCGTCGGCATGGGCAAGACCATCGGCCAACTTCGGACCTTGGGGGCCGAAGGCAAGATCACTTCGCAGGCCGTCATTGACGCCCTGATCGCCCAACGGGCCGTCATCGACCGCGAATTCTCCCAACTGCCCGTCACCCTTTCGCAGGCATGGCGAACAGTGGAGAACAGCACGCTCAGGTACATCGGCACCACCGATTCCGCCCTCGGGACGACGCGGGCGCTGGCGGCGGGTGTCCAGTCGCTTGGCGAGAATTTCAACACGGTGGCGGACTCGGCCATCGCCCTGGCGGGCGCGGTGGGGACGGTCCTGGTAGCCAGGGGGCTCGGCCCCGCCGTCGAGCGGGCAGGCGCCCTTGCCGTCGCTCAGGTGCAACTCAGCACCGCCACCATGCGCGGCACCGCCGTCATGCTGGGCAGCGCCCAAGCCGCCGCCGCGCAAGCCCTGGCCACCAAGGAAGCGGCTGCCAGCGCCCTTGCCGGGGCTCAGGCCCAACACCTCAGCAATCAAACCCTGGTGGCGGGCATTCAGGCCGAAATCGCGCTGGCCAATGCCCAACTCGGGGCACAGATCACCGCGCGGGGCCGCGCCCTGATGGTCAACGAGTTGGCCGCCAAGTCGCGGGACCTGGCTGCCGCTCAGGCCTTGCTCACCTCCAGCGGAGCGAGCCTTGCCGCCGCCGAAGCCCGTGCCACTGCTGCCACCGCCGCCCATGCGGCGGCCCTTCGTCAGACCACCCTGGCCGCGACGTTGGCCAGCGGCGCCATGAAGGGATTGCAGTCGGTCATGGCCTTCTTCGGCGGGCCGGTCGGTTTCGCCATCACCGCGGCGGCGGCGGCCGTCTACGTCCTGGCCACCCGCCAAACCGAGGCGGAACGGGCGGCCGATCAGCACACCAAGGCCATGCGCGAATTCAACGCGGTACTCGACGCCACCACCGGCAAGGTCCGGGGGGTGGCGGACGAAATGCGCGAGTTGCGGCGTCTCCACTTGCAGGAATCGGTGGATGCCACCAAGCGGGCGGTTTCCCAAGAGGAATCCTACCTCCGGGCGGGACAGTTCCGGATCGACCGATTCGCCTTCGATACCGGCCTGCCCAAGGCCGAAATCGAGTCCCTGGTTGCGCCTGTCCGGGATCTTCACCGGCAATTCCTTGCCGGCCGGCTGGAGGCGTCTGCCATGCTGGAGGAGATCGCCAAGCTCGGCAACGGGGACAAGCGGCTCCAGCCCCTTGCGGCGGAATTCGCCAACCTGGGGGCGCCGCTGTTGGACATGATCGCCAAGCTGGCCGAAGCGGAGGCCGCGCTCGCGGTGCTGAACGGCACCGCCACCGATGCCCAGCGGGCCTTGCTCGGGATCGGGCAGGCGGCAGCCGCCGGCGGGCGGGCGACACAGCAAGCCCTGTCGGAATTCAAGAAAGCCCTTGCCCAGCTTGAACTGGTCCGCGACACCATCGGCAAGAGCGAGGCGGACTCGCTGCGCCTGAAGCTGTCCCGCCAGCGCAAGGATGATACCGGGGAAATGGTGTTCACCTCCCAGGACGTCGAGCGCCTGGTTGCCGTCCAGCGCCAGATCGACGCCCTCAAGATCGGGGAGAAGACGCGGGAACTCCAGCTCGAGGAACGGCAACTCTACGCCACGGCGGAACAGGCGGCCGTCCTCAACGGCTTGCGGCAGGCCGGCATTCACCTTGCCGGGAACGAAATCGGCGCCACCGGGGAGGTTGTCCGGGGGCTGAACGGCCATGAGCGGGCGCTCGCGGGCGTCATTCTGTCGCTTCATCAAGCCACCGACCTGCAGCGGCAGTTCCGGGAGGAACTGGAGGCCGACGCACGGGCCCGGAAGGAGGCTCAGGCGCTCCTGGAGCGGTACGATCCTTCGGCCGCAATCCGGGCCGCGCACGACCGGATGAAGGAGCTCCAGGCTGCCGCTCCCGACATGGTGTCCGACAAGATGGTCGACATGGAGCTCGCCAAGGTCCGGGACGGGTTCATGGGGTACGGTCCCCGACTGGCCGACGTGCGCGCGGCAGAGGCCGCCCAGCGCCAAATGGAGACCTTGCGGGCCCTCCAGCAAGAGGGAGGCGCCAGCGCCAAGGCGATGGCCGCCGCGTGGGATGATGCCTATGACGCCATGCTGTCGGCTTCCGACAACTGGCAGGACGGCGCCATCCTCGCCTTCAGAGAGTACGAGCGTGAGGCCACCAACGCGGCCCGCCAGACCTACCGCTTCACCCGCGACGTCTTCCAGTCGATGGAGGACAGCATCGTCAAGGCGGTGCGCACCGGAAAGCTGGAGTTCTCCGACCTGTTCAACACCATCATCGAAGGCCTGATTCGCATTCAGGCGCAGAAGATGATCATCGGTTCCCTCGGGGGACTGTTCGACGCCTTCACGGCAGGGATCAGCAAGAACCTGTTCGGCGGCGGCGGGGTGGGCGACGTCAGTCCGATGGGTGCCAGCACCATCGACTACCTTCCCGGTGGTGGCTTTCCCGCTCCGGAGCCGGTCATCGTATCCCCGCTGAACCACTTCGGCGGCATGGCCGGCATGGGCGGGCTATACCGTCCCGTCGATCCCAGCATCTTCATCGGGGCGCCCCGATACCACACCGGCAAGGCACCGTCGCTGTACCCTGGCGAGGTAGCCGCCATCCTCAAGGATGATGAGGAAGTGCTCACTCGGGACGATCCCCGTCATCGTTGGAATCAGCGGCCGGCGGGCGGCGGCGGGGGAATGCAGGTCATCATCAATGACCAGCGCACGAGTTCCGGGGCCGAACCCGTTCAAGTCCAACGGCGTACTGGACCGGGTGGAACCGACATCATGGAAGTCTTCATCCAAGATACAGTCGATCAGGCCATTCGGAAGGGCCGCTTCGATAGTGCGATGAACGGAACCTTCGGCACCCAGCGGCAGGGCACACGGAGAAGCTGATCACTTCTTCCGAGGCGGTTCCACCACCACGCCATCCATCGGCGCATCCTCGCGGGTACGCTTGGGGCGTGGCATGTCGTCGAGCTTCTTCAAATGCTCATCGGCCAGCCGATTGAATTCTTCGTCGGTCATCTTGTCGAAATCGGGTTCGTCGCCCATGCCGTCACCTGGTTGGAGGGGAGGCGTTGCCATCCTCGGGGCTCGCGGCCCTCGGGCCCTCTGGGGGCTCAGGAGGATGGCCGCATGATGATGGCACACCGGGACCGGTCCGAACAACGCTCTCGGAACATCCGATGAACGTGGGGGCCGTTCCGTGTCGCATCGGTGTTGCACAGAATGAACGATAATGAGCGATAATAGGCGATAACAGATTGATTCCAATGACTAATTTTATGAGCATCGCTCATACGGCATGCGACACGGAAAAGGCCACCCGAAGGTGGCCTAGATCGTTGATTTCATTGAGAGAATCTTGGTTGCGGGGGCAGGATTTGAACCTGCGACCTTCAGGTTATGAGCCTGACGAGCTACCGGGCTGCTCCACCCCGCGGAAAAGGGTACGGCCCGGTAAGAACCGGGCCGCTTGCGTGTCGTTGTGAAAGGTCTTGACCGCTTCTTTGGAAGACCTGGCAGCGACCTACTCTCCCGTGCCTTAAGACACAGTACCATTGGCGCTGGGGGTTTTCACGTCCGAGTTCGGGATGGGATCGGGTGCAGGCCCCCCGCTATGACCACCAGGTCGTCTAAAGAAGCGGTTATTCCTGATCATGGTATGCGTTCTGACGATTGATTGGGCTTGCCGCTGCACAGGGTGCGATCAAGCCGATCGAGCGATTAGTATGGCTTAGCTTCACATGTTGCCACGCTTCCACATGCCACCTATCGACGTCGTGGTCTACGACGGCTCTGATAGGGAAACCTTGTTTTGAGGGGAGCTTCCCGCTTAGATGCATTCAGCGGTTATCTCGTCCGCACGTAGCTACCCGGCAATGCCGCTGGCGCGACAACCGGTACACCAGAGGTGCGTCCATCCCGGTCCTCTCGTACTAGGGACAGGTCCTCTCAAGTTTCCGACACCCACGGTAGATAGGGACCGAACTGTCTCACGACGTTCTAAACCCAGCTCACGTACCACTTTAATCGGCGAACAGCCGAACCCTTGGGACCTGCTCCAGCCCCAGGATGTGATGAGCCGACATCGAGGTGCCAAACCTCCCCGTCG
>CAJANN010000040.1 GCA_903941095.1 uncultured Rhodospirillaceae bacterium | reverse complement strand
ATTTCGATTTTGGGCAAAATTTCGGGCTTACCGTAGCATTTGCCGCTTAGACCCGCCGTGCTTCAGCGGATGACCAGATGGTCGCGCTCGCGCCGGACGGGCAGGGCGAAATCGAACAAATCGGCCTGGGCGGCCAGGTCCAGGTCGGCGGCGGGCAGGTTGGGCCAGGCCGCGGTGCCGAATCGCCGGCCGAAATCCGACTGCCTGACCCGGCGGGAGATCGGGCCCGGATCGGCGGCCTCGCCGCGGAGCAGGGCTTCGAGATAGTCGGCGCAGGCGATGTCCTCGTCGCCGTCGCGATCGATCCAGTCGCCGGTGATGACGAAACAGACATCGTCGGCCCCGGCGGCGCGAATCGCCTCTGCCGTGGCCCGGGCGCAGACGAGGCTGCCGGCAAAGAGGCGGCGGACGCCGCCAAAACGTTGCAGGCCGCGCACGCCGGCGGCGGTGCTCATGACGATGTTGCGGCCAGTCAGATCGGCGGCCATCAGCGCCGCCGGCGAGTTCCCGAAATCAAAACCCGGGGCCGGGTCGCCGCCGACCACGGCGCCGACGAGCAGCGAATCCGGCATCGTTTCGGCCAGGGCGGCCGCCGCCGCGACGCCTTCCACCGGATATATCGCTTTGGCCCCGCGTGATAGCGCGACGGCTGCCGTCGTGAAGGAACGCAGGACATCGATGACGACCACCGTGTCATCGACCGGGGGCTGGTTCTGCAGGCGGTTCAGGTAAATGCGGGAAAAGCGCATGGCGGGGGCGGAGGGCGGTGCGACACATTTTCAGCATAACCCCTGGCGCCGCCTGTCGCAAACCCGACAATGGCCTACCAGTGCGGCCGGAAAGGCCCGCCACTGCGTGCTCCGGTGTCGGGCGTGGAATTTGCTGTGAGGGGTCATACCCAACTCAGAGCAAACAAAATGACCCCAGAACTCCGCGCAAAACTGCTCGCCGGCCTCAAGGATGGCAGCATCGTGCCTTACCTTGGCCCCGGCGCCCTGGCCGATGTGAAGAATGCCGCGACCGGCGCGCCGATTCCCGCCGACAGCGATTCGCTGATCTACGCGATGAACGACGGCAAACCGATGGCACCCAAGCTGATGTACGAGTTCCCGCGGGCCGCGATGAACGTCGAACTGAAGCGCGGCCGGAGCACCGTCACCAAGTTCCTGACCCGCGTCTATGGCGACACCCTGTGGACGCGCGGTGCGTTGCACGACTGGCTGAAGGGCATTGCGCCGCACTACGTCATCGACATCAACCGCGATACGCAGCTGCAGGACTCCTACGCCGACGTGCCGCACAACCTGATTACCGGCATCGCCCGCATCGGCGGCACCGACTTCCGCTACAAGCTCTATTTCTGGGACGGCCAGGCCTACCAGAAGAGTACCGTCATCAATCCGGCCATTCCCATCCTCTTCAAGCCGATGGGCACGCCCAAGCCGGAAGCGGTCTATATCGCCTCCGATGCCGACTACGTCGATTTCATCACCGAACTGATGGGCGGCTTCTCGATTCCGCCCGAGGTCAAGGAACTGCGCAAGGGCAAGCAGTACCTGCTGATGGGCAT
>CAJANN010000039.1 GCA_903941095.1 uncultured Rhodospirillaceae bacterium | reverse complement strand
GACGGCAAGCTGAATCTGGCCGATTTCACGGAAATCTTCATCCGCTGCGTCCTCTATTACAATAACCATCACGTCCTGAAGGAGTACCGGCGGACCCCGGAAATGATCGCCGACGAGGCGCCACCCGTGCCCATAGAACTGTGGCACTGGGGGATCGTCAATCGCAGCGGTTTCCTGCGGTCCTTCCCGTCCGAGACGGTCCGGCTGGCCCTGATGCCCAGTGACGAGGCCACGGTGACGGCCAAGGGCATTCGGTTCTGGGGTTGCTTCTACAGTTGTGCCAAGGCGCTGGAGGAACATTGGTTCGAACGCGCACGCCAGAAGGGAAACTGGAAGGTTCGCGTGTCCTACGATCCGCGGCTGATGGACGACATCTACGTGCAGGAAGAGGGGGAGCGGGTTCGCTTCATTCCCTGCGCCCTGACGGACGCCAGCGCCGATTATCGCGGCAAGTCCCTGTGGGAAATTGACCAGTTGCGCAAGGAAGACCGCCGACAGGTGGCGGCCAGCCACCCCAATCAACTGAGCGGTCAGTTCAGCCTCAACGACGCCATTCAAGAGGTGATCGACAGGGCTGATAAGAAAACCCAGGCGGCGCGGGCCTTCAACACAGAGAGCGACAGCCAGCGCACCAAGGGCGTTCGCAAGAACCGGGCGGCCGAAAAGGCGGCAAACCGTCCGGAGGAAGCCTTCCGCTTTGCCAGGCCGGAACAGCCATCGGCCACGGTGCTGCAATTCCCAGGCAACCGGGCCGACGACACCAGCGAGCCCGACATCACCGAGATCCTGCGCAGCCTGGGGGAGGATGGCGATGACGACAAATGATCCCCAGGATTTCCAATTGCCCGAGTACAGCGGTAATCCCTTCATCGCCAACCTGCCGCCCATTTTGTCCATGGCTGCGGCGGTGAAGACGCTCAACGCGCCACCGGCATTTCACGAGCGGGAACGCAGCTTCCCCGACGAACTGCGGGTGCACTGCATTCAACGCCTGAACAATTATTTCCTGCCGCTGGAGCAGCATTTGAAGCTGGAAACGGCGCTGTCCGTTCTGATCCGGCAGGGATATGTCAGTCGGAACCCGCTGGATAAGACGTATTTTCAGCGCCTTCAGGACGGCCACGACCGGATCGTCCACAAGGATTTGCTCTTGGGGCGCCAACGAGCGCCTTCAACCGCCTCCAGCATGGCCTTGGTTGGCTGCTCGGGCATGGGCAAGAGCAGGACGGTTGAGCGTCTCCTGAATCTCTATCCGCAGATTCTTTATCACGAGGCACCGTACAGCTTTTACCAGATCGTTTGGCTGAAGTTGGATTGTCCGTCCCAGGGTTCGCCAAAGCAGCTGTGCATCAGCTTCTTCCAGGCCATCGATGACCTGTTGGGAACCGACTACATCCGGGAGTTTGCCGGTCCGCGCCGTGGTCTGGACGAAATGATCCGCCACATGTACCAGGTTGCCAATCTTCATGCCTTGGGTGTGCTGGTCATCGATGAAATCCAGCATCTCAATCAGACCCGCGGCGTTGGCCCGGATGCACTGCTGAACTTCCTGGTCACGCTGGTCAACACCATCGGCATTCCCGTGCTGATTGTGGGCACGCATGGCGCCATGTCCGTCCTCCAGGGGAACTTCCGGCAGGCACGCCGGGCCAGCGGCTTGGGCAGTCTGGTTTGGGATAACTTGAAACCGGATCGCACCTGGGACCACTTCGTCGAAACCATGTGGCGATACCAGTGGACCCAGGAATTCACGCCTCTGACCGACGACCTGCGGCAGGTTCTGTACGAGGAAAGCCAGGGCATCATCGACGTCGTGGTGAAGCTCTTCATGCTGGCCCAATTGCGCGCCATTCGCCTGCGGGCGGTGCGACGGCGCCCCGAGCGTCTTGACCGCGAGCTGTTGCTTCAGGTGGTGGCGCAGGATTTCAAGCTGATCGCCCCCATGATAAACGCTCTGAAGCGGGGCGACGAGCGGGCGATGGCGAAATACGACGACATCCGACCGCTCCAGAAATACATCCAGCAGGTGTTCGCGGACTACGCCCCGCCCATGCCTATCCGCGAGGAACCGCCAGCGGCAGTGACGTCTCCGATCTCCCCGCGCCAGGCACTCGCCGCCATGGGCATCGCCGATGATCTCGCTGAAGTCCTGCTGGCCCGCGCACGACAGGATGGCGCCGACGAGTTCGACCTGCTGGGGGCGGCTTTGGCGCAGTTCCAGGCCGGGAAGAAGAAGGCCACGCCGAAGCGCACCAAAAGCGCCAAGCCGGAGGTCGATCCCCATTCCGTCCTCGGCTTCGTGCTAGCCTGTCTCGCCATCGAACGTTCCCCCTATGAGGCGTTGAAGGAAGCCGGGTACGTGCGCGATCCGCTCCAGGACTTGGCCGGATAGGTGCGGCCATGCTGCCCTATTTCCCGCCCGCCTATCCCGACGAGCTGCTGTACAGCCTTCTGGCGCGCTTCCATCGCCATGTGGGGGAGACCAGCCCCAAGCGGACGCTGGATGTGCTGTTTGGTAACCGCTCGGTGCGGGCGGGCGTGTTGCTCCAGGGGCATCTCCAGGCGCTGAGCGAACGGCTGCCGCCACAGCGGGAATTGACGCCTGAACGTCTGCTGGCGGATTTCACCCTGTACCCATATCTGACTGCCTTCCAGCCTGCGGACGTGCGGCTGGCGGTCCGCAATGCCCTGTTCCTCGGTCATGCCGAATGGATCACCGTGCGGCTTGGTCTGGCGGCCAGTCGGGTACAGAGGGCAACGGCCTTGCGCTATTGCCCGGCGTGCCGACCGCAAATGTTGGCCCGATACGGCGAACTATACTGGCGCCGGGACCACCAACTCCCCGGTGTCACGGTTTGTCCTGAACATGGTGCGCGCCTGCGGGACAGCACCGTTTGTCCGGGCACCATCGGGCAGCACAGCTTCATCGCGGCTGACGAGGATAATTGCCCTCAAGTGTCGTCAGGCGCCCAGGATGACGCCTCGATCGCGTGGATGGTGGCGAAGCGGTGCGCCCAGCTTTTGCGGTCGCCGCCGGCGCCGATGTCGCTCAACGAATGGGGCGAATACTATCACCAGCAGCTGCGCCAGCGCGGGTTCGGCAAGGGCGAAGATCGCATCGACCAGCGACGCCTGAACCGGGATTTTGCCTCATGGTCCGGCGAACCGGAGATGCTCGGTACGGAATCCTGGCTGGCTGCCGTGGCGCGCAAGCACCGCAAGGCGTTTCATCCGCTTCAGCATGTTCTGCTGGGCCTCTTCCTCGACGCCCAGGCGCCTGTGGCGGAAGCCTCGCCCTTTGGCCTCGGCCCTTGGCCCTGTCGTAACCCCTTGGCCGAGCATTATGGGCGGCCGATGGTCCAACTGGCCGGAACCCATCACGGGGGTGGCAAGCTGATTGGCCAGTTTTCCTGTTCCTGCGGCTACGTGTTCAGTCTCGCCGCCGTCCCAGGCAGCAAGCCGCGCATCCTCGATCTGGGTCCGCTGTTCCAGCAGCGTCTGCGGCAACTGGTTGCCGAAGGGGCCGGGCTGCGGGCGACGGCAAGGGCCTTGGGCGTGGATCCCGGCACCGTCCGCCTTCACGCGGAACGTCTCGGCCTCGACGTACCGTGGACCCCGCTGAAACCACGGCCGCACGTTCCGCGATCACCCAGGGTGGCTTGCCCCCAGCCACCCCCGCGAGACCCGGTGCCCAGGAGGGATTGGCCGGTGCTGGATGGCCAATTGTGCGGGGCGCTCCGGGCGGAAGCCAAGCGCATCAAGGCGCTCTCGCCACCCACCAGGGCCTCGGCGGCGATATTGCAGCGTCAGTTCGGTCGGAGGGATTGGCTGGCTTCGCGCATCTCCAAATTGCCGATGACCGCTCGTGCTTTGGCCGAGGAGGCCGAAAGCGTTGAGCAGTTTCGTCTGCGGCGGATCGTGTGGGCGGCGGAAGAGTTGAGGCGTCGGAACCTGCCGCTGAAGTCCTGGCGATTGCGGCGCCTGGCCGGTCTGCCGGACCAGGCGTCGCCCCAAGTCGAAGCCGCACTGAAAGCGTACGAGGGGCCATGATCCGTTTCAAACCATGGGAGGAGGAGCCAGAGGATTTGGAACTGCGCTGGCTGGGCGGGTTCCACAACAACCCGGATATGGGCTGGCAGGTGCGTGTGATCAGTCGACGTATGCGCTCAAAGACCCTACGTGAGGACTGGGTCCCGATCGGCCTGTTGCCGGTGTTGACGCCTGGCCATGTGGTCTCCGGTGGCGAAGTGCTGTCCACGGTGGCGACGGGTGTTCCCCTGCAATTCGATATCCCCGATCTCTCGAAGGGGGGCGAGGAAGATGCCGCCAATGTGCCGCCTTCGTTGTATTTTTTTGATTGGCATTGGGGCTGGAAGCAGCGGGTGCTCCGCTACCACGTCGGCGAGGCGGTCTGCCTGATCCCCACCATCGAACTGGTCCGCCATCTGTTCCTGCTCAACAAGCGCCTTGCCTGGGCGATCATGGACCCGGTTGGGCTTGGCAATCTGGCGGTGCCGGTCATGCCCGGCATCTACGCGGATCTGCACATAGACTTCACCGAGAACATGCCGCTGAAGTGCCTGGGAAAGCTGGAGGCGCAGGAATTCGCCTGGCTGGCCGTTCATCCCGACGCTCGGCGCTGCTGGGACAGCGTCCGCCGATGCAGCCTGCATCGCCCCTATGTTTCGCTCGAGCTGCCGCCCATCAGCACCCACATCGAATTTCGCGGCGTGAAACTGGGGAAGCACACTCTGGTGCTGGAAATCGAAAAGCTGTTCGGCCGTTCATTGCCATGCGACAGGCTGACCTATTCCCATCCCGCCGACCGGCACATCGTGCACGATGGTACCGCCGATGATGCCGGGCACACCCACAAGCGCACCACCAAGGCAGATGCGTCATCGACCGGCGAAGGAACGCCGGAGATCGACCCACGGCTCGGCAGTCGCCGCAACCAGCACCAGAAGGCTTTGCCGCTGGTGGAGCGCTTCAGCACCTTTGACCGCGATATCCCGGTGGACCGGGTAAAAGTGCCCAAGGTCGTTGCCGCCAGGGATACACCTGCCCAGGGTGCCCACGATGGCGCCGCCAAACGCCGAACAGCGTCAACGGCTCCAGTTCTGTTTCCGGTCAGCCTCAACCCAGAAGCCTCGCAAGACGGACTGCCGCCCATTGACTTCAAGCATTTGGAACGCGCAGACGATTACGTTGGGGAAACCGCCTGGCTGGCTGCCGTCGTGCGCCGGATCGCCGTCCTGCGGCCGCATATCCAGATTTCCATGTCCCATTTCTTCCTGAAGAAGGGGCGCGAGTTTTCCGAGATCGGCCGTGGCCGCCGGGCCTGCCTTGTCGCCCTGTTCCAGCTCCCCGATCGGCCGCCGGCGGTCCTTATCGACGTGGACCACAAGGGCCTGCGGGGACTGGCCGCCATGATGTTGCGCTATACCGCCGAGTGCTCGTTTGCCGAGATGGAAGGGCACATCAAAACCCTGCTCGACGCGCTTGTGGATAAAAGCGGAAGATGGGACCGCAAGGCCGAGGCCGATCTCCCGTCGTTCGTCACCTGTAGGCGCCAGAAGAAGGTGTTGCGGCGGCAGGGAGAGCGCACCCCGGATGAGATGCTGAGCGTGTGGACGGAGCGGTTGCTCACTCGCCTTTCCGTAGCGCAATCGTAAGCCGGGGAATATCGCCTCAGTCGCTGAAATGTCCAGATGGAGGGAGCTGGCTCTGAAGGTCAGCAGGCTTTGTCATTTAAGCTTTTGAGGTAAGGACGCCTTGTCATCGCCCGTCTCCTTTCTGTAGCGCGCCAATAATGTCGCTTCTGAGTATTTAGATTTGCCAACCATGTGAAGCAGAACTTCGCGCAGTGTCACTTTATGCGAATTTGAAATTGTTCGATTTCGTGGATCCCACATCAGTGCGATGTAGGGCTCTTCCATTAGTTTGGTGGGCAGTTTCGATGCGCGCGCAACCGCATCTTTTACGGGCAGATCTTCCATGAGACGGGCAACAATATGAGTAAATATCTCCAGGCCGATCGGCCGATAGAGTGCGCTGCCGCCATGGCTACCACGGAATTTGGTGACCGGGATTGTAGT